>JAJFUK010000092.1 GCA_021372435.1 Actinomycetes bacterium | reverse complement strand
CGACGGACTTCATCCAGTACATGAACGAGGCCCTGGTGTTCCTCGCCGTCGCCTACGTGCAGACCGACAGAGGGAGCACGTCCATCGAGCTTCTGCAGGCTCACTACCCTCCCAGGCTCAAGGTGGCGGTACGGGCCTTTTCGTACTTTCTGGGTTTTGCCTGCTGCATGTTCGTCGCGTATCGCGGCTGGTACATGCTTGAGAAGCTTTGGATTACTCACGACGTCGCCGCCGGCACGTGGAAGTTCCCTCTGTGGCCCTTCGAGGCTTCTTTGGTGGCCGGCATCTTCTTCATGGGCTGGGGCTTCGTGACCACCGGGATCCGCGACCTCATCAACTTCAAACACAGGCGGGGCCCCTACGCACCCGCCGCGAAGAAGCCGAAGGCCGAGCCCGTCCCTCCGGACGCTCCCGCGGCGTCCGACTAAGCGGCGGACTCTCCAAGGACCGGGTGCCATGGCAACGCAGACGATCGTAGGGTTCGCCGGGTTTGCCGTCATGTTGATCATGATCCTGTCCGGCGTCCCCATCTTCATTTCGATGCTCTCGGTGTGCTTTGTCGGTTTCATGCTGCTGGGCGGCTGGACGTTCACCCTGACCCAGTTCATGCAGGCGCCGTTCAACATAGCCGCTTCTTACTCCTTCGCGGTCCTGCCCCTGTTCATGCTGCTGGGGGTGCTGGCAGGTGAGACCGGCGTCGGGGAGGGCGCCTACAACTCCATGGAGAAGTGGACGGCGAAGATGCCGGGCGGCCTCATGATGGCCACCGTCGCCGGTAACGCCCTCTTCGGCGCCGTGAGCGGCATGTCGACCGCGGCCAACATGGTCTTCTGCAAGATCGCCATGCCGGAACTGGTGAAGCACGGCTACGACAAGAGCCTGTCGATGGGCTGCATTACCGCGTCGGGGGCCCTCGACTCGCTCATCCCGCCCAGCATGCCCATCATCATCTTCTGCGTCCTTACGAACTACTCCATAGGCAGGTCCCTGGTCGCCGGCATCGGTCCGGCTCTACTGCTCATGGTGCTGCTGTGGTGCGTGATCTTCGTGCTTCACAAGGTATGGCCTCAGAAGGTCCCTGGCGCGGCCGCAGTGGGAATCACGTGGATGGATAGGCTGAGATCGCTCAAGCTCCTCTTGCCTGTGGCCGTCTTCTTCGTGCTCATCATCGGAGGGACCTACTGGGGTTGGTTCTCCGCCACCGTCGGCGGCGCCATCGGCTCGATGATCCTCATCATCTACGGGCTGTTCCGAGGGGTAAGCCTCAAGTACATGATCAAGGCCACCTGGGAAGCTTGTGTGATGAACGCGGGGTTCTTCCCCATCATCATCGCCGGGACCATGTTCAGCCGCTTCATCGCCCTGAGCAGGCTGCCCGACCACTTGGCCGACTGGATCACCACGGTCAACCTGCCGCCGTACGCGGTGTTCTTGGTCGTGCTCATCTTCTACGTGTTCTGCGGCATGATCATGGACATCGCCTCCATCCTCATCATCACCATCCCGGTGGTGGTGCCGCTGCTTGTCAGTGTCGGCTACGACCCTTACGTCATCGTCATCTTCCTGGTCTTTGTGGGCGAGATGGCTGGGCTGACGCCGCCCATCGGGATGAACGTGTTCGCCGTCGCCAACGCGCTGAGGGTCGATCCGGGGGTGATATTCAAGGGCATCTGGCCCTTCTTCATAGTGGAGTTCATCGTGGCGCTGATCCTGCCGGTGGTCCCGCAGATCACCACGTGGATCCCCGACATTCTGGGGGGCGGCGGCGGATAGACCGGCCTGGAGGCCGGCTTCGAGTATCATAAAGATTGGGCAATTCGGTGAGCCTTTCGAGGCCTACCGAGAAAAGGAAAAGGAGGGCGCTGTATGAGGAAAACGTTGATGTTGGGGCTGGCGTTGGTCCTCGCCTTGGCCATGGGCTTGGGATTGGCGGCCTGCGGCGAAGAGGAAGAGACCACCACTACGGGAGCGCCCACTACCGTGGCTCCCGAGACCACGACGACCGCGGCTCCCGAGACTACGACGACCGCGGCTCCCGAGACCACGACGACCAGCGTGGCCGCCCAGGAACCGATCGTCCTGAAGTATGCGACGACATTCGTCGAGACCGAGTCGGGCGGCAAGATCATCCAGCACTTCTGTGACGCCGTCGAGGAAGCGACGGCCGGCGCGGTCACCTTCGACGTCTACTTCGGCGGGACTCTCGGCAACAACATGGAAGAGCTCGGTCTGGTCAGTTCGGGCTCGGTGGACATGATCTCCCTGGGCCACCCACCGTTCGCCGACCAGCTCCCCTTGTTGAACTTCCCGATGTGGGCTCCGCCGGATGCCCAAGGCGCCATCGACTACTTCAACCATCTGGTGTTCGAGAATCCGGAGACCTCCGTTCTCATCCAGGAGGAAGCCGCGAGGAACAACGTCATCTACCTGGGCTTCACCGCCGGTGGCGGCAACGTGTTCATCGCCAAAGAGCCCTTTGAGACCCTCGCCGACCTGGTCGGAAGGAAGTTCGGGGCCGGCGGCTCGATCCCCGCGTTCGAGGCTCTCGGGTATACCGTGGTGCAGACCTTCCCGCCGGATACCTATGAGAACCTGTCCCGTGGCGTGATCGAGGCCACGCAGATGGGTTTCGTCCCGACCGTGAATCTCAAGTGGTACGAGATCTGCAAGTACTACAAGTTCGACGGCACCTACGCGGCCGGTAACGCCTTCACCGTCAACCTCGATACCTGGGCGAAGCTGACGCCGGAGACGCAGCAGATCATGAAGGACGTCGCGAAGGAGACCGAGGCCTTCAGTCTGCAGCTCGACGCCACCGACACCGAGGCGGCGATCAAGATGCTCACCGAGGCAGGCGTGGAGGTCGGCAGGCTGACCGACGAGGACATCGCCAAGTGGTGGGATCTGCTGTTCACCGTCAGCGCGGATGATTGCATGACCCGTGCCGAGAAGCTGGGCATCGTCGACGATATGACGGCGGTGCTCAAAGCCGCCGCGGCGTTCACCAACGTGACCTGGCCCGCTCAGTGACGCGCAACGGCCGTGAACCGAAGGAAAGGACCGGCGGGTAGTACCGGCCGGTAGTCGCACAGGATCGCTGAGAGGGACCGTGGCCCGCAGGCCGGACCTGCGGGCCACAGCGTTGTACGCCCGATCCCGGGAATGTCCGGGAGCGTGTATCCTACAGGTCGGGTAGGATCGCACCGACCGGCAGCAGGCGCGCAGACCGGGGCAGGAGGGCAGATGAGCACGTACACCGAGGCGATGACACTGGAACAGCGACTGGCGCGTATCGAGGCCTACCTCGATATCCAGAACCTCATGTCCAAGTACGCCTTCTACCACACCGCCAACCGCCATCAGGAATGCGCGGAGCTGTTCGCCCTGGACACCGAAGACACGTGGGCCGAGATGACCTGGGGGCGGTACTGCGGCCGAGAGGGCCTCATGAGGTTATACCCGCAGTTCCACTCGTGGATCGACGGCGACCTCAGGGGCAAGATGCATGTGCATACTCCGTGTCAGCCCTGTATCGAAGTCGCCGCCGACTGCAAAACCGCCCGGGGGATCTGGGTCGCTCCCGGCCACGAGAGCGGCTCGCCCGAGACGCCTGTGCCCAAAGCCGCCTGGTGCTGGATCAAGTACGACTGCGACTTCATCGTCGAGAGCGGCGAGTGGAAGATCTGGCATATGCGCACCCCCGGCATATTCCTCACTCCGTACGAGATCCCGTGGACCGCCCCGAAGGATCCCGACAAGGACGAGCGCGCCGGCGGTCCGCCGCTTCCGGAGGAGTTCCTGCCGGACGAACCCCCCGTTGGTCCGAACTGGGAATACGCTCTCGACAAGGTCTATCCGCCGAACGACCCGGAGGTCCCGCCACGCTACACTACATGGTCTGAGCGAGAGTGGGCCAACCGCGACAACGCGAAGAGCAGTCCGATCGCGCCGCTGGCGAAGAAGGAACAGACCGCCTGACGCTGCGGCGCGGGCGAAGAGGGGAGGGTCTATTGTGGCTTTCTGCGAGGCCCTGCGTCGACCGGTCCACATAGGCGGGGTGACCGTCAAGAACCGTATCGAGGCCGCTCCGACCCTGAGCCAGCGCGCCAACGCGGACCAGTCCGTCAACCGCGACGTGATCGAGTTCTACCGGGCCCAGGCAAAAGGAGGCGCCGGCCTGATCACGGTCATGGAAGCGGCCGTCGACGAAGACCGGGCGATGACCCAGCCTCTGCAGCTGAATCTGGGCCACGACCGCTTCATCCCCGGTCTTGCCTCCATCGTAGAAGCCGTCAAGTACTACGGGGCGGTCGCTTCTATCCAGCTCAATCACGGGGGCAGACAGTCGCCGCCGGCCTTCATCGGGGGAAGGAAGCCGCTTGGGCCCACTGCCATGACGGGCAGGTTCACCGAAGACCGGCGCATGCCCGAGGTGACGGTCGAAGAGATGACCCTGGAGATGATCGAGACGGTGATTGGTAACTTCGCGGCCGCCGCGCTGCGCGCCAAGCACGCCGGCTTCGACATGGTCATGGTGCACGCGGGGCACGGCTGGCTCATCTCCCAGTTCCTTTCGCCGCTCGCCAATCTGAGGACCGACGAGTACGGGGGGAGCCTCGAGAACCGCACGCGCTTCGCCGTGCGGGTCATCGACGCCATCCGCGACCGCTGCGGACCCGACTTCCCCATCGAGCTGCGCATCAGCGCGAGCGACCTGGTCCCGGGCGGGATGGATCTCGACGACGCCGTGCGGTTCGCGCAGATCATGCAGGACCGGGTCGACTGCTTCCAGGTATCGGCCGGCATGATCAGCGAGGCCCGGACCTATCCTGTGACCCACCCCTGCCGCTACCTGCCCTACGGGGAGAACGTCGACCGGGCGGCGGCCATCAAGCGGTCGGTCGACAAGCCGGTCGCCGTGGTGGGCGGCATCGTGGACCTGGAGTTCGCCGGACGCGTCGTGGCCGAGGGCAAGGCCGATATCGTCGCCATGTGCCGGGCGCTGATCGCAGACCCGGCCCTGGTCGAGAAGACCTTCCACGGGCGCGCGGATGAGGTCGTGCCCTGCATCCGCTGCAACCAGTGCCTCACCCGCGGGGTGCACGCGCTGACCGTGAAGTGCACGACCAATCCGCGGAGTCTCGAGGAGGAATACTACCGTTGCCTCCCGCCGGTCGCAAAGCGCAAGAAGGTGGTGGTCGTGGGCGGGGGGCCGGCCGGCATGGAGGCCGCGCTCACGGCCTCATGGCGCGGGCATGACGTCGTCCTGTTCGAGAAACGCCCCGAGCTGGGCGGTAATCTGGCCGTGGCGTCGGCGCCGGCCTTCAAGCACGACATGAGGCGCTTTCTGGAATACCTGCGCCGGCAGATGGGCGTCTCCGGGGTCGACATCAGGCTGGGGACCGAAGCCACCCCCGGGCTGATCGCGGCGGAGGAGCCGGACGACCTCATCCTCGCCGTGGGGGCGGAGCCGCTGGAGCTCAACGTGCCCGGAGCGGAGCGCGAGGACGTGCGCGGGATGCTGGTCTGGGCCGCCGACGTCTTCACCGGGGAGGCTCAGGTGGGGCGGCGCGTGGTCGTGGCCGGCGACGGGGGCATCGGGTTGGAGGCGGCGCTGGCGCTCGCCGGCCAGGGCAGGCAGGTGGACGTGGTGGAGGTGCCCGGCGGGTCGGCGCAGGACCTGACGGTCGGCGTAGTGGATCTCTGGCTTCTGCCCGATCTGCTGAGGGAACAAGCGGTGCGGCTGCGGTCCGGATGGGTCCTCGCCGAGGTTGCTCCGGGCTTGGTGACGCTCGAGGGCGACGGCGGACGGAGGGAGCAGGTCCCGGCCGACACGCTCGTACTCGCCACCGACCGGCGGCCGCGTAGCGAGGTGCTGGAGTCGCTCGGGTCCCTCGTCCAGAACGTGCATGTGGTCGGCGACTGCAGGCTGCCGCGCATCCTTTACGACGCCGTCCACGAAGGTTTCCGGGCGGCTCTCGAGGTTTAGGAGGCTGCTGAAAAACGAAGCCACGGCCGCCAAGACACACCGGCCGGCGCGATAGAGCGTCCTCGGTCGCGCAAATAGCGCTGCTATTCGCGCTTCCTGGGTTCTTCTCTCGCCCGCAGCCATCGCGCCCTGACGGCGCAGCGTCGTTTTCAGCAGCCTGTCAGACCGAGGAGGCCGCCTCGTGCCGTCCGGTGCGGACTCGGCGGCCCCGGCTTGGCCCCGGCTTCATTGTGGATCGAATAGCCAGGAGGACGAGCGATGACCGGCAGCGACAGGCATTCAAGCGCGAAGACGGTGGTCGTCGGAAGCGGACCGGGCGGAGCGACGGTCGCGCGCGGGCTTGCCCGCCGCGGCCAGGACGTGCTCATCCTGGAGCGGGGGGCCTATCACAAGCCTGAAGGTAGCTATGTGAACACGTTTCGCATGGCCGACCGCTTCCTCACGTTGGCCTCCATCGAGGGGACGCAGATGGTCCGTCTACTGACCGTGGGCGGCAGCACCCTCGCCTACCTTGGGACCGCGTTCGAACCGCCGACCTGGCTGAAGGACCGGTATGGGATCGACCTGGCGCCCTACGTCGAGGAGGTCAAGCGCGAGCTCAAGCCGACCCCCGTACCCGAGAGACTCCTCGGGGAGGGAGCGAAGCGCATCATGAAGGCGGCTCGGGCGGAGGGCTACGATTGGCGGCCGATGCCGCACTTCATCGACTGGGACAGATGCGGCCCGCGGTGCCGCAAACTGTTCGCCGGCTCCGCCGGAGGAGCGAAATGGACCGCGCGCCGGTATGTGGAAGAGGCGCGCGCCGGCGGGGCCCGGCTGGAGACGCGGATGCACGTCAAGCGGGTGCTGTCCAGCGCCGGCCGCGTCACCGGCGTGCAGGGCGTGGGCAGGTCGGGACCGTTCGAGATCGAGGCGGAGAGGGTGGTGCTGGCGGCGGGCGGCCTGGGTACCGCGCCTATCATGCAGGCCTCGGGCTTCCCGGGGGCCGGCGAAGGCGTCATCATCGACCCGCTGGTCCTGACGTACGGCACCTATCCCGGCCGGGGTTCGAGCCGCGATGTGCCCATGGGCTGCGGCACGCTCGACCTGCAGGACGAGGGCATCATCATGATGGACTGCATCGACCCCTGGCCTTGGTATCTGTTCGGTCTTCTGATGGGCGGGCCCAAGGCGGTCGCGGGCTTCAGGCAGTTCCCGCACACGCTCGGCATCATGGCCAAGACCCGGGACGGGTTCGCAGGCGCGGTCAGGCCCGACGGCACCGTGTCGAAACCGCTGACAGAAGACGACCGAAGGTTGATAGCCCGGGGCGTCGAGGTCAGCAGCCGCATCTTGCTCCGGGCCGGCTGTGATCCTGCTTCGATCGTCTCCACTCCCCCGAGAGGGGCGCACCCGGCCGGTACGGTGCGCATCGGCGATCAGGTCGACACCGATCTGCAGGCAGGTATCGCCGGTCTCTACGTGTGCGACTCGAGCGTGCTGCCGCAGCCCATGGGCATGCCTCCGGTGATGACGATCATAGCCCTGGCCCGCCGCTTGGTCGCCGAACAGCTCTCGGCCTGACCGCGATGTCCGCGGGGACGTTTCACATCCTGGGGATACCCGGGAGTCTGCGGGCCGGTTCGTACAACGGTGCGCTGCTGCGGGCGGCGGCGGAGGTCCTTCCCCCCGGGGTGGGTCTCGAGGTGTTCGCGCTGAACGAGATCCCGCCGTACAATGCCGACGTCCAGGCCGGGGGCGACCCCGAGGCGGTCCGGGAACTCAAGCGGCGCCTCCTGGAGGCCGACGCCGTGCTCATCGCGACGCCGGAGTACAACTACTCCATCCCGGGAGTGCTCAAGAACGCCATCGACTGGGTCTCACGCCCGCCCAAGACCTGCGCATTCCGCAAGAAGCCCGTGGGCCTCATGGGCGCGTCGAGCGGGGAGAGCGGCACTATACGGGGGCAGCTCGCTCTGAGACAGGTGTTCGTGTACCTGGATTCTTATGTCATGGCGCAGCCTGAGCTGCGGGTGACGAACGCCGGGCAGCGCTTCGACGAGAACGGCGCCTTGATCGACGAGGAGTTGCGCGAGCGCCTACGCGCGTACCTTGCGGCGCTGGTCGACTGGGCGCGTCTGGTGAGGCGGTGCTCGTAGACCTCGCCCGGTCGCATTCGCCCGGCGGGCCGCGAAGCGGCGCCGGGCACCCGGGATGGGACGTCCACCCGGCGGGCCGCAAAGCGGCGCCGGGCGCCCGGGAAGCGCCGTCTGATCCGCGGCGCGGAAGGCGCCAGTCCCGCTTCCGGCACGGCGCCGCACCCGGGCGGCGACGCGGCCCGGCCCGGCGCGGCGCGGAAGGCCCCGGCGTGGCCCGGGCCCGGTCGCGGCAGTCTCGCTCCGCGTACGGCCCGGCCCGGCCCGGCGTCGACTCGTCTACACGGTCTCCTGGTTCTTCGTGAACAGGTCGTAGATCTGCTTGCTCCCGGAGACCACGGCCAGAGCGAGCGCGACCCACAGCAGGTAGATCGAGATGGTCTTCCAGGCTTCCAAGTCGAGGATGCCCGAGATCAAGAACATGAAGAGGGCCACGCTCTGGAGGACCATCTTCGTCTTGCCGTACAGGTTCGACGAGCGGGCGGTGCCGGTGCGTAGAAGGATGGACGCCCCGATCGCGGAGAGCACCAACTCGAGCACGATGAAGGCGAGGAAGATCCGCACCACCAGGTACTCGTACCCGGTCCAGGCCAGCACCGCTCCGATGAGCAGCTTGTCGGCGACCGGGTCGGTGTACGTGCCCAGGAGCGTGATCTGGTCGCGAGTGCGGGCCATCGCTCCGTCGATGAAATCGGTGCAGATGGCGACGATGAACACCCCCAGCGCCCACCAACGGAGGTCCAGGTAGAGAAGCACCAGGATCACGGGGATCAACACGAACCGGAGGGCGGTCAGATGGTTCGGCCGGACCCAGCGGGGGAAGGCCCACAAGAACACCTTGTCCACCAGACTGTCGATGAAGCCTTGGATCGATCGCCGGTCCGCCGCCGCCTCGCCCGCGTCGGGGCCTGCCTGAGCCTGCGCGTTTTCGGTTGCCATTCGCGAATCGTACTAGCTGGGACCGATTCTGTCGACCGGAGGCGTCGAACAGACCAACGATGCCTCGTCGTGCTCCCTGCCGGCGCAGGCAGAGTGAAAGCAAACGGCAGGGTGGCGGTGTTATGATGACTGGCGGCATGTCGCTGCCGACCAGTGATCGAATACGAATGTGGGAGCGAAGACCATGAAGACCCCCGATCTCAGCCTGTCCGACCTCGGCTCGTACTTTCCCGATGATTTCACGCCCGAGCAGAGAGCTAAGGCTCAGACTATCTTTCTCAAGGAATTGGCGGCCAGCAGCCACCGCTTCTACCGGGGCAAGACGGTGACCATGCCCAAGGCCGGCATCTACGGCTTCAACTGGTTCAACGTCTACTACACGCCGGGCGTGTCGATGATCTCCACCACCATCCGCGACGACAACGACGCTTCGTTCGAGCTCAGCAACCGCGGCAATCTGGTGGCCGTGGTATCCGACTCCACGCGGGTGCTCGGCGACGGGGACGTGACCCCTCCGGGCGGCCTGGGAGTCATGGAGGGCAAGGCCTTCCTCATGAAGTACCTGGGCGGCGTCGATGGGGTGGCGCTCTGCTGCAACAGCTACAACAAGCAGGGCAAGCACGATGCCGAGAAGATCATCGATTTCGTAAAAATGCTCGAGCCCTCTTTCGGCGCCGTCAACCTCGAGGACATCAGCCAGCCCAACTGCTTCAAAGTGCTCGACACCCTCCGCGAAGAGTGTGACATCCCGGTCTGGCACGATGACGCCCAGGGTACCGCGAGCGTGACTCTGGCCGGTCTGCTCAATGCCTTGAAGGTGGCGGGCAAGGAGCTGAAGGACGTACGGATCGTACTCCTGGGCGCGGGCGCGGCGAACAGCACCGCGGCCCGTCTGCTGCTGGCCGATGGGGCCGATCCCGAAAAGATGGTCGTCTTCGACAGCAAGGGCGGGCTGCACAAAGGCCGCGACGACGTCAAGGCCGACACCGCCTATTACCGGAAGTGGGAGATCTGCGAGGCCACCAATCCGAAGCGCCTCGAGACCGAAGAGGAGGCCTTCAACGGGGCCGACGTGGTCATCGCCGCCTCCAAGCCCGGTCCCGGGACCATCAAGCCGGAGTGGATCCGATCTATGGCGCCGAGATCCATCGTGTTCGCCTGCGCCAATCCGGTCCCCGAGATCTATCCCTACGCGGCCAAAGAAGCGGGCGCCTATGTAGTGGCCACCGGGAGGGGCGATTTCCCCAACCAGGTCAACAATTCCATGGGCTTTCCCGGCATCCTCAAAGGCGCCCTCATGGTGCGGGCCCGCAAGATCACGGATGAGATGGCCATCGCGGCCGCCCACTCCGTGGCCGACTTCGCCGAGAAGAAGAAGGGGATCAACCCCGACTACATCATGCCCACAATGGAGGAGACCGAGGTCTTCGCCATGGAGGCCGCCGACGTGGCCGTGCAGGCCGTCAAGGACGGCGTGGCTCGGACCGCGCTCGAATGGGACCATGTCTACAACACGACTCTGGCCGACGTCAACCACGCCCGGGCCATCATCGAACTGCTGCAGCGCGAGGGCTTCATCAAGGCGCCCGACCTCAAGATGCTGGAAGACGCGCGCGACAAGGCGGTGGCCGCCGTCAGGTAGCGGCGGGAGGTTCGCCCCGGCAGGCGGTGGTACCGGCCGGCAGGCGACGCCCGCGGCGGCCCGTAGCGACCGCGGCTGAAGAAGGAGGCGGGCACGGCGGGTCTGAAGGACATCGAGCGCATAGGAGAGCAGTACCCGGCCCGACGCGGCGCCGACGGGATCGAGGTGACGGCGCTGCCGGAGGCGGTCGCTCACTAGAACGCGAACCACCGGCAAAGGGACCCGGGGAGAGGACCCGGGCTTATACCTCAGGAGGTAGAGCTCATGTCAAGCTCGTGGTGGGATTGGGGTTGGGGCTGGGCCGCCACGGCGGGAGCGGTCCTCCTGCTGGGTATCTTCCTCATACCGTGGTTCTTTTTTCTCCTTAATCTGAGCGGTCTTCTCGAGCGCGTCCGAGAAGAGGACCGGGCCATGCCCGCCTCGTACGTGTGGCTCAATTTCGTCCCGGTCTTCTGCCTCGGCTGGTTTCTCTACACCGTGGTCAAGGTGCGCGATTCGTTGAGGGCGCACTACGAAACAAGCGGCTGGGCCCCGGAGGGTGACTTCGGCTACAACGTGGGCATCGCCGCGGGCGTGCTGGGGATCGCCTCTTTCTTCTTCTGGTGGATACCGTTCATCGGATGGCTGCTGGCCCTCGGCTGGTTGGTCTGTTGGATCATGTACTGGTTGAAGACCTCCGATCTCAAGAAGCGTCTGAGCGAGGGCACCGCGTGGCGTGGCGGGCGCCCGCCCCTTCAGTACTACCCGCCGGCGCCGCCCTACGGGGGGCCGGCGCCCTACGCTCCGCCGATGCGACCTCCCGTCCCGGGCGCCGGGACCGCCCCGAGCGTGGGGACCGCCCCGAGCGTGGGGACCGCCCCAGGTGCGGCGCCTCAGCCGGGCGCGGCGCCTCAGCCGGGCGCGGGGACTCCGGGTGCGGGGACTCCGGGTGCGGCTCCCGCCGGGGGCGACGAAGGGGCGCCCTCCCGGCTGTGCATGGCCTGCGGCACTCCGTATGACCAAGGCGACAAGTACTGCCGTTCCTGCGGCCTACCTTTGCCATAGGCGGGCTGCCTGAACCGGCGGCGCGGGGCTTGGCCGCGGTCGCGGCCAAGCCGCGCTCATGTCCGTGGCCGGCGACGGGCGTCTACAGGCACCGCCGTTGAAGTTCAGACGCCGCCGTTGAGGAAGTGCCGCTCCGTGCGATCCAAGGCGATGTCGCAGGTGATCTCGTAGTTGATGGTGCCCAGCCTCTGGGCCACCTCTTCGGCGGTGATGCGGTCGTCTCCGTCCGCGCCGATGAGGGTCACCGGGTC
>JAJFUK010000079.1 GCA_021372435.1 Actinomycetes bacterium | reverse complement strand
GGCTCACCACCCCGTCGCCTTAGCGGACGCCTTTGTCGTGGCACTCGGCCTCGCAGAAGGGGGGACGGTCTTGGCCGGCGACCCGGAGTTCCGGTCGGTCACGGACCTGGTGCCGATCGAGTGGCTTGCGGCAAAGCGGCTTCGCCTGACGCCAAAGCGGCCGCGATGCTGCCGGCCTCTTGCTCCGACCCGTGCGGCCGTCTACTGGTCGCACAAAGCTGCGAAGACCGCGAAGCGCGGCGAAGGCGACTGCCTTTGCCGAGCCCGGACCCCTCGGTCGCGGGCACGATGCCGAGGTAATCTGCTAGCATGCTGCCGTCGCTTGATGGCGCGGAAAGGTGTAGGGGATAGAAAGCTGGCAGGAAATAGTCACCATAGTGGTGGTGGTGATAGTCCTTGTCTTGCTCTTTGGGCGGGGCAGGCGCGGCGGCGGTCAAGGCGGCCAGGGCGGGCAGGATGGCCCAGGCGGCCGAGGCGGGGGCGGAGGCTGAGGTCTGCGGTGAGGCTCCGTGTGAGCCGGCCGATCATCTATCTCGGACCAGACACAGCCGGCAGCCGGAGGGGCGCGAAGCTCCGTTGGCGCCGCGACCACCAACGGCGCGCGATGTCGGTCCTTATCTGCCATTGTGATCGTGCCTGGCCTGCCGGGGGATTCCACGAAACCGCGATGGTGGCACTCCCGTGGCGGGGGTGGCCTTTTGGTCGCTTTGGCTGACTGCTTCTGACACTTCTTCTTGAGACCGACCCGCGTCCCCGGCGGCGGAGCTTCGTTCTGAAGCGAGTTCCGAGGGCCGACTGCCGGAAACTGCGCGGACCCGGATCGGGGTCTGTAGCGGAATTGCACAGGTAGCGCAATTCCCGCGCCAGCAAATCGCGCCTCAGCGGTTCATGTAGCTCCCCAGCCCTTCTCTCAGGGGCGTCGTCCGCAACTCCGGGAACAGCTCCGCCAACGCGGCCCGGTCGGCATCGGTCACCGCGCCGCCCTGCGCTACGAAATCCACCGCGTCGGGCGTCAGGGGCCGTCCCGGCAGGTACTGCATCACCGCTCCCTGGACCTTCCCCAGCGGCTTCGGGATGTGCAGGAGCGGTCTGCGACGGCCCATCGCCCGTAAGGCCAGGCTTACGAACTCGTTCAGGGTGACGGTGTCCGGCCCGCCCAGCTTCAAGGTGGTATCGGTGGCCTTCTCCGGATAGGCGATGAGCAGGGTGAACAACCGGCCGATGTCCTCCACGAACACCGGGCTCAGCGGATCCTCTCCCCGTCCGAAGACGGGCACGAACGGCAGGTAGTCGGAGTAGCCGAGGATGCGGTTGAGGGCGGTGTCATTGGGTCCGTAGGCCCAGCACGAACGCACGATGGCCCAGGTCAAGCCGCTGCCCCGGATGGCCTCCTCGGCCTGCCACTTGGCTGCATTCCACGGCTCTTGGGCTTCAGGAGCAACCGTGATGCCGCTCATATAGAGAAAGCGGGGAGAGCCGCTCGGGAAACGGGCCGGGTCTGGGCCGGCAGTGGCCCGCCCGTATACCTTGGCGATCGCGCCCAGGAGGTTCAGGGTCCCGTCCCGGTCGACGGCCGCGTAGGTGAGACCGCGGGCCGGGTCCTCTACCGGCGCTCCCGTGAACTGCGCGGCCTGCACCACGGCGTCCATGCCTTCCACAGCGGGCAGCAGGCTGTCGGGCTTGGTCACGTCGGCCTCCACGAAGGTCAACCGCCCGTCGGCCAGGGCCTTGCGCCCGATCTCGTCGGCGTCGTACTTCTGTGCGGCTCGGGTCGAGGAGCGGCTCAAGGCCCGCACTTCGTGACCGGCGGCAAGGAGGTGGCGGCTGATGGCGCCTCCCACAAACCCGGTCGCTCCGGATACCAGGATCTTCATCTTGTCCTCCTTCGTCTAACCGGCCTCGTCGGCCGCGATCTGCTCGAGCGAACGGCCGGTGGCCGCCGAATCGGGAGCCTCGCTTGTGATGTCGCTGCCCGGTCGCGCGGCGCCGTCCCGGTGCTTGAGCAGGAGCCAGTTCTTCTTGCCGCGCCCTTTCATCTGGACCAGGGCCCAGCTCCCGGTGAGCTTTCGGCCGTGCAGGATGAACTTGAGGTCACCGGCGGCGAGTTCTTTCTCGGGGTCGAACCCAGCCGCATCGCCCTCGATGCTGACACCACCCGACGTTTCGGCGGGATCGGACGACTTCGGATGTCTGCCCTTCTTCGCTTCGTTGATCCAGGCGAGGTCGGGCTCCCACCAGCCGAAGTCCCACACCATGACGGTCCCGCCCCCGTATTCTCCCTCGGGGATACGTCCCTCGAAGGTGGCGTAGTCCAAAGGATGATCCTCGACCATCACCGCCAGCCGTCTCTCGGCGGGGTCTAGGGAGGGCCCCTTGGGAACGGCCCAGGATTTGAGCACGCCTCCCATCTCCAACCTCAGGTCGTAATGAAGGCTGGAGGCATCATGCTTCTGAACGACGAACACCGGGTGCTCCGAGGGCTGCCTCTCGATTTCAGAGCCGGATGGCGCCTCATCGCCCGCGGGAAGATGCGCCCTAGCGGCGGCTGCGGCCCCGGCGGCGGCGTCGCCTTCAGTGCCGGACGGCTCGGAGGTGCGGCTGAAGTCGCGCTTGCGGCGATATTCGGCCAGGGCTTCGGCGGCGGCGCCTTTCGGCGCCGGGCCGCGCCGCGCCGGGCCGATCTTGGCGCGGCCGGCCTTGGAGCGGCCGGCCTTGGAGCGGGCCGCGGAGCCGGCCCTAGTGGGGCCGCTCGTGAGGTTGTTCTTTTCGGGATCGGGTCCGGTCATCTTCCACGTCTCCTTAGCGGCGGACGTTCTCAGCGGTTGCCACCTCGTATCTTCCCCGTGGGACGCGCTGCCATGCACCGGGCGCCGGCTGCGCAGGCGCCTGCGCGAGAACGCCGACCATGAGCGACACCCGCCCCGCGCCCGGTCGCCGCCCACCCCGTGCCGCCGTGGCGAGACAACACCCCCGGCCCTCCGAGCCCCGTCGGCGCCCGCTCCGTGCCGCCGCGCCGCCCCGGCGACGCAACACCCCGGCGACGCGCCGCCCGGTCTTCGCCCCGCGCCCAGGCGCCACCCGGCGCGGTATAGTGAATGACGACCGAGCAGTGGGGACGACCATGACGTTCTGGGAAGCCAACCAGCAGCACTTTATCAACGCCGGGGTGTCGGTCCTCGTCTTGGTGGCGGCCTGGGTCGTCTACCGGCTGCTGCGGAGGGGTATCGACCGCTTTTCGAAGCGCCGCAACTTGGCGGAGGTGGATCCGGGGGCGGAGACACGCTTCCGCATGATCGAGCGTCTTTCCGCGGTCGTGCTCTTCTTCGTGGCGGTCGGTCTGGTGTTCTGGATCATGGATGTCTCCGCCCTCAAACGGGTGGCGGTGGGGATGTTCGCTTCGGCCGGGGTGGTGGGGATCGCCCTAGGCTTTGCCGCACAGACGGCCATGGCCAACCTGGTCTCGGGGATCATCATCGCCTTCGCGCAACCTATCCGCTTGGGTGACAACGTGAGGATCGACAACGAGTATGGGGCGGTCGAATCCATCGGGCTTTTCTACACGTGCATCCGCACCTGGGACAACCGCCGGCTGGTCATCCCCAACAAGATCCTCTCCGATCAGACCATCCGCAACTACACCCTCGTCGATCCGCGTATGCCGGCCCTGGTGGTGCTGCGGCTGGACTACACGGCCGACGTGGACGCGGTGCGCGCGCTTCTGCTCGAAGAGGCGCGGGCTCATCCGCTCTTTCTGGCAGAGCCCCCGCCCTCGGTCCAGGTGGTCGACGCTGACGATTTCGGGGTTTCCGTGCGGCTCATGGCCTGGGCGCCCACCCAGGCCGACGCCTGGACCCTAGCGGTGGAGGTGCGGGAGAGAGTGGTCCGGAAGATGGCGGAATCGAAAGTGCCGATGGGGGTCCGCTGGAGTCGCGTCATGACCGAGCCGCAGACGCCGTAGAACCAGGGCGCATGCCTTCGTCACCGCGGCCGGCTGTGCGCCGGGGGCGCAGTCGCACTCTTCAGCAGCCTGCCGAGGGCTGCTCCGCCAACTGCTCGAGGATCCCCGGGAGCTCGCGGTGGTCGTGGATGACAAAGTCCGCCTCGGGCGGCTCGGGGTGGTCCATGACGCCCGCGCAGCGGATGGCCACCATCCCCACGGCCTTCGCCCCGGCTATGTCGGTGCGGGGCGTGTCGCCCACATGGGCGGCCTGGGCGGGCTCTGCGCCCAGGCCCGCGAGGGTCGTCTCGAACATGCGCCGGTCGGGCTTCGGGTAGCCGGTCTCGTCGGAAAAGGTAAGCACCGAGAAGAGGTCGAGTAGACCGTCCTTCTCGAGATAGTCGCGGAGGATGCGTCCCGGGGTGAGGCTGGTGTCGGAGATGAGCCCGAGGCGGTAGCCCGCCTCCACGAGGGCGGGAACGGTGTCGGGCACTCCGGGGAGGCGGCGCGGGTCGGCCAGGAGAGAAGCGTCCTCGATCTCGCGCACGGTCTGCGAGAGGGCCTCAGCGCCCACCTTGGCGGCATCGATCGCGAAGTGTTCCAAGAAGAACAACACCTGCTCCCGGGCTCCGTGGTGCCTGCCGGCCTGCCAGGCCGTCATGTACGCGTCGAAGCTGGAGCGGTACGCCCTCTGCATCGCTTCCTCGGACGGACTTGTGCCCGCGGCGGCGAGAAGCCGTCTCATGGCCGCGGTGCGTTGGGGTCTGACGTTGTCCATAGCCCCGTCATCGGCGGAGTAAAGGGTGTTCCAGAAGTCGAAGGTGAGGGCGACGAGATGTCGGGGCACGGGTCAGTCCTCGTCGGGTCTTGCAGGGGTCGGCAGCCCCGCGGGGAAGATGTAGAGGTCGATACCCAGGTCACGGCTCCACGGCCGGCGGGCTCGCCGCCCGCGGCCGGAGCGGACCGGAACGAGTTCGGGGTGAGGCATGCTGGTATCCTTCGTTGCCATGAAAACCAAGTCCTTGCGATTCAAACGCCCGCGTTTTTCCAAGGTCCTACGGATGTCGGGGCTGGGCCTCGCGGCCACGGCGGCCGTCTCCGTCGTGCTGCTGGTCTCTCCGCATGTCGCGGGGGCCTGGGCCGCCGGCTTCAGCGACGTCCCCGAGTCTCATCCGTACCACGTGCAGATAGAGACCCTGGCCCAACTGGGGATTATAGACGGGTACGCGGACGGGACGTTCCGCCCCGAAGCGCAGATCACTCGGCAACAGTTCGCCAAGATGGTGATCCTCGCCATGCGCATCAGCGTCAGCGAGGACGATAAATGTGCTTTCGTCGACGTCAAGAAGAGCTCGGACACGGAGCTCTATCCCGACAACTACATCGCCGCGGCCGTGCGTGAGAACATAGTGACCGGCTACCCGGGGCCGGCCGGCGCGGCCTTCAAGCCCGGCGCGCCCATCACCCTCGCGCAGATGGTGACCATGGGCACCCGGTCGTGCGAGAGGCCGCTGTACGTGCCTCCGGATTCCTACAAGTCGGCCTGGGGTAACTTCGACAAGGTCCACTCCCTCATCGCGCGCGTGGCTCAGTACAACGGTCTCTTGCGTGAACTCGCCCCTCCGGGGAAGAACCTCAAGTCGCTGTCGCCGTGGAGCAAAGCCACCCGCGGCCAGGGGGCGGCGCTGCTCTTCAACGTCATGGGGACCGACATGTCGGGTCTCAACGGACGCTTTCTGGGTGACTCCACCGATCTTGTGCGCTACTTCCGCGCCCAGACCGGCGGGAACGACGGCAGGTTCTCGGTCTCACTGGAGGAACTGGCCAAGCTCTACGTGAAATACGGCAAACGGTTCGGCATCCGGGCCGACATGGCCTGGGCGCAGATGATCCATGAGACCGGCTACGGCCAGTACGGGGGGGACGTGCTCCCCGAGCAGAACAACTTCGCCGGCATAGGCGCTACCGGAGGAGTGCCGGGCCATTCCTTCGCGACGGCGGAGCTCGGGGTGATCGCCCAGTATGCGCACCTGGCCTGGTATGTCTATCCGGATCATGTGTCCGACCCCTACTGCGTACTGGTGCCACAACCGGCGGACGGTTCTCCGATCAGTACCCCAGGGGACCCCCGCCACTATGTGCAGGACAGCGGCGCCGTCCACAAGGGCAACGTTCGGACCGTGTACGACTTGAGTGGCAAGTGGGCGCCGGGAGCCAACTACGGGTCGGCCATCCAGACGAGGGTCAAGGACATGGTCGACAAAGGCTTCGTTACCTGCGGCCTTTGGTGAGAAGGAGGTGGGAGCCATGGGATGGGAGCCTGCTGCCCCGAAGGATCTGGTCATATTCCCGGGCCATCTGCGTGATGCCGCGGTGGCCGTAGGGCCCGACTTCATCTGGCCGGTGGACTTGGCCGCGGAGGTCATCGGGGTCCTGACGGAAGCGGGGGCGGTCATCCGTGGGATAGAGGCTTGGATGGTCGATGAGGAAGGGATACCCGCGGTGGTGGGCTGGTCCGACTATGACCTCGAAGAACATGCGGACGACCGGGTGGTCCAAGTAGCCGCCTCGCGGGCAGAGGCGGAGACGGCGCTTGCGGGAGTCCTGGAGGCCACGACGAGGGACGAAGTGAACTACATCGGGGTCGACTGGGAGCTCGGCGCCGACTGGGAGAACGCGGGGAGCTAACCGCGGGTGTGCCGGCCGTCGCCGTCGATGGGGAGGGCGGGGCCGAGGTAGCGCGGCCCGGGATGGGTGAGGTGGAGCTGGATGACCGCCTTCACGCGGGCCAACCAGTCGCGTACGGCGAAGCGCCCCTCGTCGGCGTAGGGCTGGATATCGGCTGGGACTCCGATGGCCTCCAAGCCTAACTGGCGAGCCGTATAGACGGCGCGGGCCAGATGGAACTCCTGGGTCACCACCAGCGCGCTTGTCACCTTGAACACATCGCGGGCCCGGTACATGGTGTCGTAGGTGCTGAAGCCCGCGTGATCGGTGAACACGTCCTCGTCGGGGACGCCGCGGGCGAGCACGTAGGCGAGCATGGCGTTGACCTCGTCGTAGTCGGTCTGGCCGTGGTCGCCCGAGAGCAAGATCTTGTCGACTTTTCCGAGTCTGTAGAGCTCGATGCCGGTCTGGAGCCGGTCGGCCAGCATGGGCGTGGGAGTGCCGTCGTCATAGACCCTGGCGCCGAGCACCAGGGCGCATTGGGCGTGCGGGGCGTCTGCGGCCTCAAGGACGATATGGCCATGGGCCGACCGGGTGACGATGAGGTTCGGGATGAGGACGACCAGCCCGCCGAGCACCACCAGGATGCCCACCACCAGCAGAGAGCGGCGCAAAAGGCGCCGCTTACGGATCCGTCTTGTCATGGCCATAGGTTACACCGGCAGGGTGGTGAACCCCTCCTGCCGGAAGTGTTCGTCGGTCGCCACGGCCGTATCGATCTTCAGCCGGCGCATCATCACGAAGCTAAGGCAATCCGTGAGCGTGTACGTCTTGTCGGGGCGCTCCAGGAAGAGCTTCCAGGCGCGAAGTTCTTCGGCCGCGTCGGGATGCTCGACCGTCACCTCCGCCGCCGAACGGATCTGGCTTCCGGCCCGGGCGGCGGTGGGGTAGCCGCTGCGCACAAGAACGAGGGAGACAAGCTCGTCGAGCACGTAGGTGCTGGTCACGAACCGCGCCTCAGGCCGGCGCGCGAGCTTCACGAGCGCCTCATGCTGGGGCGAACCAGAGAACATCAGGTCGTACCACCCGGAAGTGTCGACGAAGAGGGGCTTCATGATCGCCCGGCGGTCCGATCGTCCGCCGGGGGGTGGAGCGGATGGCCGTAGAGGACTGCATCGTGGTCTTTGCCGGCAAAGTCGCTTTCGGCGATGAGCCCGGCGATCTCCCACACGTGGGGCGCCTTGGCACCCACCTCTTGCATGCGCTCTCTCACCAGGCCGCGCACTACGGAGGAGAGGCTCAAGCCGCTCTGGGTGGCTTGGGCTTTGAGAAACCGGTACTCGTCTTCTTCGAGGCTGACTTGGGTGCGGGTCATGCGTGCCATCGTGCGCTCCTCCGGGCATCGGCGCTTAGGACTTTGGTCTCATTTAGTCTCATCATGGCCTGTGGCTGACATATTACATCAGATGTAACCACCAAGCGCCTCGGCGTTGACCCTGTTCGCCTGCCCGCCGGCGCCCGGCGACGGGGCCGCCGGGTTGCGCGGGCGCGCGGACGTGGACTAGAATGCTGGTCTGTCGGCGGCCGTGGCTTCGCTTCTCAGCAGCCTCTTGGGCCGGCGGCGCCCACAACCGCGAGTGCAAAGAAACGGAGGTACAGAGCATGGCTATGACCATGACCGAGAAGATCCTGGCCCGAGCCGCCGGTAAGGAGTCGGTCGCCCCCGGCGATCTCGTCATGGCGAAGCTCGATCTGTGCCTGGGCAATGACGTCACCTCCGGCGTAGCCATCGACGAGTTCGAGAAGGCCGGTTTCGACCATGTGTTCGATCCGGAGAAGATCGTGCTCATTCCCGACCACTTCACGCCCAACAAGGACATCAAGTCGGCCGGACTGGTCAAGCAGATGCGCGAGTTCGCGAAGAAGCACGGACTCGTGCACTGGTACGATGTAGGCCGGGTGGGTGTCGAGCACGCCTTTTTACCCGAGCAGGGGCTGGTCGGTCCGGGCGACGTGGTCCTGGGGGCGGATTCCCACACCTGCACGTACGGAGCGCTCGGCGCGTTCGCGACCGGGGTCGGCTCCACCGATCTGGCCGGGGCCATGGCCACCGGCGAAGCCTGGTTCCGAGTGCCTGAGACCCACCGCTTCGACTTCGAAGGGACCCTGGCTCCCTACGTGACGGGCAAAGACATCGTCCTTTTCGTCATAGGCCAGATAGGGGTCGATGGAGCCCTGTACAAGGCGATGGAGTTCACCGGCTCGGCCATCCGCGGCCTTTCGATGGATTCCCGCTTCACGATCTGCAACATGGCCATCGAGGCGGGAGGCAAGAGCGGCATCATCGCGCCTGACAACACCACGAAAGCCTACGTGGAGGGGCGGTTCCGCCGTACCCCTGTCTATTACACCACCGACCCCGACGCCTGGTACGAGAAGACCTATTCCTGGAAGGCGGAAGAGGTGCCCCTGCTGGTGGCCAAGCCGCACCTGCCCTCCAATATCCAGCCTGCCGCGGAGCTCGACTCCGTCAGGATCGACCAGGTGGTCATCGGCAGCTGCACCAACGGCCGCATCGAGGACCTGCGCCAGGCGGCGGAGATCCTACGGGGGCGCAAAGTGAGCAAGGATGTGCGCTGTATCGTGATCCCGGCCACGCAGGTCGTCTGGAAGCAGGCCATGGAAGAAGGTCTCTTCGACGTGTTCCTCGAGGCGGAGGCGGCCGTATCGGCGCCCACCTGCGGCCCCTGCCTGGGCGGGCACATGGGCGTGCTGGCCAAGGGCGAACGGGCCGTGTCGACCACCAACCGCAACTTCGTGGGCCGCATGGGGGACCCCGGTTCCGAGGTCTACCTGGCCGGGCCCTACGTGGCCGCGGCCAGCGCGGTGGCGGGTCACATCGCCACACCCGACCAGATCGGCGGCCCGGCTCCGGGCACGTCGGACTTCGGTGGCGGAAGGAGGCAGTCATGACGGCGGCTGCGACCACACTACGCGGACGGGCCTGGACCTTCGGGCGCGACGTCGACACCGACCTCATCATCCCGGCCCGGTATCTCAACATGAAGACGGCTGAGGAGTTGGCCCAGCATGTGATGGAGGACGCCGATCCCACCTTCGCCGGCAGGGTCAGACCGGGCGACATCATCGTGGCGCAGGAGAACTTCGGCTGCGGCTCCAGCCGCGAGCACGCCCCGATCGCCCTCAAGGGGGCGGGAGTCTCGGTGGTCATCGCCAAGAGCTTCGCCCGCATCTTCTACCGGAACGCCTTCAATACGGGGCTGCCCATCCTGATCGCGCCGGAGGCGGCGGACGGGATCAAGGAGGGAGACGAGCTGACGGTCGATCTCGCCACCGGCGAGATCGCCGATCTTACGACCGGCATCACCTACAAGGCCCAGCCGCTGCCGCCGTTCATGCAGGAACTGGTGGCCGCCGGCGGATTGTTGCCGTACCTGAAGCAGCGCGGCGCGGCCCGCGAGCCGG
>JAJFUK010000051.1 GCA_021372435.1 Actinomycetes bacterium | reverse complement strand
GGACTCCTGCCGCCTGATGCACCTCAGAGCGGACGGCAGCCGCGACCACCGGGTGTTCTCCGAACTACCCGCGCTTCTGCGGCCGGGCGACACGCTCGTGTTGAACGACTCCCGGGTCCTACCGGCGAGGGTGTACGCGCGCAGGCCGACCGGGGGAGAGGTCGAGATCCTGTTCCTGCGCCCGCTCGACGGGGAGGTGGCGCCGTCCGGCGCGGGAGAAGAGTCGTGGGAGGCGTTGGCCCGTCCCTCGCACAGGCTGCGTCCCGGTCACGAACTGACTCTTTCCGACGGAGAAAGATTGACTCTACGGGATTCTCTGGGCGAGGGCCGCTGGGTGATCGCAGGCCCGTCCGGCCGCTCTCTGGTGGCTACGATGGAGGCGCAGGGGATGCTGCCCCTACCTCCGTACATCCGGACCTATCCGGACGACCCGGCCGGCTATCAGACCGTCTATGCCCGGGTGTCGGGGTCGGCGGCGGCACCGACGGCCGGGCTTCATTTCACAAGGGAGCTCCTGGACCGGCTCCGGGAGGTCGGAGTACGGTCTACGTTCGTGACCCTGCACGTAGGGCTCGACACGTTCCGGCCCATCCGCACCGGCATCGTGGAGGACCACCCCATCCACCGCGAGACCTACAGCGTCCCACTCGAGGCTTTGCGCGGGATCAGGGAGGCGCGGGCGTCCGGTCGGCGTCTGATCGCCGTGGGCACCACGGTGACCCGGGTCCTGGAGACACTGGCGGGCACGGGGGTCCTGGAAGACCCGACCCCGATCGAGCCGGCATGCGGCTCTACCGACATCTTCATCACGCCGGGCCATCGATTCCGGGTAGTGGACGCACTCCTCACCAACTTCCATCTCCCGAGAAGTAGCGTGTTGGCCCTCACGATGGCGTTCGCGGGTGCGGACCGCCTACGGGAGGCCTACCAGGAGGCGATGACGATACGGTACCGCTTCTTCAGTTTCGGGGATGCCATGCTCATCGAACCGGCCGGGGCACGGCGGGGTGAGACTCCGGAGTGGGAAGACAGCCGGGAGGCGTGCGGCGACGCCGGTCCGCGGGGAGGCATCGATGAGGAGTCTTGACGGGCTGCCCGACTTCCCCTTCACGGTCGAAGCCCAAGATGGGAACGCGCGGGCCGGCCTTCTCGAGACTCCTCGGGGGACGGTGCAGACCCCTTGCTTCATGCCGGTCGGCACTAAGGGAACGGTCAAGGCCATCACCCCCGACCGTCTGGAGGCGGTGGGCGCGCAGATCATCCTCGCCAACACGTACCATCTCGCACTCAGGCCGGGCAGCGACGTGGTACGGCGGCTGGGGGGACTACACCGCTTCATGCAGTGGGATGGGCCTATCCTTACCGACAGTGGAGGCTACCAGGTCTTCAGCCTGCGGGACACGGCGCGTGTCGACGACGGCGGGGTGGAGTTCCGGTCGATCTACGATGGGTCGAGGCATGTCTTCACCCCCGAGCGGGCGATGGCCGAGCAGGCGGCTCTGGGTGCCGATCTCGTGATGTGTCTCGACCAGTGTCCATCCGGGGCCGCCGGGCAGGCGGGGGTGGCGGAAGCGGTTGACCGAACGGCGGTATGGGCGGCCCGCTGCAAGGCGGCACATCAGCGCCGGGAAGGCATGGGGACCGACGGACCCCAGATGCTGATCGGGATCGTGCAGGGAGGGGTATCGGCGCCGCTCAGGCGCGAGAGCGCAGAACGTCTTCAGGAGGTGGGGTTTCCTGGATATGCCATCGGGGGCCTGACCGTGGGGGAGGACCGGCAGGCCATGCTCGACACTACCGAGTTCACAGCCGCGCTTCTGCCTGAGAACAGGCTGCGCTACTTCATGGGCATCGGCGATCCGAGCGGCCTCGTGGAGGTCATCGCCCGGGGAGTAGATGTCTTCGACTGCGTGCTACCCACGAGGACGGCCAGGATGGGTACGGCCTTCACCAGCTGCGGAAGGCTCAACCTCCGCAATGCCGAGCATGCTCTGTCGGACGGCCCGCTGGAGGAGGGCTGTCCCTGCACCGCGTGCCGGGGGTTCTCGCGGGGCGCGATTCGCCACTTCGTGATGCAGAAGGAGATCCTAGGACTGATGCTCTTGACGGAACACAACCTTGTGTTCCTCACCCGGCTGGTGCGCCGGGCCCGGGAGGCGATAATGGCCGGGACGTTCTCGGCCTTCCGTAAGCAGGAGCATGCTCCGTGGTAACATACTCATTCGCATAGAAAGAGTCCGTATTCGCCTGCGGCAGCTTGGGGAGCGGCACTCGACAAGGAGGATCGGTTGCAGAGTTCATCCTACATGTTGATCATTTACGTGCTCGCGTTCATCGCCATCTTCTACTTCATGGCGATCCGGCCGCAGCAGAAGCAGCGAAGGGCCCATGCCGCGCTGCTTGCCTCGCTCAAGAAGGGTGACAGCGTCGTGACGGCCGCGGGCATATACGGGAAGGTGAAACGCGTCGAGGACAACCTCGTGGTCATCGAGGTCGCCAAGGGCGTCAACATGAAGGTCGCGCGGCGCGCGATCGCCGAGATCATCAGGGACAGCGCGCAGGCCCGCGCCGCCGCCCCAGAAGGCGCAGTGGGGGGCAGGGGTAAGCGTGGCCAGGCTGAGATCGAAGACGCTGCTCCTGAAGAGATCGAGGAAGGCGGCGACGAGATCGAAGCGGAGGCCACGGAGGCGGCCGCCGAAGCCGACGACGAGTCCGTCAAGTCCGGGTCATAGCCGCTAAGGACTCGTTTCAAGGTGAAGCTGCGCGACAAGGGACGAGCTGGGCGAGCGCCAGAGAAGGACGCAGGGAGCGTGAATAGCAGCGCTATTTGCGCGACCGAGGACGCGCTATCGCGCCGTCCAGCGCGCACTGGGCGGCCGCGGCTTCATTTTGAAACGAGTTCTAGGTCCAGGGTCGGGCCCTGTGGTCCTACGTCCGTGAAGCGACGGGATTCGTTGACACCGCGGACCGGGTGACCTATCCTCGTTCGTTGCGGCCCGGGGCCGCCGGGCCGCG
>JAJFUK010000031.1 GCA_021372435.1 Actinomycetes bacterium | reverse complement strand
GAAGGAGGGGTCCTGCGCGAGGTCTACGTACAGGTCGCGTGTCAGAGCCTCGCGCAGACCTGGGGCAACGTGTCGGACGAGGCGGCGGCTGAGACCGAGCTTCTCTTCGGCACACTCGACCCGCGGCGCTTGGGGACCTTCACCGCGGACGGCTTCCTGGAGATCTTCCCGGCTCTCGGCGATCTGACCCGGCAGGCGGCCCGTCTGATGCCCTCCGGGAGCTTCGTCAACATCGACTACGGAGAGTGGTTCCCAGGCGTGGACGCGGTCTCGACGGGGATTTGCCGGGCCGGGGGTCCCGCGGCCTGTACGTTGCGGCGGCGGACCGTCCGTGGCTACTTCAAGCATCAGATGGGGACAGATCCTCTTGCCCGCGCGGGGCGGCAGGACCTCACCGCCGACGTCGACTTGGCCGCCCTTGACCTTCATGGGCGGCTTGAGGGTTTCGAGACCGTCCTCTTCACCAACCTGGCCGCGTTCTTGCGCGGGGGAGGGGCAGAGGATGAGTTACTGGCGCTCGACGACGGCACGGCGGAGACCGCCTCGGATACACTGGAGGCCGACCGGCAGGCGACCGTGCTTAGGAATCTGCTGGACGAGCGGGATCTGGGCGGCGCCTACAAGCTGATAGTGCAGGTCAAGGGGTAGGACACAGCACCCGGCCGCTGCAGGCCCGCGCTGAGCTTGGTCTCCCTCGTACGTCCTCATATCGTGGGCGACCCTCCGGCTGGGCCACGTGCGCGGTCTGCGGGGCTCGTCTACCCTGCGCGGTCGGCGATCTGCTCGAGCTTCTCCTCGATGAACAGCTCGGCCTTCAGCAGGTCCTTCTCGTTGGGCCGATCCCGTATGTCGCCGTGATAGGCGCGCGGCGTCGGGTCGTCGAGGAACCTGCCCGGGCAGCAGAAGCTCCCGAGGCATTCGAAACCGAGATGTTCGACTTCCAGCGCCAGCAGCATGAGGCTGGGCTCCGCTTCCTTGGGGCCGAACTCGTACCCGCTATAGGTGACGAAGACTATGGCTTTCGGGGACTCCGGGCTGAGGACCATCTTCCGGTGACGGTCGATGAGCTTGGGGTCCCTGAAGGGTGGCGGACTCTCGGGCAGCGGGGCGGTGATATAGGGGATGGTCTCGCCTCTCCACTGGAGGGCGACCCTTGGGTCTGTTCCAAGTCTTAACCTGCGAAGCACGTTAAGGGTCTCGTTGTAGGGGAGGTGGGACCTGATCCCGGAGCCTACGCAGAGAAAGTCGTACTCATCGATGGCAAACGGAGGGTTCAGGATATCCTCTGCTTTCTTGCGTATCCTCACGCTGTCGCATGTCCAGCCGTTCTTCTCGAACGTTCTTTCGAACTGCCCGGCGATCTTCTCGGTGTTGCCGGTGAACGACGAGTACACGATCAGGGACCGCCTGCCCATGCTTTCCTCCCGGTGTCGGATGAGGGCGAGGATACCCCGAAGAGGCCGCTTAGGTACAAAGCTGCAGGTTGCCGCGGTGGAGTGCAACATGTATTTCGCAGTCCCGGTTTAGCAACAGTAAATGCAGAAACGGCCGGCCGCGGACTTGCAGCCCCACTTCCGACGGGTCTGCGGGTAATCTTGTCGTGGTCAAACGAGGCCGCCGCGGGATAATGCGGGGCCCACCTACAGAGGAGTGGTATCGATGGTCGAGATCCCGAAGACATGCAGGGCCGCGGTGCTGGTGGAGTACGGCAGGCCTCTGGAGATCCAGGAAGTCGCGGTGCCCGAGGTGGAGCGTGGAGGGATCCTTGTCAAGGTGGAGATGGCCGGCATCTGCGGCACCGACGTGCATCAGCAGAGGGGCGAGCTCACCATCAAGAGCCCGCTCCCGAATATCCAGGGCCACGAGACCATAGGGCGCATCGTCAGGCTCGGTGAGGGCCGGGTCATCGATGCCGCGGGTGAACCGCTCAAGGTGGGCGACCGCATCATGTGGGCGCATGCCGATTGCGGAGAATGCTACTGGTGTCAGATCGAACGCGATCCGGTGTTGTGCGCTAAGAGGTCCGGCTATGGCTGGGCCCCGCCGAGTGCGCTGCGGGGCGGGTTCGCCGAATATGAGTACGTGACCCCCAAGACCAATGTCGTGAAAGTCCCCGACGAACTCGCCGAAGAGGAAGCGGTCGGGGTCGGCTGCGCCTTTCGGACGGCGATCGCCGGCTACGAGCGCTTCGGCAAGGTAGGCCTGATGGAGGACTTCGTCATCCAGGGCTGTGGTCCCGTAGGTCTGTACTCCACGGTCGTGGCTAGGGAGAGCGGCGCCCGTACCGTCATCGTGGTGGGGGCGCCGGCGAATCGCCTGGAGCTCGCGAAGAAGTGGGGCGCGGACCACGTCATCGACATAGACGAGTACCAGGATGCCGAGGAGCGCCGGCAGATGATCCTCGAACTCACTCACGGAAGAGGTCCGGAGAACGTGGTCGAAGCCTCGGGCTATCCGCCGGCCGTCGCGGAAGGTCTCGAGATGATCATGAAGGGGGGGAAGTACCTGATCCTCGGTCAGACCTCGGCCGCCACCACCCCCATCATGCCCAGCCGCATCAACGAGAAGGGGCTCACCATTGTCGGCAGCGTGTCGGCCCACATCGTGCATTTCTATCGGGCGCTGCAGTTTCTCAAGGCCAAACGCGAGAAGTATCCGTTCGGCGAGATCATCAGTGGTACCTACCGGCTCGAAGACATCAACGAGGCTCTCGCGAACATGGCGTCGGCGAAGGAGATCAAGCCTGCCATCGACAATCGGGAAAGGTAGACGCGCGGCGGATGCGGGCGGCCGCCGGCGCAGGCCGGCGGCCGGCTCCCGTGGATTATAAGGAGAGGAAGATGACGTTCAAGCCATACCTCAGACCTAACAGGGTCCTTGAGGCCCTCGCCGGAGGCGAGACCCCACTGGGCATGCAGATGTACACCCACGACCCCGACCTGGTGGAGATCGTGGGCTATGCGGGTTTCGACTTCGTCATGCTCGACATGGAACACAACCGCACCAATCCAGAGACTATGGTCCAGTTGATCCGGGCCGCCGAGGTCT
This sequence comes from Actinomycetes bacterium, assembly GCA_021372435.1. Taxonomy (GTDB): domain Bacteria; phylum Actinomycetota; class Thermoleophilia; order RBG-16-64-13; family RBG-16-64-13; genus RBG-16-64-13. Next base: position 54,350 of record JAJFUK010000031.1, on the reverse strand, counting down.
CGGGGTTGAGCCCGCTAGTCAGGGTGGGGGCGAACGACGCGTTCCTCATCCGTTCGGCTGTGGAATCAGGCGCCCAGGGGATCGTGGTACCGCATGTGAAGACGGCCGAGGAAGCCAGAGCCGGCCTGGTGGCCGGCCATTATCCCCCGGAGGGCAAGTGCGGCATCTGCCCGGCCATCCGCGCCTCCGGATACTCGCAGGACAACTGGGAGGAGTATATGGCCGCCTCCAACCGGCAGATCATGTTCATCCCGCTCCTGGAGGACGTGGAGGCCATCGACAATGCCGAGGAGATCATCTCCGTGCTCAAACCGGGCCGGGATGCCGTCGGGGTAGGGGGAGCCGACATCGCCAACGCCATGCTCAAGGAGCCGGGGGAGAGGGTCCAATGGGCCCATCCCTACCTGAAGGAAGCCAATGAGAAGGTGAAGGCCATCTGCGAGGCCAAGGGTATCCCCATCATGGGCATGGCGTTCCCCACCTCGGATCGCGCCGGAGTCGAAACGGCCCGGGCCAATGGGGTGAAGATCGTCATCTTCTATCCTGACAGCCACATCTGGATGCAGGCCTGCCGCAAGATCATCGAAGAGGTCAGGGGTTGAATCGAACGGGTCAGGAGATGAGCGTCGCACCCGGCCGGGGGAGAACGGCGCGACGGGGCCGCGCGGCCCAGGGGGTGAAGGGCCCATGAAACTCTATGTCTTCGACGGCGGCCGGGCGCACCTGCCCGACCTGAGCCATCTGACTCCCGATCGGAACTTCGGGAGGCCGGTCACGATCCCCCTCTTCTCGTTCCTGATCGACCACCCGAGGGGGCTGGTGGTGGTCGATACCGGGGTGGATACCGACGATGCGCGCGATCCGGTTCTGGAAGTGGAACCGGCGCACCGGATCGACAGGCAGATGCAGCGGCTGGGCTACGCTCCCGGGGATGTCAAGTACGTGGTGCTCACCCATCTGCACCTTGACCACACGGGGGGCATGACCCTCTTCCCGGACGCGACCTTCATTGTCAGGCGGTCGGAGCTACGGGCCGCTTGGTGGCCGGACGCCTACGAACGCGGGTACGACTTCGACAACCTGCTGGCGGCGCGCGGCTTCAGATACCTGCAGCCGCCCGGCGATGAGGCTTTCGACGTCTTTGAGGATGGATCGGTGGTCTGCTTCGACACCAAAGGGCACACCGAGGGGCACCAGTCCGTCTTGGTGGACCTGCCCAGGTCGGGGAAGATCGTTCTGACCGGCGACGCCGTCCAGGTGGCGGAGAACCTCACCGACAGCGTGCCTCCGGGCATGTGCTGGAACAGCCAGATGGCGGTGCAGGCCATCGCGAAGCTGCGACACCTTCAGGAAACCGGCGCGCTCCTCATCTTCGGGCATGAGCTGTCGCTGCTGGAGAGTCTGAAGATCGCACCCGCCTACTACGACTAGAATCCGGCGACGCGGTCCAGGCGAAGCCCCGGCCTTCCGAGCCCGGAAGGCCGGGGCTTCGCCCTCCGGCGGCCTCCCGATCCGGCAGCTTCCAGGCAGGGCAGCCCCCCAAGCCTAGGTCTCCAGGCGTGCGAACCCCTCCCTGAGTTGCTCGTAGGCCTGGTCGAGCGACTGGGGGATGACCCGCACGTCGGCGAGGACGGGCATGAAGTTGGTATCGCCTACCCAGCGCGGCACCAGATGGAGGTGGACATGATCCTTGATGCCCGCTCCGGCGGCCGCCCCTAGGTTGAAGCCGAGGTTGAGACCATCCGGATGGAACATCAGCTTCAGGGCGCGGGTCGATCGCTGGGCGAGCTTCATCATCTCCTGCAGGGTCGCGGACGGGAGTCCCTCGAACTCAGAAAGGTGGGCGAACGGCGCGACCATGAGATGGCCGTTGTTATAGGGGAAGGCATTGAGGATCACGTAGGCAAGGTCTCCGCGGTAGACGATATGGGCTGCGCGGTCGTCCCCTAGGTGGGGCTTTTCGCAGAAGATGCAGCCGCCGGGCTTCTCTTGGGTGATGTATTGCAGCCGCCACGGTGCCCATAGCCGTTCCATGCCCTCTCCTTTCGTGGGGCGGTCGTGACCCGATTGTATCGCCCGGCGGCGGGCATGTCCGCCCGCGTGCGACCAGGACGTACGGGCACGAAATCCGTCTCAAGGGGCGCCGCCGCGAGACGCGGTCATCCGCCCCCCGCTTGGGTAGAGACTCCGCGACCTGGCCCCGCGTGCGGACGATGGGTTATCATCAGAAAACGTGAGCCACGGGTTCATGATCCGCCGGGTCGTGAGCCGCGGGTTCGTGATCCACGGGTTCACGGTCGGTCAGTCGATGTGTTCATCCAGGGAGGTTTCGAGGCCATGCCCCAGGCGCCGGAAATCACCACCAGCGAGCCCGTCGCGGCTCTCACCGATAGGTACGGGGGCCCAGAACCCGCCGAAGTGTTGGCCCGCCTCCAGCAGCCCGACATGGCCGGCGTCAAAGCCGTGGTCTGCTGGCGGGGCGTGGTCGTGAACGGTGACGTCTGCCTGGTGGATCTGGCACTGCGGTATATCCGGCTTGTTCAAGAAGAGTCCTGTGGCCGCTGCGGGCCGTGCCGCATCGGTGTGGACGTGATGCGCGAGCAGCTCGAGAAGCTGGCCGCCGGTGATGTGGGTGATAAGGGCTCGGAGGATCTGGTCGGGAAGATCCGCTACCTGGCAGAATCGATCGAAGACTCGGCCTGGTGCGGCATCGCCAATACCATCCGTGACCCCATCCTGGCGATCCTCGACGTGGGAGCGGAGCATTTTGCCGCTCATGCCGCGGGGCTGGTCTGCGAACCCGTGACCGCCCACGGCTGGGTCGCGGCTCCATGCCGCTCTACCTGCCCGTCGACGGTCGATTGCGCTTCGTACATATTCCAGGCGCTCGAAGAGCATCCGCATCTGGCCACCACCATCGTCAAGCGCGACAACCCGCTACCGGCCATCATCGGGCGGACCTGTCCGCATCCCTGCGAGGCCAACTGCACCCTGGCCCAGACCGGCCAGCCGATCGCGATCAACAACATCAAACGCTGGTGTGCCGACCGGGCGGAGGGGTTGGTCGACGACCGCTGTGTGTCGGGTTGCCTTGCCGATCCCATCGCCGGCGCCCCGCCCGACGTCGTCGAGGCGGCCGGGGGACCGGCGCTCATCGCGGGCGGTCCGCATGAGGTGGGCGAGCTCACAACGGCCCAGCTGAGCCAGAGACCCGTCGAGGTCACCTGCCGTCTGGACGAAAAGCAGGCCGCATGCGGCAGGAAGGTCGCCATCATCGGCGCAGGGCCGGCCGGGCTCTCCGCCGGTTACTACCTGGCGCGGCGGGGCTACAAGGCGGTCATCTTCGAAGATCTCCCTGTTCCGGGCGGCATGGTGCACGTGGGTATCCCCGAGTACCGGCTGCCCCGTCATGTGATCTACCGCGAGGCGGAGCTCATCCAGCAGGAAGGGGTCGAGATCCGCTACAACACGCGCGTCGGCCGCGACCTCACCTGGGAAGAGCTGGAGAGTGAGTTCGACGCGACGTTCGTAGCCGTCGGCGCTCACTTGGGCCGGCCCCTGGGTATCCCGGGCGAGGATCTTCCCGGAGCCATGGACGCCATCGACTTCCTGCGCAAGGTCGCGCTGCACGAACCGGTGGACATCGGCGACGACGTGCTCGTGCTGGGTGGAGGCAACTCAGCTATGGACGCGGCTCGTACCGCTATCCGTCTGGGGGCCAAGAACGTACAGGTGGTCTACCGTCGCACGAAGAACGAGATGCCGGCCAACCCTTGGGAGATCGAAGAAGCCGAAGAAGAAGGTGTCGTGTTCCACTACTTGGCGGCTCCGGTGGCGTGCAAGGGTGAGGAGGGAGTCTCAGGGCTGGTCTGCCAGCAGATGGAGCTGGGGGAACCCGACGAGAGCGGCAGACGGAGACCCGTCCCGACCGACATGGCCCCGTTCGTGCTCACCGCTTCCAGCATCATCTACGCGGTGGGTCAGAAGCCGGATTTCGAGCCCTTCAAGGGAGATCAGCAGATCGAGCTCAACAAGTACGGCTACATGGAGGTCGATCCCCACACCCTCATGACCACCAAGCCGGGAGTGTTCGTCGGCGGCGACGCGGTGAGCGGGGGCGGCACGGTCATCGAGGCGATCAACGCAGGCAAGGTGGCGGCTAACTATATCGACAAGTACCTGCGCGGCGAGCCGGTGGTGGAAGACATCGAGGATAAGACCCGGCGCCTCGCCGTCTATCTGGGAGCTCAGAAGAGCTGGGAGAAACCGGCGGAGACCGTCGACTACGGCACCCGTCAGAAGATGCCGGTGCGCGCGGTGGAGGAGCGCATCGATGACTTTGATGCTGTGGAACTGGGATACACCTTGGAACAGGTGACCACCGAGGCGGATCGCTGTTTAAGGTGCCATAGGCCGATCCTGGTCGTCAGGTAGGAGGGCCTGTGCCCTCCGCTCCAGCTTACCCTCGAGTACTCGGGATGCTGTCTCGGTGAGCACAGGCCCTCCGAGAACCGGCGAGGCCGTCGTGGTGAGCACAGGCCCTCCGATAACCGGCGAGGCCGTGGTGGTGAGCACAGGCCCTTCGATAACCGGCGAGCCTGTCGCATAGAGCACAGGCCCTCCGAGAACCGGCGCGGCCGTGGTGGTGCGGGACGGGCCTCAAGGCGCGTCCGGGTCTGTGCCTTTGGAAGAGCGACGTAGAGACGCACGCGCCCGGGCCAAGTGGCTCCAGAAGAACGGACGGCCGTGCGAAACGGGGCCGATGGAGACGGCCATGGCCAGGGCGCCGGACAGGTCGCCAACACCGGGGGACCCTCCACTACCCTCGTCGCCGTCATCGTCGCGCCGGGAGATCTCGGTCTGTTCGGAGTCCAGACCATGTGGCGGACACGGTTCGCCTGTTATCACGCTTCAACTACCCCTTCTGCAGACTCCTCGCGCCGGCGGAGCGCAGGCAGGAGTCGCTCTTGCCTTCGGTAGCCCGGCTATCATAGCGTTCGCGCGCTTTAGACCCGTGGCTTTGCGCCCCACGGTTTCCCGCGGTTAGCCCTTGTCGGAGCAGTTGGTCTACTCAGCTGTGCTTCTCTGCCTTCCGGTCCCTTCGTCGCTGTGGAGGCGTCCATAGAAGCACCATCTTTATTTGTCGGCAGAGTGCAAAGAATCCCTTAGAACTCGTTTCGAAATGAAGCTCCGCCGTAAGGGACGAGCCGGGCGGATGCGAGAGAAGGACGCAGGGAGCGTGAATAGCGGCGCTATTGGCGCGACCGAGGACGCGCTATCGCGCCGTCCGGCGCGCACCGGGCGGCCGCGGCTTCATTTTGAAACGGGTCATTAGCGCAAACGCCCTCTGAGATCGAGACTCCCGACCGCCGGTCTTCCCGTGCAGCGCGCCCGCGCTACCTGCGCTTCCTACCCCGGCTCACCAACGGGCCCTTGGGATCGCGTCGCGCAAGGCCGAGCGACCTCTCGGGGCCGGCCTCGCGGTCATAGTCAATGCCAGAGGGTCAGTCCTGTCTGGGGATCCATCTTCCGGATGACATTGGGCCCGGTCAGAGTGGTCAGCATGATCTCCAGATTGAAGACCACGGTCCCGTCGGCGAGATGGCCGCCGTAGCAACGGCCTTCCTGGTCGGCCAAGACGATGTGCACGTGCACGATCGGCTCGCCGTTCAAGAGGGAGACGTTGCCCCACATGCCCGCTACCTCGAGATTCCGATCGAGCGCGAGGTCGATCCATTTCTGCTGGGGCTGATCGTAGTAGCGGATGTTGGCCCGGGACACGGCCCCCACTCCGGAGAGCCAGGCCAGGTTAATGCCGTTCGTCCTGACGTAGCTCTGGAGTCCCTTGAGAAGATCGCTTCCGTAGTCAGGCTTGAGAATGTGGACAGGACCTATCGATGCCTGTACGTCGAACATCACCCATCACCTCGCGTGGCCGTCGGCGTTGCCTGGAACTCGTCTTGGAGTGGAGTCCCGCCGGCAGGGCCACGACCGACGGGGCGGAGCGGGCGGCGGCGACTTCATCCTGCAGCCGGTTATCAATCGTCCCATTTGAATTCGGGAGCTACGCGCTGGTCCCAGATCTCCTCGGTCGCGTCCTCGAGCGCCTGCATCTCGGTCGGGGTCATCTCGGTGATGAGGGCGGATGGATCGCTGAGGAGGCGTACTTCCAACTCGGAGGCATCCAATCTGCCATCGTCGTTGATGACGGCGTTCGGCTCTTTGAAGTAGTAGGCAAGCTCGTCCAAGTCCATCCCTTCCCGATGGAGGACGACCCGTTCGTGGCTGCTCGGAAGGTCGCGGCGCAGGTCGACAAGGTACTGGTACCACACGATGTCCCAGGCGATGGTGACGATGGCGCGCGGCTCGTCTCCCGGGACGCGCGTGAGGCTTGCTTTGGGTTTGCCCAAGCTGCTCTGTACTTCACGGATCCGGTTGGTGAACGGGCTCTCGTTGTAGTAACGCTGGGCGGCCTGGACCTCGTCGATGCGGAAGCCGGTCCCCTGCGGCTCTTCGCGCCGGGTAGGAGCGGGTTCAGCAGCCGGCTCGGAAACGGTGGGCGGCTCTCCAGTGATCGGGACTTCGGCTGCGGGTGTGGCCTTGCCGGACGGCGTGCCTTCGGAAGCGAGGGGAGCCGCCGGCCGAGCCGGAGCTTCAGCAGAGGTCGCCTCCTTGGGCAGGCGTGTCGCGCTCTCGGGAACTGCAAAAGACTCTGTGGCAGGGGACTCTGTCGCCGGTGCCGGCCGGTCTGTCTTCGCTTCCAACCGGCTCCAGAGATCTTCGGGGAGCTCGAGGGACGCCGGTACGGGTTCCTGCCCGGTTTCTGCCCCCGAAGCCTCGCCGGCGGTCGCCGCGCTCCCCTCCGGGGCTTCAGGTACTTCAGGCGCGATGATGGGTGCAGTGACGGGCGCCGAGTCGATGACGCCGGCCAGGATGCCCGGCTCGGTTTCGAGCGTGTTGGCGAGGATGAACTCGGTTTCTTGGAGTCGGGCCCGGGTCTTGTCCAGCTCGCGTTCGAGCGTCTGCAGGCGGGTCTCGACGTCGGTCCTGCCCTGTGATTCAGTCAGCATCTCGGTCGCAAAGCGCTCCAAAGATGCGGCCAACCGCTCCAGGGCGCTCTGCATCTCCGCCTGTAGGGCGATCAGATCGGTCACCGGCATGAGCAGTTCCCGGGTCTTCTCGAGAGGATCGAACTCCGCAGACCCCCCGGCAGGAGTCTCTGCGGGCTCCTTCGGCCAGGCAAAACCGCGGGAACGGTCTTGGGGATGGTCGGGTCGTTCGCGGTCGTCCAGCGCCGCTCCGGCGGCGCACTCCCGACACAAACGGGCCAGACTGCCGTCGGCGAACTCCTGGATCACGATCTCGTCCCCGAGCTCGCCGCCACAGACCTCGCAGCGGTTCTCCGCGGGGAAGACATCATCAGGGGAATCCATTCTTGACGCCTCCTTGCCAGATGTGCCCGATGGGACCCGGGAGAGCGGGTGATGGCCCGCATAGTATACCAGCAGGGCAAAGTGGAGCGCGGCGGCAGGTGAACGCCGAGTGACGGGCGGGGGCACGGCCGCATGCTAGACTCTTGCGCTATCGGACCCAAATCCTCTCCTCGACCGGAGGCCTCCCGTGCCCGTCGCCAAGAAGATCGCTGAAGCATCGAGACACTCGTCCTGGATCAGACAAATGTTCGAAGAGGGAACCCGCCTGGCTCAGGTTCACGGGCGTGACAGGGTCTTCGACTTCAGCATAGGTAATCCTAACCTGGAGCCGCCGGGTGAGTTCCAGCGGGTCATCGAAGAACTGGTACGCGATCCCGGACCCGGCCTCCACGGATATATGTCCAACGCCGGGTATCCAGAGACGCGCGCGGCCGTCGCCTGCCACCTTGCCGGGGAACAGGGAGTGTCACTGGGCCCCGAGAACGTCGTCATGACCTGTGGCGCCGGAGGCGCTCTCAACGTCATCTTCAAGGCCATCCTCGACCCCGGCGACGAGGTCATCGTACCGCTGCCCTACTTCATGGAGTACGAGTCGTATGTAGATAACCACGGGGGCGTCCTGAGGCCGGTCCCGACCCTGCCCGACTTCGATCTGGACCTGGAGCGGACCGAGGCGGCCATGAGCAGCAAGACCCGCGCGATCCTCATCAACTCGCCGAACAACCCCACCGGGCGCATCTATCCCGGCGGCAGTTTGGAGGGTCTGGGAGCCCTCTTGAAGCGCAAGTCGGAGGAAAACGGGCGCATGATCTACCTCGTATCGGACGAGCCCTACAGGCGGATCGTGTTCGACGGAGCTCAGGTCCCGCCGGTGATGGCGGCCTACAGCGGTACGATCATCGCCTCCAGCTACTCGAAAGAGTTGTCTCTGGCGGGTGAACGGATAGGGTATGTGGCGGCCGATCCGGCCATCCCCGGCATCGAGGAACTGATGGAGGGGCTGGTAATGGCCAACCGCATCCTGGGTTTCGTGAACGCCCCAGCCCTCATGCAGCGGGCGGTCGGCCGGCTTCAGGGGGTCGGCGTGGATGTGGCTCCCTATCAGCGCAACCGGGACGCGATCTGCCGGGGATTGGCGGAGGCGGGGTTCGACTTCTTCAAGCCGCAGGGAGCGTTCTACGTCTTCCCCCGCACACCGGTCGACGACGATGTGGCGTTCTGCCGCGAGATGTTGGAACACCTGGTGCTCGTGGTGCCGGGGAGCGGTTTCGGCTTGGCCGGTCACTTCCGCGTGGCGTTCTGCGTGGCGCCCGAAGTGGTCGACGGGGCCCTCCCTGCGTTTCGCGAGGTGGGGGCGAAGTACTTCAAGACGTGATGTGACACGCCGGAGCTGCGGAGCATGGGAGCGTCAGTGAGGTACGTAGGTCAGTGAGGTACGTGGTCTTGATCATCGATGGAGCATCAGGCTGGCCGGCGGCCGCTCTGGGAGGGCTGACGTCCTTGGAAGCGGCCCGCACGCCCAACCTCGACCGGTTGGCGCGCGAAGGCACCGTCGGGCTGGCCGACAACGTGCCCGAAGGGATGGAAGCCTCGAGCGCGGTGGCCTGCATGAGCGTCATGGGCTTCGACCCTGCAGTGTACTATGCGGGGCGGGGGCCGATCGAAGCCACCGCGATGGGCATCGAGCTGGAGCCCGGCCAGGTGGCGATGCGCTGCAATCTGGTCACCGTGTTGGATGGTCGCCTGGTCAGCTACTCGGCTGGGAACATCACCTCTGAGGAGTCTGCACGGCTGATCGCCTCGTTGCGTGAACGTCTAGGCGAGGTCGGGGGCGGCGGACCCGGGCGTGATCGTCTGAACCTGTACCCGGGCGTGGGTTTCCGTCACATCCTGACGGTCCGGGAGGGAGCCGACCTGCTCGCCACTTCCTTCACGCCGCCTCATGACATCACCGGCCGCCCCGTGGCCGGTTCGGAACCGGTCGGACCGGGCGCCGGGCTGGCCAATGACCTTATGGAATGGTCGAAAGGCGTGCTCGCAGGGCACCCGGTCAACGAGGACCGGGTCGCGCGCGGGCTACTGCCGGCCACACAGATCTGGCTCTTCTGGCCGGGCATGAAGCCGGCCGGCATGCCCAGCTTCGCCGAAAGCTACGGCGGCCGAAGGGCGGCACTGACCTCGTCGGTCGACCTGCTAAGAGGCCTGGCGCTGCAGACCGGCGTGGACTGTCTTGTCATCCCCGGGGTCACGGACGGGGGGGACAATGATTATGAAGCGCAGATGGCCGGCGCTTTGGAGGCCCTCGACGATCACGACGTGGTCTTCGTGCACGTCGAAGCTCCCGACGAGGCGTCCCACGCCGGCGACATCGCGGGCAAACTCAGGGCGCTCGAGCGGATCGACGCCTTGATGATCCCCCAGGCGATCGCGATGGGTGAGCGACCGGGAGGCGCCTCCGCGGGCCCAGGGCGGGACCGGTCTCCCGCGCCCGTGGAGGCGCCCGGCGGCGCCCCGGACGACGGTTCCGAAGGCCTGAGGCTGTTGGTGATGTCCGATCACCCGACGCCGGTGGAACTCAAGACCCACGTGGCCGAACCTGTGCCCTTCGTGATGTGGGGGCCCGGTTTCGCGGCCAACGGGGCCGAGGCCTTCAGTGAGTCGGAGGCCCGGGCCACGGGCTTCGCCGTGGCGCCGGGCCACCTGTTGATGTCTCTCTTCCTGGGACTTCGCTCAAGATGAAGCAGCGCCGCTCAGCCCGCGCCGGATGAGTGCATGGACCCAGGCGACCGGGACGGTGGCGCCCTCAGACCCGGCTACGCCATCTTCTCGAACTCTTCCTTGCCGGCTCCGCAATCCGGACACTCCCAGTCATCGGGGAGGTCTTCGAAACTCGTTCCCGCCGGTATGCCCTGGGTCGGGTCTCCTACCTCGGGATCGTATATATAACCGCACAACAAGCACTGCCACTTGTCCATCGGGTGTCCTTTCTCCAGTGGGCCGGTCGGTGGGCTCGGCCCACCAGGGCCTGTTATCTCCATTTGCCGGGGGATTCAATCCCGGCGGCGCGCGGAGGCATGAGACCGGTCGAACGTGGCGTCCGGCCGGCGGACCCGGCGGCTAAAGACGGATCGCCTAATCCTTGACGAGAGCGCAGCCGGTTCTGTAGGATGAGGCGTTGGATCAGGCCTGTTGGGAGGCCGTTTTGGCGCGGGCGGGGGACGCTCCAAGAGTCCGCGAGAGGAGTCGGGCCACCCTCGTTCCTGGGGTGCAACTCCGTTGGTAAAGTGCCGTTAGGGGCTGACAAGGAGGCATGCTGCATGGAAGTCAAACCATCAAGAATGCCGGCGCGGGGTTGGAGGAGGCTCGCACTCTTCCTCGCCGTCACGGCGGTCTGCCTGCTGGCCTTCGCGCCGGCTGCGCTGGCGGTGGAAGGTGGCGGCGGGGAAGCCAGCCTGGTACTACCAGAGTTGGACCAGGTCGATTTCCACGGGATCTCCGGCAGCCTGCTTCTGTCCCTCGGACTGATCATCTGTGTCCTTGGCCTCTTGTTCGGCCTCACCATCTTCTATCAGCTCCGCAGTCTTCCCGCGCACCGGTCGATGAAGCAGATCTCCGAGCTGATCTGGCAGACCTGCAAGACCTACTTGCTGAAGCAGGGGCAGTTCCTGATCCTGCTGTGGGTGTTCATCGCCATCGTGATCGGAGTCTACTTCGGCCTGCTCAGCGATTTCTCGGCGGGAAGGGTGCTCATCATCCTTCTCTTCAGCGTCATCGGGATCCTGGGTAGTTACGGTGTCGCCTGGTTTGGCATCAGGGTCAACACCTACGCCAACTCCCGGACCGCTTTCGAGAGTCTCAAGGGCAGGCCGTACGGCGTCCACAGCATCCCGATGCGCTCCGGCATGAGCGTGGGCATGATGCTGATCAGCGTCGAGCTCATCATCATGCTGATCATCCTGATTTGGATCCCGCGCGACTACGCCGGCCAGTGTTTCATCGGGTTCGCCATCGGCGAGTCCCTGGGCGCCGCCGCCCTGAGGATCGCCGGCGGCATCTTCACCAAGATCGCCGATATCGGCTCCGACCTGATGAAGATCGTCTTCAATATCAAAGAAGACGATGCCCGCAACCCGGGCGTCATCGCCGACTGCACAGGCGACAACGCGGGCGATTCGGTCGGCCCCAGCGCCGACGGCTTCGAGACCTACGGTGTCACCGGTGTGGCCCTCATCACCTTCATCACCTTGGCGGTGGCCGATCCTCTCATCCAGGTAGCCCTCCTAGTGTGGATCTTCGCCATGCGCGTCATGATGATCATCTCCAGCGGCGGCTCTTACTTTCTCAACGCCGCCGTCACCAAAGCCCGTTACAAGGACGCAAGGAAGATGAACTTCGAAGGTCCACTCACGTCGCTGGTATGGACCACCTCGATCGTCTCCATCATCCTTACCTTTGTCGTGTCTTACCTGCTGATCGGGGGCAGCACACTGGTGGGCGAGGCGCATCCGGATTACTGGTGGATGCTCTCCATCATCATCAGCATGGGTACTCTGGCCGGCGCCGTGATCCCCGAACTGGTGAAGGTCTTTACCTCGACCAAGTCGGCCCACGTACGAGAAGTGACCACGTCCGCCAGAGAGGGGGGACCCTCGCTCGACATACTCTCGGGTTTCGTGGCCGGCAACTACAGTGCCTACTACATCGGTTTCGCCATCATGGTCCTCATGGGCATCGGCTACATCGTGAGCACCCAGGGCCTGGGCGATATCATGCTTGCTCCGGCCGTCTTCGCCTTTGGACTCGTTGCCTTCGGCTTCTTGGGCATGGGCCCGGTGACCATCGCCGTCGACTCGTACGGCCCGGTCACCGACAATGCCCAGTCGGTGTACGAGCTCTCGACCATCGAGCAGATCGAAGGGGTCGACGCCGAGATCCAGCGCGACTTCGGTTTCAAGCCCGACTGGGACGTGGCTAAGCTGAACCTGGAGGAGAACGACGGGGCGGGTAACACGTTCAAGGCGACGGCCAAACCCGTGCTCATCGGCACCGCGGTGGTAGGCGCGACCACGATGATCTTCTCCATCATCATGATGCTCACCGACGAACTCACCAGCAACGTGGACAAGCTGTCGCTTCTGTATCCGCCGTTCCTGCTGGGCATCGTCATGGGCGGCGCCATGATCTACTGGTTCACCGGGGCGGCCACCCAGGCCGTGACCACCGGCGCCTACCGGGCCGTGGAGTTCATCAAACGCCACATCAGGCTCGACGTCGAGACGGGCAGCGCCAGTGTCGAAGACAGCAAGAAGGTCGTGGGCATCTGCACCACGTACGCGCAGAGAGGCATGATCAACATCTTCCTGGCGGTGTTCTTCGGGACCCTGGCCTTCTCGTTCTTGGAGCCGTTCTTCTTCATCGGTTACTTGATCTCCATCGCCGTCTTCGGGCTGTTCCAGGCCGTCTTCATGGCCAACGCCGGGGGCGCCTGGGACAACGCCAAGAAGATCGTCGAAGTGGACCTGAAGGAGAAGGGTACCGACCTGCATGCGGCCACCGTGGTGGGCGACACGGTGGGAGATCCCTTCAAAGACACGTCCTCGGTGTCCATGAACCCCGTCATCAAGTTCAGTACGCTCTTCGGCCTACTGGCGGTCGAGCTGGCCGTGAGCATCGTCAACGATATGGGCAGCCACGTGTTGACCTGGATCTTGGCCGCCGTGTTCTTCCTGATCTCGCTGAGCTTCGTGATCCGTTCCTTCTACGGCATGCGCATCAAGAAAGAAGAAGCGTAGCGAACCCAGAGCGCAGGAGCCCGCCCAGGGTACCGCGGGGTATCGGTAGCCCAGCGGCGGACTCTTGAGCAACGATGGTGCGGGGGGAGCCGCCCGCCGCGCGTCGGCGCGGCGGGCGGCGTGTCATACGGCGTCTTGACGCGACGGGCGGCGGGGGTGTATATGGGGCCGTTCCATACACGATTTGCGAAGGCTCTGATGAGCGAATCCGACGAGTGAGACGGCCGGGTTGGGCGCGGCAGCGATGATAAAGCGGGCTCTGTTGGGCCGTCCGGTGGCTACGGCCGAGGAGATGGAGGAGCGCCTGCCCAAGAAGTTGGCGCTGCCGGTCTTCGCCTCCGACGCCATCTCCTCCACCGCCTACGCCACCGAAGAGATCTTGTTGGCGCTGGTGCTGGCCGGCAGCGCAGCCGCGTCTTTCTCGATCTATGTCGCGATAGCAGTGGTGGTGCTGCTGGTCTTTGTTGCCCTGTCGTACCAGCAGACCGTCCATGCTTATCCCAACGGGGGCGGGTCGTACGTCGTGAGCCGGGAGAACCTGGGTCTGTTCCCGGGGATGCTCGCCGCTGGCTCGCTGATGGTCGACTACGTGATGACGGTGGCCGTGAGCGTGGCCTCCGGGGTGGCGGCCATCGACGCCGCGTTCCCGGCCTTGGAAGCACACCGAGTCTGGATCTGCATCGGACTCATCGTCCTGGTGACGATCGCCAATCTACGGGGGGTCCGAGAATCAGGCCGGTTCTTTTCCATCCCCACGTATGCCTTCGTCCTTCTCTGCGGGGGTCTGGTGATCGTGGGATTGATCCGCTGGAGGATGGGCGACCTGGAGCTGCGGCCTGTGCCGGCCGGCACCACGGCTCTGGAGGGCGCGGCTCTTCTCTGGATCGTTCTTCGCGCGTTCTCCGGCGGCTGCTCGGCCATGACCGGCACCGAGGCCATCTCGAACGCGGTCCCGGCCTTCAAACCGCCGGAGAGCAAGAACGCCTCGATCACTCTCGGCGTCATGGCGGCGATCCTGGCCTTCCTCCTCCTGGGGGTCACGGCCCTCTCCCAGATCCTCCACATCGTTCCCCAGGACGGGACCACCGTCCTGGGGGAGATCGGGCACGTGGTCTACGGTGGTGGTTTCTTCTACTACGCGTTGCAGATCGCCACGATGGCCATCCTCATTCTGGCGGCCAACACCAGCTTCACCGGCTTCCCCCGGCTGGCCTCGGTGCTCGCCCGGGACGGTCTCATGCCCCGCCAGTTCATGAACCGGGGCGATAAGCTGGTCTTCTCCAACGGGATAATCGGCCTGATGGTGGCCGCCATCGCCATCTTGGTGATCTACAAGGCCCGGGTCCACAGCCTGATCCCCCTCTACGCCGTGGGGGTGTTCACCAGTTTCACCCTGTCCCAGTCGGGGATGGTGGTCCGGTGGTTCAGGCTGCGCACCCAGGGCTGGCAACGGCGGGCTCTGATGAACGGCTTCGGCGCCCTGCTCACCGGCATCGTCACCGTCGTCGTGCTGGTGACGAAGTTCACCCACGGGGCCTACATCGTGCTTATCGCGGTGGCGGTCCTGATAGCCGGGTTCTACGCGGTGCGCCGGCACTATCTGCGGGTGGCGCGCTTCCTGATGCCACAAGACCCCGAGCAGTTGGCGCGGCTGGGGCGGGTGGCGGTCTCGCGGCCGCGGACGACCGTCGTGCTCTTTGTTTCCCAGGTCAACGAGCTGACCGCCCGCGCTCTCGCCCTGGGCCGCGGGCTGTCCCCTGACGACTTCCACGCCGTCACCATCGCGAACGACCCGGAGAGGGTCCTGGCTCTGCAGCGGACCTGGGAGGAGATGGGGATAGACGTGCCCCTTTTGGTCGTCGATTCTCCCTATCGCGAGTTCACCCGACCTGCCACGGAATACATCCGCTCCCTCCGGCCGAGCGCGAAGCACACGGTCACGGTGATCATCCCGGAGTTCGTGGTGGAGCACTGGTGGGAGAATTTCCTTCACAACCAGGATGCCCTGCGCTTGAAGGCTGCGCTGCTTGGAGTACCCTGGGTGGTGGTGATCAACATCCCCTTCCACATCGGAGCGGCCGCGGACACCGCCCCGGAGGGCACCGGCGGCGTCGGCTAAGGACTCGTTTTACAGCGGAGTCTGCCGGCAGGGACGCGATAGGCAGGCGCGAGGCGAGAAGACGGGCTCCAACAACAGCGTAGAGGACGGTCGGCGGTTCATGGCTGATCTGTTGATAGATGGCGAATCCTTACGGCTCGAAGATGTGCTCTCGGTGTCTCGTGGAGGGCGCGCCGTGGCTCTTTCCCCCGCCGCCGTCCCCCGGATCATGGCCTCCCGTGAGTACATCGAGCAGCTGCTCGCCCAAGGTGCCGTCGTCTATGGCGTGACGACCGGGTTCGGCAAGTTCGCCGACGTACCCGTCGCCGGGTCCGAAGCCCTCGCTTTGCAGCGCAACCTGGTCTTCAGCCACTGCTGCGGGGTGGGCGAACCGCTCGGCCCTGAAGAGACCCGAGCCATGATGCTCCTGCGGGCGAACGTGCTCGCCAAAGGGTACTCGGGGGCGCGACTTACGGTCCTCGAGACCCTTCTTGCCGTGGTGAACGCAGGGGTCCTCCCCGTCATCCCCAGCTAGGGCTCTGTGGGCGCCTGCGGCGACCTGGCGCCGTTGGCTCATCTCACCGCGGTCTTGATCGGCGAGGGCGAGGCGGTCTATCGGGGCAGACGCATGCCCGGCGGCGAGGCTCTACGGCAGGCCGGTATCCGGCCGGTCGTGCTGCAGGCGAAGGAAGGCCTGGCCCTCATCAACGGCACGCAGATGATGACGGCCATAGGGGTGCTCAGCCTGCTCGAGGCGGAGAACATCAGCAAGGCCGCCGACATCGCGGCGGCGCAGGCGGTCGAGGCTCTGAGGGGCACCCGGACGCCCTATCTGGGCATCACCCACAGAGTGCGACCCCACCCCGGGCAGATGGCGAGCGCCCGGAACCTGCTCCGTCTGTTGGAGGACAGCGAGATCATGGCTTCGCACGAGGGTTGTGGCAAGGTGCAGGATGCGTACTCCCTGCGCTGCGCCCCCCAGGTCCACGGAGCGGCCAAGGACGCCCTGGCCTTCGTACGGCGCGTGCTGGAGGTCGAGGTCAACGCCGCCACCGACAACCCGTTGGTCTTCGCGGCGGAGGGTAAGGTCGTCTCGGGAGGGAACTTCCACGGACAGGCCATATCCCAGGGTATGGACATCCTGGCGATCGCGCTGGCGCAATTGGCCAACATCTCTGAGCGGAGGGTGGAATGCATGATGGACCCCAGCACCTCGGACCATCTCCCTGCGTTCCTGACCGCTCACGGCGGGCTCAACAGCGGGCTCATGATCGCCCAGGTGACGGCGGCCGCGCTCGTCTCCGAGAACAAGACTCTGGCGCATCCGGCCTGCGTGGACAGTATCCCGACGTCGGCCAACAAGGAGGACTTCGTCAGCATGGGGGCGTTCGCGGCGCTCAAAAGCCGGGAAGTCGTCGGGAACGTGCTCCGCGTGGTCGCGATAGAGCTACTATGCGGGGCGCAGGGGCTGGAGTTCCGTGAGGGGCTGCGCCCCGGGCGGGGAGTGGCTGCGGCCCACGATTTCATCCGCGGGGCTATACCGCCGCTGGAGGAAGACCGCCCGCAGGCGCCTGACATCGAGGCGCTCGCGGAGATGGTCAGGGACGGTTCGCTGATAGAGAGCGTAGAAGGGGTGGTAGGCCCGTTGGAGCCGGCCTACGCGGGATAGGAGGCTGAAGGTGAACGAATCGCGGGCCTGGATAGAGGCCGATCTCATCGTGAGCGGGGCGGGAGAGCTCCTGACCTGCGCCCGCACCAAGGCCGCTTCGGGCGCCCGGTCGACGTTGGGGGTCATCCCGGAGGGAGCGGTGGCTGCACACGAGGGGCGCGTAGTGTGGGTGGGCCGTACCAGTGATTTGCGAGAAGAGGTGCGTTTGGCGCGGGGCGGCCAGGTCGTCGATGCCGACGGGCGGGTGGTCATGCCCGGGCTCGTCGAATGCCATGCCCATCTGGCCTACGCTGGCGACAGGTCCGACGAGTTCCAACTCCGGGTGGCGGGGACGAGCTACCAGGAGGTGGCGGAGGCCGGGGGCGGGATCATGAGCACCGTCCACGCCACCCGAGCCGCCTCCGACGAAGTGCTCCGCGCTCTCACGCGCAAGCGCTTGGACTATTTCCTTCGCTTCGGCGTGACCACCGTGGAGGCAAAGAGTGGGTACGGACTCTCTCAAGAGCAGGAGTTGCGTCTCCTCGAGGTGTATCGGGACGTCGGCGCCGCCCATGCCGTGGACGTGGTGCCCACGCTGTTGGCGGCTCATGTTGTGCCGGTGGAGTACCTCGACCGGCCTGACGACTACGTCAAGATCATCACGAAGAAGATGATCCCCGCTGCGGCCAAGCACCACCTGGCTAAGTTCTGCGACGCCTTCTGCGAGAAGGGCGCCTTCACCGTCGATCAGTGCCGCCGGGTATTGGAGGCCGGTGCGGAACATGGCCTGCTGCCTAAATTGCACGCGGACCAGCTCACCTACACCGGAGGCACCGAGATGGCGGCCGCGCTGGGGGCCGTCTCCGTCGATCACCTCGATCACATCAGCGAGGCCGGCATCGCCGCGCTGGCGGCGGCGGAGGGTCCGAAGCGGGTGCCGGTGGCGGTACTCCTGCCCGGCGCCACCTTCTTCCTCGGTGAGGGCGGCTATGCGCCTGCCCGCCGGTTGCTCGAGGCAGGTGCGCGGGTGGCCTTGAGCACCGATCTCAATCCCGGCTCGAGCCCTACGTCGAACCTCTGGTTGATGGCCACCATGGGCTGCTCGCAACTCCGCATGTCGGCGGAGGAGGTGATCCGGGCCATCACCATCGAGGCGGCGGCCGCGTTGGCCCTGGACGACGAGGTCGGCAGCCTGGAGGTAGGGAAGAAGGCCGACATCCTCATCCTCGAAGAGACGCGCCATGTCGAGATCCCCTATCGTTACGGCATGAATCCGGTGTGGCGGGTGTACAAAGAAGGCAGGCTGGTGGTCAAGAGGGATCTTCTCGGGGAGGTCTAGCCGTGCAGCTGCTCGAGTGCGTGCCCAACGTCAGCGAGGGTAGGGATGCGGAGGTGCTCGAGCGGCTCGTCCGCGCGGTCAGACAGACGCCGGGGGTCGAGCTGCTCGATTGGAGCGCCGACCGCGACCACAACCGGGCCGTCCTCACCTACGTCGGGGAGCCGGAGGCGGTGGTGGCCGGCACCCAGGCTCTTTGCCGGGAGGCCTTCGCCCTGATCGACATGCGGAAGCACGAAGGCGCACATCCGCGGCTGGGGGCGGTCGATGTGATCCCGCTCGTACCGCTGCGCGGAGTCACCACCGAGAGCGCGGTCGCCCTGGCTCGGAAGCTGGGGGAGTGGATCGGCGGGCAGGGGGTCCCCGTCTACTACTACGAAGACGCGGCCGTCCGGCCCGAGCGGGAGTCACTGCCCGATGTGCGCAGAGGGGAGTATGAAGGCTTGGCGACCCGGCTCGCCAGTCCTGAAGGCGCTCCGGATGTCGGCCCGGCGGTCTTCAACGCGCGGTCGGGCGCGTCGATCGTGGGTGTGCGCCCCCCGCTCATCGCCTTCAACGTCAACCTGGCCACGACCGACCTCTCCGTCGCGAAGCGCATCGCCCAGGCAGTGCGCTTCTCGGGCGGCGGATACCGGTACGTGCGCGCCATGGGAGTCGCCCTGGAGGACAAGGGACAGGTCCAGGTCTCCACCGACATCACCCGGTATGAGAAGACCCCCATCCACCGGGTGTTGGAGACTATCAGGTCTGAAGCGGCCCGTTATGGGGTGGTGGTGGCGGGCTGCGAACTTGTCGGACTGGCCCCGCTGGCGGCCTTCGAGGAGACCATCCGCTACTACCTGCAGTTGCATGATTTCTCTATCGCCCAGGTCATAGAGAACCGGTTGCTCGGGGAGTGAGCGGCGGGCGGCTCCGGATGGCGCCGCTACGCTCACGCTCTTTGCCCGCTTCGCGGGTCGCGACGCTTCGCGGCGTCGCCCGGAGCCGCCCCGACACAGGTACCCCGCCCGGGCGCGGAGCGAACGTGACCGAGAAGGAAGGAGCGCTGAGCATCATGTTTCGAAGCGACCGGCCGTTGATCATCGGTCTTCCTGAAGAGCTGCCGCCACCGGCTACGTTCGCGCCGGGGATCCGCCGGGCGCCGGATCGCGGGTACACATTGACGCCTCGCCAGACGGTCCTTGCTCTTAAGAACGCCCTGCGCTACGTGCCCCCGGCGCTGCACGAAGCCGTGGCGCCTGAGTTCTTGGCGGAGTTGCGCCAACGAGGACGCATCTATGGCTACCGGTTCCGGCCGGCGCCGGCGCGGCCGGGCGCGGCGGGGAAAGCGGGTGCCCGCGCCGGCGGGGGCGGGGTGCCCACGGCCGGCCCTGACGGCAACATCAAGGCCCGGCCCATCGACGAGTACCAAGGGATCCTCGAAGCGCGGGCCCTGCAGCTCAACATCGACAACAACCTCGATTTCGCCGTGGCCCTCTATCCGTACGAACTGGTCACCTACGGCGAGACGGGCCAGGTGTTCCAGAACTGGATGCAGTACCGGCTGGTCAAACAGTATCTGGAGCAGATGACCGAGGAGCTGACCCTGGTGGTCGCGTCCGGTCATCCGGTCGGTCTCTTCCCCAGCCATCGCGATGCTCCGCGGGTCATCATCACCAACGGTCTGATGGTAGGGGAGTTCGACGACCAGGAGGGCTTTCACGAAGCCGCCCAACTCGGCGTCGCCAACTACGGTCAGATGACCGCCGGGGGGTGGATGTACATTGGGCCCCAAGGGATCGTGCACGGCACATACCTGACGCTGCTGAACGCGGGGCGCCTGTATCTCGGGATCCCGCCGGGCCAAGATCTTGCCGGAGTTCTCTATTTGAGCTCCGGCCTGGGTGGGATGAGCGGGGCCCAGGCGAAGGCGGCGGATATCGCCGGGGCGGTGAGTGTCGTTGCCGAGGTCGACCTGTCGCGCATCGAGACCCGTCATGAGCAGGGCTGGGTGCAGCGGGTCACCGCCGATCTCGACCAGGCCTTCTCCTGGGCGGGAGACGCGCGCTCGGCCCGCACCCCGCTCTCCATCGCATATCACGGCAACGTGGTGGACCTGTGGCAATACGTGGTGGACCATGAGATACCGGTGGAGTTGGCCTCCGACCAGACGTCGTGCCATGCGGCCTACGAGGGGGGATACGTGCCTCAAGGCCTCGACTTCTCTGCCGCCCGGGAGCTACTCTCCAGTGACCCGGCCGAGTACCGCCGCCGGGTGGACGTGTCTCTGCGCCGTCAATTCGATCTGATCGGGATCATGGCCGGGCGGGGCACCTATTTCTGGGACTACGGCAACAGCTTCCTGAAGGCGGTGTTCGAGGCGGGGGTCACCGCGGTCGCCGCCAACGGGACCGACACCAAGGAAGGATTCATCTATCCGTCGTACGTGGAGCACATCATGGGTCCGCTTTGCTTCGACCGGGGTTATGGACCGTTCCGTTGGGTATGCTGCAGCCTCGATCCGGCCGACCTGGCGACCACTGATGCCGCGGCCATGAACTGCATCGATCCCCTGCGTTGTTGGCAGGACCATGACAACTACTGTTGGGTGCGTGACGCCGGCCGCAACGATCTGGTGGTAGGGTCGCAGGCCCGCATCCTGTACGCGGACGCGGAGGGCCGGGTGCGCCTCGGTCTGGCCTTCAACGACCTGGTGCGCCGTGGCAAGATCGGGCCGGTCATCATCGGCCGTGACCATCACGATGTCGCGGGAGCCGATTCGCCGTACCGGGAGACCAGCAACGTCAGGGACGGTTCCAACGTGATGGCCGACATGGCCTTCCACTGCTGGGCCGGCAACGCGGCCCGGGGCATGACCCTGGTGGTGGCGTCCAACGGCGGGGGCGTGGGCGTCGGCAGGTCCATCAGCACCGGGTTCGGCTTGGTACTGGACGGCTCTGAGCGGGTCGACCGCATCATCCGGTCGGCCGTGGAGTGGGACGTCATGGGCGGGGTGGCCCGCAGGGCCTGGGCCCGCAACGACGCCGCGCTGGAGGTCGCGGCGGCCTGGAATGCGGAGCGCAGGCCGGCCGCGCCCGGGCACATCACCCTCCCTCATCTGGTCGAGGACGGGCTGATCGAGGACCTGGTGGAGCGCACACCGCGGGACTCTGATATGGTGGCCGGGTGAGTCGGCGTAGGAACGGATCCCGGGGCATGATCAAGACCATCATCTTCCACCATCTTCTGGACATGGACGACCTCCCGGCGGCGGAGCGGTGGTTCTACCGCTACCACATCCCTGAGGTCATGCGGAACCGCCCCGTGAGCTACGTCAGTTTCCGAGCCGTGCCCCCACCTCCTGGGGCGGAGGACTACGGTTGCTTCAACTACAAGATCCACGAGAACGTCAGCCTGCGCGACGCCGAGGCGTCGCCGGCGCTCACCGCCATGACGCCGGAAGTGGTACCGCTCAAAGTGATCATGGTGAACGTGCCGCCTGCGCCTACCGAAGACTTCAAGGGCGCGGGGCTCTCGATGGGCGACACGAACATCCTCCGCTGGGTGACGGTGTTCAGGTATCCGGACGGGGTCGGTATGGACGAGGGCGACGACTGGTACGTCAACGTCCACGCTCCGGAGGTCGTGCGGCAACCCGGCCTGACCCGCTTCTTCAGCTACCGGGTCCTTGCCTCGCCGGTACCCGTGCGTGAGGGGGCTGCCAGCTTCCTCCATCCGCGGTCGCTGGTGTCGTCCGACTGGCATCGCGTCTCGGAGCTCTGGTATGAAAACGGCAACGGCTGGGTCGAGTCGGTCGTCACGGCGCCTCCTGCCTACACCAAGCCGGACTGGGCGAGGTACGACCGCTACCCGTTCTTCGCGCCGGGCGTCGACTTCGCGAGCATGTTCATCCTGGAACGACCCACCGACGACTGGTTGCGGGTGGTCACCCCGGCCTACGTCTAGGGCCATCGACCCAAAGACACACCACCTTCGAGGTGCGCCCTACCTGGTGTCTTCGCGGCCCCCTTCGACGGCTTACCCTGCCCCGGTGGTGCCGTGGAGGCGCAGCTCCACCAGCTCCTGGAAGTGGGTGACTACGTGAAAGGCATCGATATCCACTCGGACGAACGCGCATTTCGGCGAGGCTACGAACGACGCCAAAGAAGGGTGCTTCGCCACGAGGCCGTCTGAGGCGGCGACACGCGCCTCATCGCTGGTGATCTCCCGAGCGGTGCCGGTGGCGGTCACCGCCATGCCCTGCGTGATGTCGATGTCCTGGTTGGAGCGGTCGTCGAAAAGCAAAGCCACCCGGGGATGCGTGATCAGATAATTGAACTTGCGGGTGGAGCGTAGCGTCGCGAACACCGCGTGGCTGAGATCATCGGCCGCCCAGAACGCGATCAGACTGCAATAGGGTCCTGTCTCCGACTCGGTGGCAAGAACGGCGAAGCGCTGTGAGCGGAGGAGTTCTTCGACCAACCTTCGAGTCTGCTCGATCCCTTCCATGATCACCTCCCGGCGAGGCGGCCGTGTCCCGCCCCGCGCTACCTACACCATACACCGGTATCTGCCGCGTGTCGCGGAGGTCCGGCCATGAGACGATCCACACCCGCCGCCATCACTTCCGCCGCGCCTGTTCAACCTCTCGGAGAAGGCCCGGGTCCACACCAAGAAGCTCATCCCGAAGCAGACTCTAGGCAGGAGGGCGTCTCTTCTCGCGCCGCGGCCACCAGTTCCACCTGCCGAAGAGGACGGTCAGCGCCGGCACCAGGGTGGTGCGGACGACGAAGGTGTCGAGCAGTACGCCGAAGGCGACCGCGAAGCCGATCTGAAGCAGGCCTAGAAGGCTGGAACTGAGCATGCTGGCAAACGTGCCGGCCATGATGATCCCGGCTGAGGTGATGATGCCGCCGGTTCGGGCAAGAGCGGCCCGGGTCCCCGTCGGGGTGTCGGTCGTGGCCGCCTCTTCCTTGACTCTCCCGATGAGGAAGATGTTGTAGTCCATCCCCAATGCCACAAGCATGACGAACATGAAAAGGGGCACCCACCACACGATGCCCGCAGCTCCCAGGAGGTCGACGAAGATCAGCCGCACCACACCCAGGGTGGCCGTGTAGGAGAGCAGGATCGTGAGTATCAAATAGATGGGGGCCACCAGGGCCCGTAACAGTAGGACGAGGATCACGAAGACGCCGCTCAGCACGAACACGATGGCCCGGGTCATATCCCGGTCGGAGGCGTCGCGCAGGTCCAGCATGATGGCCGTGATCCCTTCGACGGCGCCCCGGTAGCCATTGTCATCTAGAACCCTGCGGATGGTCTCGACCGTGTCCAGCGCCTCGGGGCTGTAGGGTCCCGTGTCGAGCACCACCTGCAGACGGGCGGCGGTGCGGTCGGCGGAGAAATAGGCGTCGCGGAGGGCCCCGAGACCTTCGCTGCTCTCGACGTACAAGTCCGGCAGAAGGACGGCCTCGGAGCGGGCTGCGAACGAGGCCCGCAGGGATTCCAAGCCCCCGGCAAGGGCGTCCAGCCGGGCGAGCGCTTCTTGCAGGAGCGCTTCTGTCGGCGACGAAACCGGGCCGTTCCCGCCGGCGGCCAGACCGGCCAAGTCCGCCAAAGCCCGGGTCGCTTCGATATACCCGGTGTGGTGGAGGACCTCGGGGTAGGCCTGCGCGAGCTGGGTAAGATAGCCGAAGAGACCCGTCAGGCCGGAGGCGGCCGTCTCTGACTGCTCCGGGGATGGGGATGCCGCGGCGCCGGCGTCGTCGAGGGCCGCCGCGGCATCCGCGCTTCCAGCGGTCGCTACCGTCTCCAGGCGGGCCGCGATGTTGCGTACCAGGGCGAGCTGCGTTTCTAGTTGAGCGGCGACGCTGAGCGTGCTTCTGTCGGGCAGAGAACCGGTGAAGCTCCGTACCTGAGCCACGTGGTCGAGGGTCGATAGAATGCCGTGCAGTTGCTCGAGACGGGCGAGGCCCGCAGGGGCGTCATACCCGGCACTATCGACGACCACCACGTTGAGCGGCTGCATGGTCCCGGGGCCGAAGTGCTCGGCCAGCACCTCGAAGCCGACGCGCGACTCGTCATCGCGGGGGAGGTCGCTCAGCATGTCGAAGTCCCGCTGAAGACCGTTGCCGTACACGGCGAGCGGCACCAGGACGATGACCGGCACGACCAAAGCGATGAGCGGGCGTCTGACCACGCGCGCTGCCCACCGGGGCCAGAAGCCCGTCTGGTTCAGGTGCCGCGCCTTGCGCGGCCAGAACGCGCGGTCGCCGAGGATGCTGAGCGTAGCCGGGGTGAACGTCAGTCCGGCCGACAAGGCGATCGCCACCCCTATGGCGATGCTCGGTCCGCTGGTGTTGTATAGGCCGAGTTCAGTGGCCGCCATCAAGGCCAGTCCCACGATGACCGTCCCGGCGCTGGAGGCGATGGTCTCGCCGACGGCGCGCACCGTGGTCTTCACGGCGGGAGCGGGGTCGCTCACACCCGCCATCTCTTCTCTGAAGCGGCTGATGAGAAAGAGGCAGTAGTCGGTGCCGGCGCCGAACAGCACCACGATCAGAAAGACATTGGTGTACATGGAGATGGTAAACACCCCGGCCCCCAGGAAGGCCACCACTCCTCGCGAGATCAGATAGGCGAGTCCGATCGTGAGCAGGGGGATGATGGGGCTGACCGGCGACCGGTAGATGACAAGCAGGATGACCACGACGAGCACGATGGTGATCCACGTAGTGGAATCGACGCTGCTCTTGGTACTGGTCCCGTAGGCCCCCAGGATGGGCCCGTCGCCGGTCATGTAGGCCTGGATGCCCGCCGGTGCTTGTCGTAGGCGCTTCTCCAGGGCCTCCATCGCCTCCCCCGTGGGAGGCTCGGTACCGATGGCGTTGAAGCTCACGAGGAGGAGAGCTATCTGCTTATCCTTGCTGATCAGCCCGGCCCGGGTCTGCTCGTCTCCTAGGATGGGCGACCAGACCTCGGCGACGGCCGCCGGAGCTTCCGGCCCGGTCAACCAGGTGGTGAGGCTCCGCACGAAGGCCGCCGCGGCCCCTTCATCGACCCGCCCGCCCTCGCCGGCGTCGATCACTAGGACCGCGGTCGAAGGCGAGACGCGGTCGGGGAAGTACTTCGCGACGAGCTCGTGCGCCTCGAGACCGGCCGCCTCGTCGGGGACGAAGGCCCGCTGGTCGCTCACGGCGACCTCGTCGATGTCAGGTGCCACCACGGTGAGGACCGCCGCGACCATGACCCAAGCCGCGATGATGAGCCACCGGAAGCGGACGGCGAAGGCGCCTAAGCGGGCGAACATGCCGGTATCCTTGCCGCGGCCGCCATCGAAGTCGCCTCTGCCGGAGCGCCTGGAGCCGGGCCTACTATGCCCCGGTCATCTTCTTGCGCCGCTTGTAGGTCTTCGCCAGCTCGAGGAAGATGCCCACGTCGCGTTCCAAGTCGATCTGAGTGCCGTCGAAGTAGAAGACGCGGATGGGGATGTGGTCGTGGTCCCTGCTCACTCGTGGATAGACCGCTTCGGTGACGATGCCGTTCATGCAGGTGAAGGGGCTGATGTCGACGATGCCGTCGGCTCCCCGGCGGTAGAGGGCGATGGCGCCGCCGGTGGAAAGCACCATCTCGCCCATCGCTCCCCACTGAGGCAGGTAGGGACCGGCGCATTCGAGTACCTCGTCCACATGCGCCTCGGGCCTGTGCCCGAAGACGTCCCTGAAGTCCTCATAGAGGGCTTCCTCGTCGCTTCGCATGATGCGGGAGGTGACGAAGGTCGTGAGCCAAGGCTTGGTAAAACGCTTTCTCTCCTCCCGGTGCCGGCGGAATGCCTCTGCGTTCGTATACCAGACCCACTCACCCACCCCGGCCAGCCAACATTCGCCGCCCTGAGCCTCGATGTGGCGGATCAGCTCGTTGTTGGAGAAGGTGTTGAGCCTGCAGAAGATCTCGCCCACTACCCCGATGAGCGGACGGTCTTCCTGCCTGACCGGGATGGCCAGGAACTCCTCCTTGACCTTGCGCAGCCCGGTCTTGATGGCGGCCAGGCGCTCCTTGCTGGTGAGATCCTGCCGGGCGACGATGCCGGCCATGAGGTCGAGACTTTCCAGGTACACCTTGTCGGTCCGGCCGGGGTGGACCTCGTAGGGCCGGGTCATCAGCAGCAGCTTGAGCAAGATGTCCTGGATCAACACGGCCCGCCAAGCGGTGCGGATCATGGCGGTGGCCTGGTCGCCGATGCCCGCGTACCCGTCGGCCGACGTGAACGACAAGATGGCCACATCGTCGTAGCCTTGGTCGTCGAGGATGCGGCGCAGCAAGGCGATGTACTGTCCGAAGCGGCAGGGGCCGTTGGCTGTGGGAAGCAGGAAGGCCGTCTTGGCCGGGTCGAGTTTCCGGTCTTCGAGGAGCTTCATGTAGTCGCCCAGCACGATCCGCTGGGGATAGCACTCGTCTCCCGACGTGTACTTGCCGCCCAGTTCGAGCGTACGGGCGTCTTCGTCGGGAGTGACCCGGGCATCCAGACCGATCGAGCAGAAGGCGGCGGCCAGCATGCGCGAACCCCCATAGGGCATCCGGCACAGCCAGAGGGTACGATCCCGGATGTCGATGTCGGTCTTGACGGGGCTGGTCTCGGCTCCGTGAGCGGCCGCCGGCTTCGGTAATGCGGCAAGGGCCGTCTCGGCGGCCTTCCGGGTAGCCTTGCCGTTGCCGTCCTTGGTCGTGGTCTCGGTGCTCACTAGGTCTTGCCCACCGTCTGTCTGACCTTGTCCTCGCGCGCCCACCAGCGCAGGAACCCTTTGCTGTCGAGGTAGGCCTCGCAGCGGGTCATGGCCCCGGCGTCGTTCGTGTGCTCGTCGAACTGCAGCACCAGGAAGGGATCGGGCGACGCCGCACCGATGTAGTGCTTCACATACGAGTCGGGGCCGCACTTGAAGTTGGTCATGTAGATGATGTGGAGGTTGGGATGCTCCGCCACCACTTCGGCGGCTTGGAGGATCTTGCGTCCATAGCCCCAGTACATGTTGGGCGTGACCGCCCTGGTGTCTTTGCCCCAGAGCGGCAGGAAGTCGAACGGGATGAGGTCGACCCCGTAGTAGCGGCGCAGTTTTGCCGGTATGTCCATGTTGACCCCGGGATCGTAGATGTTGTACGGGCGCCCTACCAGGACGATGCCCAATTCGTCGTGCTCGGCGAGCGTGGCCAGTGCGTCGGCGCCCGCAAGGACCAGGCGTCCGCGGAACTCGGTCTGAGCCTCGTAGGCGGCGTCAAGCGCTTCGTCCACGACGCGGTTGGGAACGCCGAGGGGCTTCAACGCCGCGTGGAGGGACCGCCGCACCGAGGCCGGCCCCCGCCGGAAGTGTACGGTGGGGGTGAGTAATCGGCCGGCATGCGCTTCGAAACGCGGGGTCAGCCGGATGATGTGGGGAAGCGTCTGTCCCCACGGACAGGCATGAGACTCGATCTCCGGATGGTCGGTCTCTTCGTTGAGCATGTTGGGGATCAAGATGTGGTCGGCGCCTTCTTCGATCAGTTCAGCCACATGGCCGTGAGCGACGCGTATGGGGAAGCACGGCTCGGCCACGGCGCCCTCGATGCCCAGCTCGCGGATCTTCTTGTCGGTCTGGCGCGAGAGCATGACGTCGAATCCGCATGCTTTGAAGAAAGTCGCCCAGAAGGGCAGACGCTCGTAGGTATACATGGCTCGAGGGATCCCGATGGTCCCCCGTGGTGATCCCGTGCCGCTGCGAAGGAGTGGAGAGGTGTCCTCGGCCTCCGTCACGTACGAATACAAGAGGGCGCTCCGGTATTCGAGGAGGTCGCGGACGAGAGGTTCCTTGTCGACCTTCGCGCGCTTACGGTAGCGGTCGGAGCACTTGTCGCCCCAGTAGGTCTTCTCCTCGCCGATGGTGAACTGGCGGATGTCGCACTCGTTGCTGCAACCTTTGCAGGTAAACTCGCGGATGGTGTAGTCGACCTTCTCCAAGTCCCAACCGCGGAAGCGGGAAGGCGCCCCGGTGGCCGCCATCTTCTCCCGGGCCAGTAGCGCCGCTCCGATGGCTCCGACCACCCCGTTGTACGGCGGCACGATGATCTCCTTGTCTAGGATCATGCTGAACGCCGCCGCCACCGAGTCGTTGTAGGCGGTCCCGCCCTGGAAATAGATGGTGTCGCCGATATGTCGCCGGCCGACCAAGCGGTTGAGGTAGTTGAAAGCTATGGAGTACGCGAGTCCGGCCACGAGGTCCTTCTTATCCGCGCCCCTTTGGAGGTAAGAGTTGACGTCCCGCTCCATGAACACGGTGCAGCGCTCGCCCAGGCGGACCGGGGATCTCGAAGACAGGGCCAGCTCGGCGAACTCGCCGATGATATTGATGCCCATCTTCTCCGCTTGTTCTTCGAGGAAGGAGCCGGTCCCGGCCGCGCAGGCCTCGTTCATCGCGAAGTCGACGACGACGCCGTCCTGCAGGCTTATGAACTTGGAATCCTGCCCGCCGATCTCGAAGATGGTGTCGGGCACCCGGTCGATGAGCTTGCGCCCGATGAAGGTGGCCCCGGTCTTATGGGCTGTGATCTCGTCGTTGACGGTGTCGGCTCCTATCAGCTCGCCTATCAACTCCCGGCCCGAACCGGTGGTGGCGACGCCCCGGATGTCCAGGCGGGGGCCCATCTCGTTCCAGATGTCGGCCAGTCCTTTATTGACGACCTCGACGGGACGGCCGTCGGTCTTGACGTAGATCTCCTTGACCACCTCGCCCGCCTCGTCAAGCACCGCCAAGTTGGTCGAGACCGAACCCACGTCTATGCCAAGATAAACGCCAATCTTGCCGTCCCCCGGAGGAAGCCGGTAGGGCTTCACCCTGTCACGGAGTAGGATGACCTTCTCCATGGAAAGGGCTTGGCTGGTCTCGAACTCAGCGGCCTGGGTCCTGGTCAGCCGGCCGGGGTCGAGGGTGACGACCTTCTGATCGCCCCGCTCCTCGGCGGCCATGAGCGCGCAGCCGATGGCTCCCATCCAGGCGTAGTAGGCGGGAACGATCAGGTGCTCCTCGTCCATCTCGAAGGCCTCGCGCATCGCGGCGACGGCGCCCTTGTTGGCCGCCACCCCGCCGATGAAGGCCACCCGCTCGCCGACCTCCTTGCCTTTAGCGATCGTTCCCCGGTAGTTGCGCACGACCGCGTTGCAGAGGCCCTTGAGCACCTCAGGGGGGCGGTAGCCTTTCTGCTGCGCGTGGATCATGTCGGATTTGGCGAACACTGAACAACGTCCGGCGATCGAGGCGGCCTTGCCGGCGCTTCGCACGATGTCGCCGACTTCTTCGATGTCGTAGAGTAGGCGGTTGGCCTGCTGGTCCATGAACGAGCCGGTGCCGGCAGCGCAGTCGCCGTTGGTGCCGTAGTCGGCGATCCCTACCCGGCCGGACTGCTCATCGGTCTCTAGGCGGATGAACTTCGATGTTTCTCCGCCCATCTCGAACACGGTGGTCACGTCGGGGTGGAGCGCGCCGATGGCGCGGGCGATGGCCTTGAACTCGTTCTCATAGGGCACATCGAGCATCGCCCCCACCAGACGGCCGCCTGTGCCGGTGACCCCTACCTGGGTGATGGTGCCCTCGGGCAGGGCGGCCAGTACCTGGCTGAGCAACCCCCGGGCGGCCTCGGTGGGGCTGCCTTTGATGCGCCGGTACACGGTAGCGAGGACGGGCGGCGCGTCGGGATGGGGGAGGGCCCGATCGCTGCCCGCAGGGTCATAGAAGAGCTCAGGATCGGAGGCCAACAGCCGGAACGACTCGCGGTCTTCGGGTCTGCCGACAACAGCGATCTTCACGCTGATGCAGCCTATATCGATCCCAAGCGTCGCCATCGCCGATGCGGACCCTCCACACTTAGACCGAGCGGTCGCCGCCCCGCTATGGAGGGAAGGTGCCCCACAGCACCCCCGGCTTGGACGACCGCGGATATTCGCTCTACTATTCAGCGCGCATAGATTACCACGCGCCGGGTCGCCCCGGCCTGGTGGCGGGCGACCTCCGGCGCGGCGTCTCGCAGGCGCGGTCCCCGGTGTAGATTTGATGTAGTGGTCGGACACGGCACGATGCCGACTGAGCCAAGGAGGTTCCCCATGAGTGACAGCGTCAAGTACTACCCGGCCTATTGGGGCGGCAAGAAGCTTGCTTATCCCTACGTCCCCCCGGAATCCCCGAAATTCGCCGACTCGGTGGTGGCGGGCAACTTGATATTCGTCTCCGGCTGCCAAGGCCAGAACGACGAGACCGTACGTGTCGAGACCGACGTGTTCGAGGAGCAGATGGTCATCGCGCTCGACAAGGTGCGGCGGGCCATGGAAGAGGCAGGTAGTTCCATGGACAACGTCATCAAGACCATGATCCTTCTCAAGAACCTCGAAGACTATCCGAGGATGCGAAGGACGGAGTTGGAGTACTACCAGAAGTATGCGCCGCGACTCGTCGAGGAGCCCCCGGCCAGTACCTTCATGGTGGTGGGCCTGGCCAAGCCGGAGTTCCTGGTCGAGATCGATGTGATAGGAGTCGTCTCCCGGGACTAGAGACCCGTCGCCGCCGCGGCGCAGCCCCGGCAGTCTCGCTCGCAGTGCATCCCCAGCCCCCATACGCAGCCTGTGCTGTCTGCGACAGCATTCGTGAGTAACCGATTCCACATCTCACGAACGGCCTGTGCCCTCCGCGACAGTATCGTGAGTACTCGAACGTGAACTGGAGCGGGGGGTACAGGCCGTTCCTCACTCTGGTATCGTTCGCCGGGCCATGCCTGTGACTGTGAGACAGATACTCTCCCTCGCGTCGTTGAAGGAGGCGCGGCTGCTGGCCGGCGCCAAAGGCCTCGACCGGAGGGTCACCTCGGTCACCGTCGGAGAGGTCCCCGACATCGCCGATTGGCTGTCGGGAGGCGAGATGGTCCTTTCGACGATGTTCGCGGTCAAGGGTGATCTGGAACGACAGCGGGAGTTCTGCCGCCGCGTCATGATGGCCGATGCCGCGGCCCTCTTCGTCAAGACCACCCGGTTCGTCGAAAGTATCCCGGCCGACATCATCGAGTTGGCCGATAAGCGCAGGTTCCCCATCGTGGAGGTGCCTCAGGGTCTCCGCTGGACACGGCTCATGCAGGACGCCACCGAGCTCATCATCAATCGGCAGGCCTCCCTCTTGGAGCAATCCCAGTCCATCCATCGCAGTCTACTCGGCATCGTCATCCGCGGGGGCGGCTGGCAGCAACTTGCCGATGAGGCCGCCCGTCTCCTGGGCGGCCCTCTCCTCATCATCGATACTTCCCATGAGATACTGGCGGCCTCCACGGACCTCTCCGTATCGCCCGCCGAGCTTAGGGACCGTTTGAACCGTGCCGAGACACGCCGGCGTCTTGCCGGCATGGGTGGCGGTCAGAAGCATTTCAGGGTGGAAGAAGAGGGGCTGCCGGCCATGTTCGTTCTCCCGATCGTGGCCAGCCACGTGAAGCTGGGCTATGTGTGCGTCTTCAGCGCAGCGTCTGACTTGACGGCCAACGAGGTTCTCATCCTCGAGCACACGGCTACGATCGCAGCCCTGGAGATGGCTCAGGACCGGGTGCGGTTCGAGACCGAAGTGCGCCTGAAGGGCGACTTCGTCGACGACCTCATCAGCGGCGCGGAGCATGGGGCTGATTCTCTCCTTCGCCGGGGCGCGTTTCTGGGCTGCGACCTCAGCCAGGGCGCCGCGGTGATCCTGCTCGGCGTCGACGAGTTCGACGGGCTGGTGTCTCGGAAAGGTCTCGACCAGGAGGAGTTGGATAGGAGGGTAGAACTCCTCTTTTCTCTGTGCTCACGCCTCGTCTCGTCGTCGGAGGCCTCGTCGCTCGTCAGTCTCAAATCGGGTCGCATCGTCATCTTCGTATGCGGCAAAAGTGCTCACGACCCGGCCACGCTGCGGCGACTGACCACCGCCCTACAGAATCTAGGGGAGGCGGCCGGCGGTCTGAGCATCTCGGCGGGGATCGGCGGGTTCACTCCGGAGGCATCGCAGATGGACAGGGCCTACAGCGAGGCCCTGGTGGCCCTGAAGGTCGGACGTAAGCTGCACGGGCCGGCGAGTGTGCTCCCCTTCGACGAAGTCGGGACGTACCGGCTTCTCTTGGACATCTGGGAGAGGGATCCCGATGAGATCCGCTCGCTCTACGAAGAAACCATCGGACCGATCGATCGGTATGACGAAGTGAACGGGACTCAGTTGACAAGGACCCTGGCGGTCTTCTTGCGCAACAACGAGAACCTCACCAAGACCGCAGCCGAGCTCTATGCCCACCGGCACACCATCCGCTACCGGTTGGAGAAGGTCGCCGAGATAAGCGGGCTCAGCGTCTTCGAGACCGAGCACAAAGAGCGTCTGGGTCTTGGTCTTAAGGCCCGCAGCCTGCTGATGAGTTGACCGCCTCCGTTCTGAGTGTCTGAGCCGGCCGTCTTGCGGGGGGGGTCCCCGCGCCGGCGTAGGATGAGTACCTGGGCGGCCGCGGTCCCGGACGCGCCCCCTCTTTGCCAAATGGCTCAACGGGGTGCCATATCCTTGTACATCTGGCTATAAAGCTCCAAGGCCATCTTCGCTGTAATTGATCCAGCGCCCCCGGTGGGTGCCCGGGTGGCCGCTGAACGCATCCGCTGGGTCGACGGAAGCGAAGGAGGGTGAAGATGGCGGAGATCGATACCGGCGATACCGCGTGGGTGATCGTCAGCACCGCCCTGGTCATGCTGATGACCCCGGGGCTGGCCTTCTTCTACGGAGGACTCGTCCGGCGGAAGAATGTGCTTTCGATCATGATGCAGTGCTTCATGCTCTTGGCCGTCATCAGCATCCAGTGGGTGCTGTTCGGCTACAGTCTGGCCTTCGGTCCCGACCACGGCGGGGTCATCGGGGACTTCTCCTGGGCGGGTCTGAGGGGAGTGGGCGCGGAGCCCAACGCTGACTACGCACCGACCATCCCGCATCAGCTCTTCATGGTTTTCCAGATGATGTTCGCGGTCCTCACTCCGGCGCTCATCGTCGGGGCCTTCGCTGAAAGGATGAAATTCGGCGCCTTCCTGCTGTTCTCCGTCCTCTGGGCGACCGTTGTGTACGATCCCATGGCCCACTGGGTCTGGGGCATGGGCGGGTGGCTCAGGGACCTGGGCGCGCTCGACTTCGCCGGAGGAACGGTCGTGCATATCAATGCGGGCATGGCCGCACTGGCAGCCGCTCTGGTGATCGGCAGGCGGAAGGGCTATCCGGACACGTCGCCTCCACATAATCTGCCTTTTGTCATTCTGGGTGCCGCTCTGCTTTGGTTTGGCTGGTTCGGCTTCAATGCAGGGAGCGCTTTGGGAGCGAACGGGCTTTCGGTGTCGGCGCTCGTCGCCACGCAACTAGGTGCGGCCACGGCGGCTGTGGCCTGGGCCGTGATGGAATGGGGCAAGGGGAGACATGCGACCGCCTTGGGCACGATCTCGGGCGCGGTCGCGGGTCTGGTAGCCATCACTCCGGCCGCCGGGTTCGTGACGCCGGTCGGAGCAATGGCTATCGGCGCCCTGTCAGGCCCGGGGTGCTATTTCTGCGTGGTCGTGATGAAGCGCAGACTCGGCTACGATGACTCGTTGGACGCCTTCGGTGTGCATGGGGTGGGCGGGACGCTCGGCGCCCTCCTCACCGGACTATGGGCGACGACCACGGTCAACGCGGCGGGGGCGGATGGTCTCTTGCACGGTAACGCCGGGCTGCTCTTGCGGCAGTTGGTTGCTCTCGCGGTATGCGCTGCGTATTCGTTCATCGTCTCCTACGGGCTTCTCAAGCTGGTCGACGGACTCGTCGGCCTGCGGGTCGGCGAGGACAAGGAGAGCATCGGCCTAGACCTCACCCAGCACAGCGAATCGGCCTACACCTTGATCGGGTAGACGGCGCGAGAACAAGGAGTCTGGTCATGAAGTACATAGTCGCCATCATCCAGCCTGACCGTCTGGACGAAGTGATCGCCGCCTTGGAGGAGGAGGAGATCAACCTGATGACGGTGTCGGATGTGATGGGCAGGGGCCGGCAGAAAGGCGTGGCCGAGGTGTATCGCAGCCACGTGGAGAAGGGCGGTCTCCTGCATAAGCTCAAGGTGGAAGTGGCGGTGAGCAACAACAACGTGTGGCAGGCGGTGGACGCGATCGCCAGAGGCGCCCGGACCGGCAACATCGGCGACGGCAAGATCTTCGTGCTGGATCTCATGGAGTGCCTGCGCATACGCACCGGCGAAACGGGGGTTTCCGCGCTGGCGTAGATGAGTGCCTGGGCGGCCGCGGTCCGGGACGCCCCTCTCGGGACCGGGGCCTCTTCCTTCCTCTTTCTTCCTATATCTGCCGTGCGTATCTATGCCGTGCGATGTATACCTCGGTCAGATGCCTCACGACCAGCTTTGCGTCGTCGGCCATCGCGGCGCGGTGGACCGAGCGCGCCGCTGCGTCCAGCACATCCATGACCGTGGCCTGCGCGGGTCCGCCGAGCACCGCGATGTAGCTGTACGAACGCACTCTGCCTTTCAGAAGGCCGAACGTGAGCTCTTCTTCAGAGGCGACGGTCATGTGCCGGGTGATCACGAGTGGCGAATCGTCCGTGCTGAGTACATCACGCCACGGCGTGTTCGAAGACCGGGGACTGTCGAGCCGGTATGGAGCGAGGGCCTTGTCGATCGCCGCCAGTAGCGGATCCCGAGGATCACTCTCGTTCCAAACCAGTGCCAGCGCTCCCTCGGGCTTCAACACCCGGGAGATCTCCCGTACGGCCTGGAGATTGGCGAACCAATGGAATGCCTGGGCCACGATGACGGCATCCGCCACCGCGGCGGGAAGGGGCATCCGTTCCGCGGTACCCTCCAGGACCTCCGCTTCAGGCACGCGGTCCTGCAGCAGAGCGCGCATCTCGGCCACAGGTTCGATGGCGACCAGGCGGCCGGCCGGCGAGAGAAGCCGGGTCATCAGGCCCGTACCGGCCGCCAGGTCGACGACCGTCGAGCGCTCGTCGATCCCGGCGGCCTCGCGGATGAACGTCACGGCGGCCGGCGGGTAGCTGGGGCGGCACGCATCGTAGGCTTCGGCCGACTTGAAACCCCGGTAGGCCCGGTCGTCGATCATCGTCGCCTCCGGTAGCGTGTCCCCCGCGCGTGTACCACGCGCGTCTCTACTCCGTCTCGACTATGGCGGCCGTTCCGTAGGCAAGCACCTCGGTCATGTTGTTGCCAAGGTCGGTGGCGTCGTACCTGACGGAGATGACGGCATTCGCCCCCATCTCTTCGGCGTGCTGCACCATCCAAGCGAAGGCCTCGGCCCGGGCCTGCTCGCAGAGCTCGATATACTCGGGGATCTGGCCGCCCCCCAGCGTACGCAGTGAAGCCGTGATCTGGCTCCCTATCCAACGGGCCCGCACGGTCACCCCACGTACCACCCCCAGGGTGTGCACCACGCGGTACCCGGGGATGGTCAGGGCCGTAGTGGTGAGTCGATGGTCCACGTAAGTCTCCTTTACGTCTGAGACGGTGCCTGCGCGTTCCGGCTCCGGCTGCGCGGCGGACGCACTGTGATTCTCCAGCCGGCACGCATCCTCACAGCCTACACCTTCATGTGGACACAATGGGACTCTGTGCGCGTCGCCTCGCGCGACCCGGTGAAGAGAAAACCCCCCAGCGGCCGGGGGCCGCCGGGGGACAGCAGGGTGGCTGTCGACGCCAGTTGCTAGAGGATCGGCAGGTAGCGCGAGAGCTCGAACGGCGTGACCAGCATCTTGTAGTCGTTCCACTCGGCCCACTTGTTGCGGATCAGATAGTCGCACACGTGATCACCAAGAGCCTCGCGTACGAAGCTCGATTTCTCGAACTCCCGGATGGCCTGGTACAGGTCCTCGGGCAACGAGTCGATGCCGGCCTGCGCGCGTTCCAGCGGGGTCATCTCGTAGATGTTGTTGCTGGCCTCCGGGCGGAGTTCCATGCCTTTCTCTATGCCGTCGAGCCCGGCCGCCAACATGGCTGCGAAGGCCAGATAGGGATTGCAGGCCGGGTCGGGGTTGCGCAGTTCGACGCGGGTGGCATTCTCTTTGCCCGGCTTGTAGAGAGGCACCCGGACCATGGCCGAACGGTTACGCCGCGACCAGCAGATGTAGACCGGTGCTTCGTAGCCGGGCACCAGACGCTTGTAGGAGTTGACCCACTGGTTGGTCACCAGGGCGATCTCCTTGACATGGGCCAGCAGACCGGCTACGTATGACTTGCCTACCGCGGATAGATTGGTCTCATCGGCCGGGTCGAAGAAGGCGTTGCGCTCTCCCTTGAAGAGCGATTGATGCACGTGCATCCCCGAGCCGTTCACACCGAAGATGGGCTTGGGCATGAAGCTGGCGTAGAGGCCCTTCTGCGCCGCGATCTCCTTGACGGTGAGGCGGTAGGTCATCACCTGGTCGGCCATCGTCAGCACATCCTTGAAGCGGAGGTCGATCTCGTGCTGCGACGGGGCGACCTCGTGGTGGGAGTACTCGACCTGGATGCCGAAGGCGTGCAGGGCGTTGATCGTGTCCCGGCGCAGGTCGCTACCCGCGTCCAGAGTGGTCAGGTCGAAGTATCCGCCCTGGTCGAGCACCTCGGTGCCGCAGCTGTCCTTAAAGTAGAAGAACTCCAATTCGGGGCCTACGTACATGGTGAAGCCCAGAGCTTCGGCCTTCGCGGCCACCTTCTGGAGGACGTTTCTAGGGTCCCCAGGGAAGGGCTTACAGTCGGGGGTGCGGATATCGCAGAACATGCGGGCCGCGCCACCGGCACCCGCGCGCCACGGCAGGACCGCGAAGGTACTCGGATCGGGATAGGCCACCATGTCGGACTCTTCGATCCGCGTGAAGCCCTCGATCGAGGACCCATCGAAGCCCATGCCCTCTTCGAAGGCGGCCTCCAGCTCAGCGGGGGTGACTGCGAAACTCTTAAGGCTGCCGAGTACATCGGTAAACCAGAAGCGGATGAACTTGATCTGCTTGTCCTCGACGATACGAAGGACGTCCTCCTTGGTCAATTTGTCGGCCATACCCTGCTCCTTTCTCGTAGAGAGCGCGAGCCTTCCGAGCGCAAAGGCCGGCCGGACACCGCGACATCGACTGGGGTGAGGTCGCCGGGCCGAGAGCATCGGCGGCTGCAGTCAGCATATCGTTCTCGCCCTACTCTTTGTCTCTCCATGTGGCCTACCATTAGGCTGTTCCGCTATACATAGGTCTAACGGGTCCAACCACAAGGCCGGGCCTATCAGCTGCCGGCCTGCTCAGCGTAATGTTCGGGCGCGTGTTCGAAGTAGCAGAGGACCCGCTGTTGGATGGCGTCGGCCGTGAGCCGGACGGGTACGTCTTCCGGCAGGGCGCCCGCATCGATGACCCTGATCACACCCTCGAAACCCTCTGCGTCGGGCACGATCTCCAGCAGGCGGTTGGGCGAACCCATGAAGAAGTCCTCCCTGAAGAAGTTGTCGCCCTGCTGGGGGAACAAGGCGAGATAGAGGATGTCCCGCTCGACGATCTCGTTCAAGAAATGCGTACCGAGCGAGACGTCGGGCACCAGGTTCTCATGCATGGCGACTATCTCGCAAAGGACCGAGACGTGGTTGATGTCCCTGAACCTCACCGGCAGGCCGAGATGCGGGCTCGTGCTTCCCCAACGGCCCGGCCCGATCATCATCACCGTGCGGATCCCCTCGGGACGGGTGTAGTTAATGCGGCCGAGCAAACGGGCGACCTCGTGACGGGCCTGTGTCGAGAGCCGTCCGTATAGACCGGGCGAGACGTACACGAAGCGGTCGATGGAAGTCATGAGACTCCGGCCGACGACCGCGCCGTGCGCACTGATGATGAGGTCCTGCGGATCGACGCTCACACGCGGCAACTCGACGAGGGCGGCGCCCTGCACCTGCAGCGGGCGGCACTGGAGCAGATTGATCTTGTAGCGGCCGTCGGCGCCGAAATTGGCTGTGAACTCCAGGTCCACCGGGTACTCGTAGGCCGCCTGCAGGATCTGTAACATCTCGCGCAAGGTCTGCACCAGGTCCGTCTCTCTGAGCAGACGGTCGAAGGTCAAGACCAACGCATCGGGGTCTTCCGGGGCGTACATCCGGCCCGTCGACGCGAAGAGATGCAGAGGTAGGTCGGGCTTGTCCTGGACCAGATCGAGGAAGTGGCTCGATACGAGTTGGTTCGCCTCGAGATCGAGATAGTCCACACGCCGCTGGGCGAACTGCGCGACCTCGTCGAAGTTGGCTTCCGGCCGCTTCTCGGGGGCGTTGAGGGCGATGATACGGGTGTAGTCATCATCGGAACGGTTCACCGCCCGGGTGCCCAGTCCGAACACCAGGCGTACGACCCCGGCCTTAGGGTCGATGGTGCGGTCCCAGACATAGGGGTTGAACGAGAAGCCGACGCCGGCGACCTGCGGGTAGAAACGGCGATCGTACATGGCGCCGGAGACCCGCATGATAAGCAGCGCCATCTGCTCGTCCCGGTCGAGGACTCCGCGGTCGAACCGGTAGCGCAACGCCTCCTCGCTCATGGAGCTCGCATAGATCCGGCGGATGGCTGCTAGGAGATCCTGCACACGCTGTTCGCGGGGTCCCTGGTTGGCGCAGAAGATGCTCTCGTACTTGTCGGCGAACGAGTTGCCGTAGCTGTCCTCGAGCAGAGAGCTCGAACGCACGATGAAGGGAGACTGGCCGAAGTAGTCGATCATCTCCTCGAGGCGGCGGAGGATGTGGGGCTGGAACTCGCCGGTAAGCATGCGCTGGCGCGCCTGTTCCGCTCCTTCCAGGAAGTGCTGGGGATCACGTTGCTTCTGACGTACCCACCAGACACCGCTCCGCACCAGGAAGTCGTAGAAGACATCGGAGCCGATGTAGAAAGAATCGTGCTCTTCGAGGCGGCCGGCCAAGTGAGATCCGTGCTTGCGGAGGATCGCCCGGGCGAGCAGCATGCCCAGGGCCTTGCCGCCGATCAGTCCTGTGCCGACTATGCGCTTGCGCACGTCCAGGATGTCCTGCAGACTGAGGTAGCGCGCGATGAGCGGCTGCATGTCCGCGTCGCGCGAGATGATCATCTTGACCAGGGTATCGTAGACGTCCCGGCCGCGGCCGGGCAGGTCGGGCCGGTATTCGCCCGATCGGAGTAAGTCACGCGCGCGCTGGAAGGTCGTCTCCCAGAAGCCCACGCTGCTGTCGTACGCCAGGCCCGACCACTGTGCCGAGGTCAGGATCTCCGAGATGACGGCGCTGGAAGTCACCGTGAGGAACTCATCGCCCCGCCGGACATGGAGCATGTTCATGGTGGGAGAGTAACGATGCTGGACCTTGACCGGCCGTATGTACATCTCTCCCTTGTGCCTGTAGACGTCCAAGAAGAGCTGCGTGGTCTCCTGGATGGGTTCAAGAGCGTGGGTCGTGTGATAGTTCCGGTACAGCGCGAAGTAGGCTACCGTCTCCAGGTCGTAGAGGTACGGACAGGTGAGCATGAAGAAGTTCGCCAGCATCTGGTCGGAATACCAGTCTGCGGTCAGCTTCGAGAGACAGTCGAAGACATAGAAGACCCCCGCCCCGGCCTCCTGGATGACGGCGTGGATGGAGGCGATGAATCTCTCGAAACCCTGTTCAGAGCTGAGCTCGTGGACCTCAGCGCCTTCGTCGGCCGAGACAAGCGGCTCGTGGCGGGCGAACCGGAAGTAGATCAATCTCTTCCCGTTGGCGACGGCCGCCCGGCAGTAGGGCTCGACCATCGCCTGGTACTCCTCCACCGCATCGACCTGCCAGACGACGTTGTCTCCCGGCAGGAGTCCTCTTAGCACCTGGTCCAGGCCCGGTAGCCCGGTCGTCAGGGCAGGGTCATGCATGGTGCCCCCCTCCCTTGGAGTCCAGGTACTCCATCACGTCCCGGGCCGTCTGCAGGCCGTCGGCCATCGCGTGAACGACCAGGGAGGCTCCTCGGCGCATATCGCCGGCCACGAATACTCGCGCGATGTTCGTCATATGACGCTCGTCGCACCCCACAAAGCCACGGGCATCCTTAGCGATCCCGAGGCCCTCGACAAGAGAGGTTGGGCTCGGTCCTACGAAGCCCATGGCTATGAGGACCAGTTCCGCGTGGAGGGTGAAGGCGGAACCTGGGATCTCGCGGGGACGGACCGGCCCGTGGTCTTCTTCGGCCACCCACTCGACCTGTACTCCATGCACCTGTGTCACGCGGCCCTGCTCTCCCGCGAAGGCCGTCGTGTTCGCTCCCCACAGGCGGGTGCCGCCTTCCTTATGGCTGCTGGAGTCGCGCCGCATCAAAGGCCACTGCGGCCACGGTGTCGACTCGGCGCGCGTGGGGGGCGGCTCGGGCAGTATCTCGAGTTGCACCACGTGCCGGGCGCCCTGCCGCCACGCGGTGCCTATGCAGTCGGAGCCGGTGTCGCCGCCGCCGATAACGGCCACGTTCTTGCCCGCCGCCGAGATCTGCCCCTGCGCCGGGACCGGCTCGCCTCCCACGATCCGGTTCTGTTGGGCCAGGAAATCCATGGCGAAGTGGATCCCGTCCAACTCCCGTCCCGGTACGGGGAGGTCGCGCGGGACTCCCGCGCCTCCGGCCAGCACAATCGCCTCGAACCGGTCGCGGAGGAAGCGGTGTGAGACGTCGGTGCCGGCGTCGACCCCGCACTCGAAGACCACACCCTCCTGTCTCAGCAGATCGAGGCGTTGGTCGACCACCCACTTCTCCAGCTTGAAGTCGGGGATGCCGTAACGTAAGATGCCGCCCGGCTTGGCGTCCTTCTCGTAGACCGTGACGTTGAAGCCGGCGCGGTTGAGAGCGTGTGCCACGGCCAGCCCGGCGGGACCCGACCCGATCACCGCCACCCGCTCCGTGCGTCGCGCGCTCGGGGGGCGGGCCTTGACGTAGCCCCGCTGGAAGCCTTGCTCGATGATGGCGAGTTCGATCTTGCAGATGTTCACCGGCGGCCTGATCAGGCCGAGGACGCAGGCGCCCTCGCAAAGCGCCGGACAGACGCGCCCGGTGAATTCCGGGAAGCAGTTTGTGTGGAGCAGGGTATCGAGCGCCTCCTTCCACCATCCCCGGTACACCTGACGATTGAACTCCGGGATGAGGTTGCTCAGCGGGCAACCGCTCGGCGCGGCGTGGCAGAAGGGGGTGCCGCACTCCATGCAGCGGGCGGCCTGGGCGTTGATCTCGGCGTCGGTAAGAGGCACCTCCACCGACCGGAAGTCCTTGATCCGCTCCGCGACCGGCCGGTAGGCCACCTCCCGGCGCTCGATTTCCAAGAACCTTCTTTGTTCAGGCATGGTTCTAGTCCCTTACCTGCTCGCGGTCGACCGCCTCGTCCTCCCGGCTCAGCACGCCCAGGGCCCGCTTGTAATCGGTCGGGAAGACTTTGACGAAGTGGGGCATGCATGAATCCCAGTCGGCCAGGATACGGGCGCCGCGGTGGCTGCCTGTGTAGCGCACGTGCCGCTCGATCATGCTCTTGAGCTCCTCCTGGTCTTGCGGGTCGGTCATGAGCTCCAGGTCGACCATGTCCAGGTTGCAGCGCTCGTCGAAAAGGCCCGTCTCGTCATAGACGTAGGCGATGCCTCCGCTCATCCCGGCGGCGAAGTTGACGCCTGTACGGCCCAGTATGGCCACGCGGCCACCCGTCATGTACTCGCAGCCGTGGTCGCCGATGCCTTCGACGACGGCGTAGACGCCGCTGTTGCGGATGGCGAAGCGCTCGCCGGCCCGGCCGCAGATGTAGGCTTCACCGGCCGTGGCGCCGTACAGAGCCACGTTGCCGATGATGATGTTCTCGGCCGGCTCGAAGTCAGAATCCTCAGGTGGCTTGACCACGATCTTAGCGCCGGAGAGTCCCTTGCCGAGGTAGTCGTTCGCCTCTCCCTCGAGGACGAAGGTCATGCCCCGCGAGCAGAAGGCCGCGAAGCTCTGGCCGGCCGAGCCCTGGAACCGCAACGTGATGGTGTCGTCCGGCAGGCCTTTGCCGCCGTGTTTCTTCGCGATGCGGCCCGAGATCAGGGTCCCGGCCGCTCGGTGCACGTTGCGTACCGGCGAGGTGACGGTGACGGGCTCCTGAGTCTCGATGGCCTTCTCGACCGACGGCATCAGCCGGTGGTCGAGCGCTGCGTCGAGACTACGTGTGGGCAGGATGGAGGAGCCGCGCATGTCGCCGTCCCCTGGCTGCGGCAGGTAGAGGATCTTGGAGAAGTCCAGACCCTTCGCCTTCCAGAAAGTGATGGCTTCGTTGACCTCCAAGAGGTCTGCCCGTCCCACCAGGTCCTCCACGCGCCGGATCCCCAACTGCGCCATGAGCCCGCGCGCTTCGCGCGCCACCATCCGGAAGAAATTGACCACGTACTCGGGTTTGCCGGTGAAATGCCGGCGCAGCTCAGGATCCTGGGTGCCTATCCCCACCGGACAGGTGTTCTGGTGGCAGGCCCGCATCATGACGCAACCGAGCGCGACCAAGGCGGTCGTCGCGAACCCGAACTCCTCGGCGCCGAGCATCGCCGCGATCACTACGTCACGCCCGGTCTTGAGTTGGCCGTCGGTTTGGAGGCGTACCCGCTTGCGGAGGCCGTTAAGCACCAGGGTCTGCTGGGTCTCGGCCAGGCCCAGCTCCCATGGTACGCCTACGTGGCGGACCGACGACAGGGGCGCAGCCCCGGTCCCGCCGTCATAGCCGCTGATGAGGATCGCGTCCGCTTCTGCTTTGACCACGCCGGCTGCGACCGTGCCCACGCCGACCTCCGACACCAGTTTGACCGAGATGCGTGCGTCGGGGTTGGCGCAGCGCAGATCGTAGATGAGCTGCTTGATGTCCTCGATCGAGTAGATGTCGTGGTGGGGCGGGGGAGAGATCAGGGTGACGTACGGCGTAGAGTGCCTGGTCTTCGCGATCCACGGATAGACCTTGGCCCCGGGGAGTTGGCCGCCCTCGCCGGGTTTGGCTCCCTGAGAGATCTTGATCTGGAGCTCGCGCGCGCCGGCCAGATACTCAGCGGTCACGCCGAACCGGCCGCTCGCGATCTGCTTGACCGCGCTGCAGCGGCTATCGCCGTTGGGCAGAGGGACGTAACGCGCCGGGTCTTCGCCCCCTTCGCCGCTGTTGCTCATCCCGCCCAGGCGGTTCATCGCGATCGCGAGAGCCTCGTGGGCCTCTTGGCTGATGGAGCCGAACGACATGGCGCCGGTGACGAAGCGCTTAACGATCTCGGACTCAGGCTCGACCTCATCTAGAGGTATAGCTTTTGCTTCCTTGAAGCGGAGAAGACCCCGCAGGGTGCTTTGCCGGCGCTCCTGGTCGTTGATCAGAGCCGCATACTGTTGGTATAGGCTGTAGTCGTCGGTGCGGACCGCCTGCTGCAGGTAGTGGATCGTTTCCGGGTTCCACAAATGGCGCTCGCCGTCTTTGCGGTAGGCGTAGTGACCTCCACTCGGGAGGAGCGTAGAGGTAGCGCCGGCCGGTCCACAAGCCGCCTCATGGCGTGCCCTGGCCTCGGCTGCGATCTCGTCCAGGCCGATCCCTTCGATCCGCGAGGCGGTTCCGCCGAAGTAGGTGGAGACGACCTCACTGTTCAGGCCCACGGCCTCGAACACCTGGGCGCTTCGGTAGCTACGGAGGGTCGAGATCCCCATCTTGGATATGACCTTCAGCAGGCCCTTGCAGAGAGCCTTGATGTAGTGGTCGAGGGCGGCGGTCGATCCGACGTCCTTGCTCAGCCTGTCTCTCAGTGCCAGGTCGACCAGAGTCTCGAAGGCGAGGTAGGGGTTTACGGCAGAGGCGCCGTAGCCCAAGAGAAGCGCCATGTGCATGACCTCGCGGGCCTCGCCGGTCTCGACGATGATGTCCACGCCCGTCCGCCGGGTGCAGCCCAGGAGATGCTGGTTGACGGCGGAGACCGCCAGCAGGGCGGGTATCGCCATGACGCCCTCGGGTAGCTCCCGGTCGCTCAGGATCAGGATCCTCCGGCCGCTTTCGACGGCCTCTTCGGCCCGGCGGCACAGCTCGTCGAGCGCCTGCGCCAGTTCGCGCCCGGTCCCGTCGGCCGGAAAGCCGGCCGGCAGGGTGCAGCCTGCGAAGCCCGGGATGTTCAGGTCCCGGATGCGCGCCAGGTCCTCGTTGGAAAGGATCGGATGGCTGAGCTTGAGCAGGCGCGCCTGTTGGGGGGTCTCGGCCAGGATGTTCCCCGGGGAACCGATGAAGGTCATCATCGACATGACCAGCTCTTCGCGGATGGAGTCGATAGGTGGGTTGGTCACCTGGGCGAAGAGCTGTTTGAAATACCAGTAGAGGAGTTGGGGCTGCTCCGAGAGCACGGCCGGGGGTTCGTCGGCGCCCATCGAGCCCACCGGCTCGTTGCCGCTCACGGCCATGGGGTCCAGGACGAGGTCTATG
Source organism: Actinomycetes bacterium (assembly GCA_021372435.1). Lineage (GTDB taxonomy): Bacteria > Actinomycetota > Thermoleophilia > RBG-16-64-13 > RBG-16-64-13 > RBG-16-64-13. Next base: position 9,601 of record JAJFUK010000031.1, on the reverse strand, counting down.
TCCTCGCGCGTGTATCCGAAGAGCTTCTGTCGCTTGACGAGATCGCCGGTCTCGGGTGCCGGCGGAGCTACGGCTCCGAAGAAGCCGTGGATGGCGATGCGGTTCTCCTCCACCCAACGTCGGTAAGGCCGACGCCGCGCCAACCTGGTCTTGATCTCCACGTCTTTCTGGACCCGGCACGCGGCCAAGTCGGCGAGGATGATCTGCCCCGGCCGGAGCGATCCTTTCTCCTTGATCTGCTTCGCGGGGAGGTCGAGGACCCCCGTCTCGGAGGCGAGGACCATGAAGCCGTCCTTGGTGATGGTATAGCGGGCCGGACGCAGTCCGTTCCGGTCAAGCAGGGCACCGACGGTCCGCCCGTCGCTGAAGGCGACGGCGGCGGGGCCGTCCCACGGCTCCATCAAGCCGGCGTGGTATTCGAAAAAACCGCGCAGGTCGGGTCCCATCGGGTATTTCGGGCCCCAGGCCTGTGGGATCAACATCAGGAGCGCGTGGTCGATGTCCCGGCCGCCCGTCGTAAGAAGCTCGAGCACGTTGTCGAGGCAGGCGGAGTCGCTGGCCGTCTCGTCGGTCACCGGCAACAGCTTGGCGAGGTCGTCGCCGAAGAGGTCGGACTGTAGATCGGGCCGCCGGGAGCGCATCCAGTGTAGATTGCCGCGCAGGGTGTTGATCTCGCCGTTGTGCGCGAGATAGCGGAACGGCTGGGCCAGTTCCCAGGAGGGGACGGTGTTGGTGCTGTAGCGCTGGTGCACGACGGCGAGGGCGCTCTCGAACAGAGGATCGCTGAGATCCTGATAGAACGCCGGGATCTCGGTGGCCATCATCAGACCCTTGTAGACGATGGTCCGCGAAGAGAAGCTCGGGATGTAGAAGCCTTCTTCCCGGTCCAACACGCGGGCGACGGCCTTCTCACACTGTCTGCGGGCCACGTACAGTCTGCGCTCGAGGGCGTCGCCGTCCAACCCGGCCGTGTCGGTGAAGCACTGCCAGACTGAGGGCCGCAGTTCGCGGGCCGACTCGCCCAGGGCCTCCTCCACCGTCGGCACCTCCCGCCAGCCGAGGGTGCGCAGGCCTTCCCCGGCCAGCGTCTCCTCGACGACCGTACGGCAGGTGGTCTGCAGTTCCGGGTCGAGCGGCAGGAACATCATCGCGACGCCGTATTCGCCGGGTGGGGGGAGTGTGAGGCCCGACCCCCGGCACGCCTCGGCGAGAAAGCGGTGCGGCAGTTGCGACAGCATTCCTGCTCCATCGCCCGTCCCGGCATCGGCGCCTGCGGCGCCGCGATGGAGCAGGTTCTTCAACACCTCGATACCGCGGTCGATGATGTCGTGCGACGGCCGGCCGCCTACGTCGCAGACGAAGCCGACGCCACATGCGTCCTTCTCATGACGTGGGTTGTAAAGACCCTGGGGCTCAGGGAACCCCCGCCCGGAACGTCGGGCCGGGAGCTGCGGAACACCAGAGGGGGGGCCGTCGGAGCCCACCGGGCGGCGCGATGCTGCGCCATCAGTCGCGCGCTCAGCGCTCATCGATCCAAACCCTCATCGTCCGAACACCACCCCTGCTGCCGGCCGGTCGTCTTCCCGCCGGTGCTCCGCCGGGACTACCCTAGGCTAGCAGCGCGAGGTTCAGCTGGGTCCGTCCATATGGCTAGGATCGAGGCGCGTCAAATGTACAAATGGACAAGCAAGCACGAACGCGACCGTCAGTCCTGCTCGAAAGGAACGCCCAGGCTGCGGGGTTGCACCACTCTAAGCGCCCGGATCGCCCGGGCGACCGCTTTTCTCGGACGTTCGGGCAAAGCAGCCAGTACCCGCTCCACCCACTCGGCGTTGCCGATGTTGACGAAGAGGAGGGTCAGGATCATCAAGGGGAAAGGCGCGACCTGCAGCACCTGGGACGGGATGCCCTGCAGGTGGGGCTGCAGCACGACGCTCAGCCACTGAAGCAATCCGAAGAGGTAGGCGCCCAGCGCGACCCGTACGGGGTTCCAGGCTCCGAAGATGACGATGGCGAGGACGATCCAGCCAAGGCCGTCGAGCCCGGATATCGTGCCCTTCCACCCCGCTTTGACGCTCAAGGAGTACATGGGACCGGCCAAGCCGACCAACGCTCCGCCGAGGGTGGTGTAGGCGTACCGGACTAGCTTGACCCTGGCTCCCCGGGCGAACGCCGCTTCGGGGCGTTCGCCCACCGCCCGCAACACCAGGCCGGGGCGGGTGCGGAATATCCACCACCAGGCCCCGGCGATGAGCACGAAGCTGAAGTAGGTCATGACGTCCTGTTTGAAGAACATCGTGCCCAGAACGGGGATGTCCTCCAGCAGGGGGATGGGGTGGACCGAGAGCATGGGGCCTTTCTCACCCATGAACGGGTTGCCGAGGAAGTAGGAAAGGTCACGGCAGAACAGAGTGAGGACGAAGCCGATGGCGACCTGGGACTGTCGCAGGGTGATGCTGCCGAAGGCCACGATCAGCGCCACCAGCGCTCCGATCAGGGCGCCCGCTATGAACGCGAGCACCAGGCTGCCGGTACTGACCGCCACCACGAAGCTGCCCATGGCCGAGAGCAGGATCGTACCGTTGACCGACAGGTTGATCACGCCGGCCCGTTCCGCAAACGTCTCACCGATCGTGGCGACCACGAGGGGAGCGGCTGCGGTCAGCACGCCGGCCAGCCCGATGACGAGCGTGGCGCCGTCCATCAGACGGCTCCGACGTCATCGGGCGGCGACGTCCCCGGGACCGGGCCGGCGACCATGGTCGAGGGGGCCCGGCGTGAATAGCGCTGCCGCGCCCCCTCGACCAGGAGGACGAAGAGCACCAAGGCGCCCTGCAACACCCCCGACAGGGTGGAGTCCAGCTTGAGGACGATCGGCAACTGGATGCTCCCGATGTTGAGAGCGGCGAAGAAGAGGGCCACCGGCGCGACCCAGATGGCCTTGTAGGCGATGAGCATCCCGATCATCAGGCCGAGGAACCCGTAGCCGCTGGAGATGGATGGTATGAGGCGGTGGTAGACCCCGGTGACCTGAACGGCGCCGGCCAGCCCGGCCAGACCGCCGCACAGGAGGAAGGCCAGCAGCGCGTATTGCCAGGTCGGCACGCCCAGCAGGAAGGCGGCTCGCTGATTCAGCCCGACTGCTTTGAGCCGTAGGCCGACGTGGGTCCTCTCCAGGAGGACGTAGACGGCGATGACCGCCACGATGCCGAGACCGAGTGACCAGAGGCTGAGGCGTTCGCCGCCCACCGTGGGCAGCCCCAGTTGTTCGGGGAACGGCTCGGTGCCGCTCATCGATCCGATGCCGGGACGCTTCCAGGGGCCGAAGATGAGCCAGAGCGTGAGCGCCGTGGCTACGAAGTTGAGGCCCAGACCTCCGAAGATCTCGTTGACCCCGCCGAAGGTCTTGAGGATACCCGCCAGCGCAGCCCACAGCGCCCCACCCACTATGCCGGCGATGATGGCGAGCACGACGATGAAGGCCGGCGGCAGGGACGTGTCCTGCAACAGGCGGAGGACCCACGTGGTGAGGACCGCTCCCAAGACGATCTGTCCTTCGACGCCGATGTTCCACAGGCCGGCGGCGAAGGTCACCAGCACTCCGGCGGAAGCCAAGAGCAGCGGTACCCAGGCGACCAGCACGTTCGAGATGTCCGTGAACGAGGCGGCGGCCCCTTTGGCGATCTCGACATAGGCCTGGAACGGGGGAGCCCCGGCCACCAGCAGGATGACACTGGTGAGCAAGAAGGCGAGGACGAGCGCGCCCGACTGGAGCCCGAGGTCGGTCCAGGTCCGCCGTCCGAAACGCCGGCGCGAGCTGGGGGCCGGCCGACTCGGGAGAGGCTGCCGCTCAGGCATCGCCGTTCTCCGGAGCGCCGCTCGCGTGGCATCCTGCGTCGTCAGGAGCACGGCCGTCGCCACCCGGCCACGCGCTCACGGCGTCGACGGGATCGCCGCTTCGCGAGGCGCCCCCTATGAGCTCACCCAGTTCGTCGACGGTGGTGGTGGCGGCGTCCAGCGGCTCGGATACCCTGCCCGCGAAGAAGACCAGGATGCGGTCGCTGTACCGCAGCAACTCGTCGAGATCGCTGGAGGTGAAGATGATGGCCTCGCCCCGGCCGCAGCGCTCCTTCAGCTTGCTCCACAAGTAGATGACCGACTCGACGTCGAGGCCCCTGGTGGGGTGTTCGAGGAGCATCAACTTGGAGCCAGGCTCGACCAGGGCGAGCAAGGCCCGCTGCTGGTTGCCGCCGGAGAGCGATTCGACGGGGCTGGTGGGAGTCCCCTTGATGTTGAACCGGGCGATACGCTCTTCAGCGGTCCGGCGCCCTCGCTCCCTGTTGATGAAGAAGCCGGGCTTGTTCTCCGTGAGTAAGAAGTGGTCGGCGAGAGACAGCCCGGGAATGAGACCCTCCTCGAGACGGGTGGCGGGTACGTACGCTACCCCGCGCTTCTTGAACTGGCGGTATGTCTTGCCGGTGAGGTCGGCGCCGTCGAGGTAGATACGGCCGTGGGTGACCGGCCTAAGTCCGGCGCAGGTCTGAAGGAGCAGGCTCTGCCCGCTTCCCTCCATGCCGGCCAGGCCGATGGTCTCGCCCGCCTTCACCTCGAGGTCGAGACCTTCGAGCCGTATGCGGCCGTGCTCTGCTCCCAGCCCGGCCAGCCTCAGCAGGGTCTTGCCCGGGGTGCACGCGAACCGTTCACCTGGAGTGACCTCGCGTTCGAACATCATGCCGACCAGCCGTTCGACTCTGAAAGGCGGCAGCGCCTCACCCACCAGCCGGCCCTGGCGGAGCACCGCGACCCGGGTACACAGCTCCTCCACCTCTTCAAGCTTGTGCGACACGAAGAGGATCGTCTTGCCCTGCGCGGCGAGCCGGCGCAGTGTGTCGAAGAGCTCCTGCCGCTGGCGGGCGCTGATACCGGTGGTCGGCTCATCCAGGATGAGCACCCTCGCCCCCAGCCAAAGAAGGCGGAGCAATTCCAACTGCTGCCGCTCGCCTACCGTCAGCGATCCGACTTCGGCCTTGAGGTCGATGGAGAGTCCTAGGGATCCGGCCAGCCCGGCGACGGCCGAGACGGCTTCCCGCCGTTGCGGGATGAGACGCCCGGGTGCTCCTATGAGGAGATTGTCGACCACCCGCATGGGGGGGAAGTCCAAGGGGTCTTGGTGCAGCATGCCCACCCCGTGTCTGATGGCATCGGCGGGAGAGCGCATGTGCACGGGCCGCCCGTCCAGCTCGATGCGGCCGGCGTCCGCATGCTGATACCCCGACAGTATCTTCATGAGAGTGCTCTTGCCGGCCCCGTTCTCGCCCAGGATCCCCTGGATGGTGCCGGCGGGCACGGTCAACGTGATACCGTCGTTGGCCTTGACCGGGCCGAAGTGCTTGCGGATGTCGATGAGTCGGATTTCCACCGGCCTCTCTGATCTACCAGGATCTCAGGCTTTCGGTCGTCGGGAAGCAGAAAGGGGAGACCTTGAGGTCTCCCCTTTCTGCGGATGCATGTTTCGTCGATGTCCTCGGTCTACTCGGATACGCTCTGGCCTTCCATCCCCTCCAGCAATTGAGGCAGGTACCACACCTGCTGGTCGGTGGCCACTTCGCCGTCGGCGAGATAGGGAGTGCCGTCCTGGAGGTTGAGTGGGCCGGTCCAGAGGTTCAGGCCACCGGCGAGGGCCGCGATGAACTCGTCGACCTTGGCGGCGGCGTCGGCGGAAAGGCCTTCACCCTTGGCGAAGCCGATCATGGAAGTGTCGGGATTGTTGATGTCGGCCCAATCGGGTCCCACCCAGGTGAAGAAGCTCGACCAATTCCCCTCACGGGCGGCGGTGACGGCTTTCAGATACTCAGGACCCCAGTTGAAGTAGGGGACGCCCAGCGCGACGGCCGGGGCTTCCTCGAGAGAGCCGACGTAATCGTACGGGATCGCCCAGACCTCCTTGCCCGCCTGGGAGAGCTTGCCCGCCTCCACCAGAGCCTCGGTGGTGTCGATGCCCGAGATGACCACGTCGAACCCCTGGTTGAAGAAGTTGTCGGCAACCTGGGTCGGGTCGGAGGTGACACCCGGGATGTTGAACCAGAAGCCGATCCAGTCGACCCGGAACTTCAACTCCGCGGGGTCTTTCCCCAGATACTCGGTCCACGCGTACTTGGCTCCCAGATAGGCGGATGCGGCCAGACGGCGGGTCTCGTCGTTGATCAGCGGTCCAAGGTAGCCGATCTTGCCGGTCTTGGTCGTGAGGGCGGCCGCCACGCCGGCGATCATCTTGCCGTACTCCATCCGGCCCATGATATTGCTCAGGTTGGGCAGGTTCTTGTAGTCCTTGCCGTCCACCCACGCGCCGTCGCCGGAGGAATGGACCACCGGGATGTCCGGATTCGCCCGCGCGAAGGCGATGGCTCCGTCTTTCATGTCGTCGGAGGTGAAAAAGATCATCTGGGCGCCCTGGGCGACCAGCTCCTCAGCGAGTTGCTCCACAGTGGTCCCCGGCCGGTCGGCGGTGTTCGCCTTGTCGACGTAGACCATCTTGGCGCCGGGCAGTTTCTTCTCGACGTAGAGGCCGCCCTCGTAGTTGGCCTGGCTCCAACCGTTGTCGTTGTAGGGACCGACGAGCACCATCCCGAAGATGAACTCCTCAGGAGTGGGGGCTGCCGTGGTGGTTGTCTCACCGGCGGTCGTAGTGGTGACCGCCGCTTCTGTAGTGGTCTGTGTAGTAGTAGAGGAGACGGGCGCCGCGGTGGTAGTGGTCTCTTCCTCCGCCTCGCCACACGCGGCAGCGAAGGCTCCTATGAGCACGAGCACGACCACCAGCGCGCCGCAGATCAGGACATGGCGTGATCGGGATGCGGGCATTGCTGAGAGCACCTCACACTTCTTGTTGTTGACTGACCCCTGGGACCCGTCCGGCGACGACCCGGAAACGGCCTTGGCAGGCCCGATATGCGAATACCGCCGTCTGACGCTCGGCGGGACGACCTCCTTTCGTCTCCTCTTCTGGCGCAGCCGCCACCGTAGGACGACGCGCAGGAACACAGGGCCATTCTAACCACTGAGGGCCGCCCTCTTCCAGAGGTTTTGCCGGATCCCTCGCGATCAGAGATCGATGATCTTCATCTCGTAGATCTCGTCGATCTCGAGGCAGCGCTCGATGGCCTCCTCCGGGACTTCGTTGTCAAGCCCGAGGATCATGATGGAGTCACTCAGGAGGTTGTTGATCCCGCTCGACGTGACCATCCGCGAGATGTTTACGCCGTACTCGCCCATGATGGTCGCCACCCGCCCGATGACGCCCGGGACGTTCTTGTGCGGCACATAGGCCAGCCTTCCCTCGGGGACGAAGCTGATCGGGAACTCTCCTATTTGGATGATGCGCGGATATCTGTGCTCGAGCACCGTTCCCGCAACGGCGAACTCAGTGCCATCATCCTCGGTCACGATCATGCGGATGAGATTCCGGTAGTCCCCACTATCCAACGAGATGGTCTCGTGCACCTCTATTCCGAGCTGCTCGGCGAGCAGGCCGGCGTTGACGAAATTGACGCTGCCGGGCACCCTGCTGCCCTCGAGGATCCCTTTAAGGGCGACCAGCGACAGGATCCGAGCGTCGGCCGGCACGTCGATCTCCCTGCCGGCGAAGACGATCTCGACCTTCTTGACATTGTGCCGCCGTATCTGCCGGTAGAGGACGCCTATCTTCTCGGCCAACTGGATGAAGGTCTGGAGTTTTGCGAACGACTCCTCGGAAAGACTGGGCATGTTGACGGCATTCTTGACGATCTCGCCGCGCAGGCCGGCGATGACCTCCGCCACCACTTCCTCCCCCACACGCTTGGATGCCTCGAAGGTCGATGCTCCCAAGTGGGGCGTGCCGACCACCGTGTCGAACTGGTAGAGGGGATGAGCGGACTGGGGCTCGTTCACCCACGTGTCGATCCCCACCGACGCGATCTTGCCCGCCTGGAGACCACGCACGAGGGCGTCTTCGTTGTACAGTCCTCCTCGAGCGCAGTTGACCAGGCGCACCCCCGGTTTCATGAGCGCGATCTGCTCGTCGCTGACCATGTTCATGGTTTCCTTGGTCCGCGGCGTGTGGATGGTGATGAAATCCGACTCCTGGAGCAGTTCGTCCAGGGTTGCCTTCTTCTCGATCTTCAGGTTCTCGAAACGGGAATCGGGGATGTATGGGTCGTACGCGATGACCCGCATGGCGAAACCGCGGGCCCGCTGGGAGACCAGACCGCCGATACGTCCCAGGCCGATGATGCCGAGGGTCTTGCCGTACAACTCGCTGCCCTCGAACTGCTTTCGGCCCCACCGGCCGCTCTTGATAAAGCGGTCTGCCCAGGAGATGTTGCGGCTGCTGGCGAGGAGGAGGCCCATGGTGTGCTCGGCGGCGGAGATGACGTTACTCTCGGGTGTATTGCACACGATGACGCCCCTGCGGGTGGCGGCGGCCACGTCGATGTTGTCCAGCCCCGAGCCGGCGCGTCCCACGATGCGCAGTCTGACCGCTGCATCCAGGAGGGTCTTGTCCACGAGCGTCTCGCTGCGGACGATGATGCCGTCGTATTCCGGGATGATCGCAAGGATCTCGTCACGGCTCAGCTTGTACCTCACATCGACCTGGCATGCAGATTCGAGCAGGCTGATGGCTTCGTCGTCCATGAGCTCAGCTACCAGGACCTTGGTATTCTCGAGCCGTTCCACCCGTCCTCCATGATGAACGGCGCGTCGCCGGCGCGCCGAGGTCGCTTGATCACTCGCTCCAGAATGAAGCCGCGGCCGCCCGGCCCTCACCGGACGGGACGATACGACGCTGCTTCGTTCTGAAGCGGATTACAACGGGTCTCTAGGCTAACACACGGGGGAGGGGCTGTGCTCTCCGCTCCAGTTCACGTTCGAGTACTCACGATACTGTCGCGGAGAGCACAGCCCCTCTGGAGGTCAGGTCGGGACCGCCGAGCGTCGCGGGCACCGTGCTCCGCCGGCAGCGCCCGGCATCCGCGGGCGGCCCCGATCAGGCGTCCAAGTCAGGCCACGTCATCCAGCCGGCCTTCTCCACCGGACGACGCTCGGGTACCGGCACGTTGGGGATAGTCCCCTCGTTCCACTCCTTGGAGACGTACAGGTTGCAGTAGCAACTCCCGTACTCTTTGATGTCTGCCTCGCGGTAGTCACAGGGGCAGAGGATGTCCTTGTCGTTCTCGCGGTCTCCTGAGGCTAACCGGCAGGGGCACGACATGTATCCGTATCGCTCCTTGTTGGTGAGAAGACCGGCGATCAGCTCCCTCACGAGTTGGTCGTTCTTGTTGAAATAGTAGCCTTTGGCCTCGTTCGCCCTCTTGAGGCGCTCATACATTTCGTCGATATCGCTCATAGTCCGAGGGCCTCCAATATGTCCGCTTCCCGGTAACCGACTATGACCTTGTCACCGACTAGGAGAGTAGGGAATGCAGCCTGCGGGTTCACCTTGCGTACTTCTTCCAAAGTCTTCTTCATTTCTTCTCTGGGGAGGAGATCGACATCGACAAAATCATATTGCACGTTATGGGAATCGAGCAGCTTCTTGGTGTTGCGGCAGTGGCCGCAGGTGCTG
>JAJFUK010000027.1 GCA_021372435.1 Actinomycetes bacterium | reverse complement strand
CCTGAAGATCACGAACAACGCGACCGGGCTCCTGGCGTCGAACATCAATTCGTCGGTCACGACCCTCTCGCTCGCCAGCAGCGCCGGCAGCCTGTTCCCCTCTCTTGAGGTGGGGGAGTGGTGCCCTGTCGTCGTGGTGGACGGGTCCGGGAACCGCGAGATCATGCGGTGCACGGGACGCTCTGGCGACGTTCTCACGGTGGTGAGGGGACAGGAAGGGACCTCGGCCCGGTCCTTCAATGCCGGCGCGCGGGTGGATGCGCGCGTGACCGCGGCGGCCTATGCCGAATTCGCGCTAGCCGATGAGGTGAGCGACGCGCTCGATCTGAAGGCCGACCTGGACTCCCCTGCATTTGAAGGCACGCCCACCTCGCCGACCCCTGCGGTGTCCGATAATAGCGAGAAGATCGCCACGACCGAATTCGTGGTGGACTATGTGCCAATCAAGATCGGCACCATCCTTGAGTACGACGGGACGGAGCTGCCTCCGCGCTTTCTATGGGCCAATGGCGCGGCTGTTTCCCGCTCGACCTATGCGGCCTATTTCGCCATCGTAGGCACGCGGTTTGGCCCCGGCAATGGCTCGACGACCTTCAACGTGCGTGACAAGCGCGGGCGCATCGGCGTCGGCAGGGACAATATGGGCGGTGTCTCCGCTGCCGGCCGCGTCACGTCCGCCGGCAGTGGCATCGACGGGACGACCCTCGGCGCTTCCGGCGGCTCCCAGACCGTCACGCTCGACCTGACACAGATCCCGGCCCACGTCCACGATGTCTCGGCCAATCAGGATGCGCACGGGCATTCTATCCCGTTCTCGCTCCACCTGTCGGCGGCGACGGGCGGCGGTACTCGTGGCGTCAATCCGGACGCTCCTGGGGCTACCGGTTCGACTGACCCGGCGATCACGATCTCGGAAACTTCGAAGGGCGGCGGGGCAGCGCACAACAACATGCCGCCCTGCGACATCACGAACTTTATCATCTACGTGGGCGTCTGATGCCGGCCATCAAGATCACCGGGTTCTCCGGCGAGCAGCCCCGCATCATCCCGCGCCTGCTTCCTGCTGCGGCGGCGCAGTCGGCCTTCAACGTCCGCCTGGATGACGGCGGCCTGTCGCCCTACTATGAGCCTTCGGCTGTTTCGTCTCTTGACCCGCCTTCCGGGACCTATCTCACGCTCTACCGCCACGGGGATACCTGGCTCGGGTTCGAGGATCAGGTGAACCTCGCCCAAGGCCCGGTCGCGCAGGATCGGCTCTATTACACGGGCGATGGCGCCCCCAAGATGAGGGTGGGCAGCACCGTCTATCCTCTCGCCCTCGCGGGGCCGTCCGGGGCGCTCTCCGGGTCCTCCTCCGGAGGCGGGACGGGCGACACCTTCACCCGCATCTACGTCTACACGTGGGTGACGGATTTCGGTGAGGAGTCGGAGCCGAGCCCGGCTTCTGCCGAAGTGGACTGGAAGGCCGGCGAGACGATCACGCTGACCGGCTTCGCGTCCACCCCGAGCGGGCGCAACATCACGAAGCAGCGCATCTATCGCAGCCAGACCGGCTCGACGGGGACTGACCTCTATTTCATCGCCGAGCGGACCGCGAGCAACACCAGCTACGTGGACAATATCGCCGTGGATGCCTTCCAGGAGATTCTTCCCTCCCGGAACTGGACGCCGCCGCCGGACGCCCTCGCGGGGCTGACGGCGATGCCGAACGGCATCATGGCGGGCTTCGTCGGCAAGGACCTATATTTCAGCGAGCCGTGGCGCCCGCACGCCTGGCCTGAGGACTA
>JAJFUK010000008.1 GCA_021372435.1 Actinomycetes bacterium | reverse complement strand
GAGTCGACATGATCGACCCCGACTCGCCGGCGAACACGCTTCCCCACCAGGCGGCTTCGATGTCCTTGGGCTCGATGCCGGCGTCTTCGAAGGCCTCATAGGCTGCGTCGATGATCATATCGTCGAGGCTCTGGCCCCAGTTCTCGCCGAACTTGACACAACCCATGCCTATGATGGCGACTTTGTCTTTGAGGCTGTCCACGGGTCATTCCCCTGCGCCGGAGGGCCGGCACCGGACCGGTTGGCACTTCCACCAGTAGTTGTAGATGCCTCCTACGTAGTAAAGGCGGCGAAAGGTCATCTCCAGGGAGAGACCGACTTCGACGGCGGCCGGGTCGCGGTCGGTCATGTCGCACATGATGCGGCCTCCGCCCTCGAAGTCCACAAAGGTCACCGTGACCGGCGGGTCGATGGACTGCATCACATAGTCGTGAGAGAAGGAGAAGACCGTGGCCGGCACGTCCACGAACGGGTAGGGCTCCATCTCGTCCTTAGCGTGACAGTTCACGCAGACCCGCTGGGGCGGGTACTGCGGTTGGCCGCAGCGCCGGCACCTGGTCCCGGTGAGACGCATCTCCCAGGGTACCTCGCGCCACAAGGCCGCCGGGGATGGGGTACGCAGCTCTAGCGGCGGACGGGCAGGCGGCTGCAGGGGGAGCAGTTCGCGCAGGCGCAGATACTGCTCGTAGCTGTGCATAGCGGTCTTCGCGCCCAGATGCCTCTGGATGCCTCGCCGGTCCTTGCCGGAGTCGATCCGTTCGGTGGTCTTCAAGAGCGCGACATCGCAGCCGTTCCCATAGCAGGCCAGAAGGATGCGCTCCCCGCTGTCCGCCCGTTCCAGGGCGGCCACCAGACTCATGAGACTCAGGGCGCAACCGGTGTCGCCCACCGAGGCCTGAAGCACGTCGCGCACCTGGGTCTTCTCCTCGAAGCCCAGCTTCTGAACGACGCTCCTCAACTGGCGGGCATTCGGGGCGTTGAGCGCCACCTGGGCGACGTCTGCTGGAGCCAGGCCGTACTTCGCCAGGGTCGCGGAGACCGTCTCCCTGACGACCCGCAGGTACCCTTCGTCCATGGCGAAGCGGTCTTCAGCCGAGCGCACGAAGGTGTCGCGATCGGAGCGCCAGGTGTCCTGGATCTCGTAGTAGCGGCTGTCGAAGTGCTCGATCTCGGCGATGAGGTCCTCGCGCCCGACCAGCAGAGCGGCGGCGCCGTCGCCGAAGTTCATCTCCCCCGGCCCGGCCGGGTAGCCCATCCGCATATCCGCGGCCACCACGAGGACGTTCTCTGCGCTGCCACAGGCGACGGCGTCAAGCGCGGCCTTGAGCGCGTTCGTGCCGCATCTCAGCGAACCGGAGAAATCGACGGTAGTCGCGTCCGCCGGCAGTCCCAGCACGGCGGCAATAAGAGCGGCGTTCTGCTTCTCCTTGTAGGGCGCCGTGGTCGAGGCGAAGTACAGGCCTTGGATCGAGCTCCGATCCGCCCGCCCGAGGCAGTCGCGCGCGGCCGCCACAGCCATGGTGAGGCTGTCTTCGTCGTAGTTCGCGACGGCCCGCTCGCCGGGTGGGGGTGCGACTCCCCAGGCCCGCGCGATCTCCGCCCGGCTCAGCCGGTACAACGGTATGTATGCTCCATATGAAGCTATTCCAGGCATGCCTTCCCTACTTCTCGAGAACGATCTCGCCGAGATAGATGTCCCTCGAAGTCTTCGCGGAGAGAGTCACCGCCTTGTAGCCGGGGGCCTCGATCTTGACCGTGCAGTCCGCGTTGTCCGCAAGACCCTCGAACTCGAAATCGCCGAACCCGTTGGTCTTGGTGATCCGGCTGCCGGCCACCTCGCCGAGGACGACCTCGAGATCTGCCGCGACCTCATCCACGTCCCCATAGACGACCGTGCCGGCCACGAACTTCTTGGGAAGGTTCGCGTAGGTGACCTTGTCGCCCATGGCGAACTCCGGACGCAGGACCTCAGTGGCTCCGGCGGCCACCAGTTTGGCCACTTCGCTTGCGGGATCGTCCAGATCGCCGAAAACGAGCGCGCCCGAGGGACAGGACTCCACGCAGCGGGGCTCGGGCTCCCCCGCGTCCAGGAGATGGGCGCAGAAGGTGCACTTCTGGGCGACCTGGAGCTCTTCGTTCCACTCGATCCGGCGATAAGGGCAGGTGTTCACGAGATCCTTGTTACCCTTGGCCTTCTCCGGATCGATCATGACGATGCCGTCCGGGCGCCGGTAGACGGCCCCCGTCTGGTCGAGCGTTAGACAGGCGGCTTCCTCGCACTGAGCGCAGGTCACGGGGACGTAGTCGACTTTGACGTGCGGGTACCGGCCGCGTTCGATCTCGTTGACCTTCAACCAGTTGCCACCACTCATGGGCTGGGCGGCCGAGTATCCGGGATAGTCGTTCCCGGCGAACTCGTCGCGGCAGGTGAGGAAGCAGTTGTAGCACCCCACGCATTTCTTGACGTCGATCACCATTCCGTATCTGGCCACTTCTACGCCTCCCACTTGCGGACTTCAACGAGAAAGGACATGTTGGCTTCGCCGTACGCGTTCTGGCTGGTCATCCGGGAATGCGACAGCAGGTTGACGCACCCGCCCCGGTCGATCGACCCGGCCGCCCCCGGCTCCAACGGGTCGTACTTGGCCGCGGCCTGGTACGAATGCACCAGTCCCGGCCGGCAGCGCTCGGTCACTAAAGCGACGCCTAGTACTTTGGCCCGGTCGTTGTAGACCATGACGATGTCGCCGTCCTTGATGCCCCGCGCCTCTGCGTCGGCCGGGTTCATGCGCATGGGCCAATAGGCGTACCCGTCCTTGACGATGCGGTGCTGGGGGATGTCGTTCAACCATAGGATCTTGTTGTCCTGGTGGGTGTGATAGGAGAACTTGGCGTGCGGCGTCATCAGCTGCAGAGGATATTTCTCCACCACACCCTTGCTCTCGTGGCCCTCATAAAGCGGGATATAGCGCGGCATGGGCGGCCGCTCGTCATCGTCCGGGAAGTGCTCCTGGAGTATCGTCCGGACGAACTCGATCTTGCCGCTCGGAGTCGCCAGCTGCGTCGCCTTGTCGGTCCCCTGCAGCGGGTTGAAACGATCGGGGGTGTCCACCGGCCGGCCTTCGTAGTACCACCGGTTGGACACGGTGGGCTTGTAATCCTCAGGCAGCGACGGGACCACAAAGTAGCCCTTTTTCTTGAACTCCTCGTAGGAGATGTGTTTGGGCAGGTCGGTGTAGTCGAAGACCTTCCGTATCCAATCCTCCTCCGAGTTGCCTTCGGTGTACTCCTCCAGGAACCCTAGACGGTCGGCCAATTCGCAGTAGATCTGGTAGTCCGGCTTGGATTCCCACAGGGGCTCGATGCACTTCTGCTGGTACATCAGGATGCGGTGGTTGCAGTTGACGTTACCGTTGCCGTAACCGCCGGGCTGGGCCCACTCGGAGATGTCCTCATGCTCGAAGTTCGTGGAGGCGGGCAGGATGACATCACCGAACCTGGTCTCGCTCTGCCAGTGGCAGTCCTGCATGACCACGAACTCCAGCTTGGGCGACTGGTACATCCGTACCCACTTGCTGGTGTCGGTCATGGTGGAGATGAAGGAGCCGCCGTGCCGGTGGATCATTCGGATCTCGGCGCCGTTCGGCCCGGGCTCGGGATACTGCATGGGCTTGAACTGCTGAGTCGGGTACTGCACGCAGAAGCCTTCGCCCAGCCACTCGATATGGCCGTCCAGGATGGCCTCGGGCAGAAGGATGCGGTACACCTTCTGGGTGACCGGGTTGCGATCGGGGAAGGTGGGCTGCTTGGCGACGAGTCCGAAAACGTCCCAGCCCACATCGGAGTAGCCGGCACTCTTGAAGCTCATGTCCAAGGGGGCGCCGTGCGCGGTACCGCCCCAGATGTTGACCCCTTCCTTGCCGATGCCCTGCATGGCGATCAGGTGGATCATGAGGCTGGCCCACTCAGTGGCATAGGAATTGCGGCAGGCGCCGGCCGTGCCGTACTGGGAGCCGCAGGCCAGCATGCTCTTCTTTGAGGCCCACTCCCGGGCGACCGCCCGGATGGTGTGGGCGGGGAGGTCGCAGATAGGGGCCGCCCAGTCCGGGGACTTGGGAACGCCGTCGGTCTCCCCCAGGATGTAGGCCTTCCACTCGTCGAAGTGGACGGTACGGTTCTCGATGAACCAGTGGTCGTAGGTGTCGTCCACGATCCACTGGTAGGCGATGGCCTCGGCCAGAGCCGCGTCGGTGCCGGGCCGGGGAGCCAGCCACTTGTCGGCCATGTGCGCCGCCGTAGCGTTGCAGTACGGGTCGATGAAGATACCGCTGATGCCCAGCTCCCGCAGCCACTCGCGCCAGATGATCGTCTCCTGGCCCCCGTAGCCGCCGGCAGTAGTGTTGGGATCGACCGACCAATAGATCACCTGTTCGGTGTTCTTCAGAGCCTCCGCCAGCATGTCGAAGTTGTCGCACTGGCCGAAACGCCAGTACCAGCCCCAGGTATGCATGCTGCCCCAGTGCCAGCCTTCCCAAGAATCGGGATTGTCCAGAAGCTGGGTGTAACCAAGGATGTTGTAGAAGCGAGGCATGGGGCCCATCTTGTAGTAGAGGAGACCGTAGTTGTGATGGGAGGAGACAAAGGCCGTGACGGCCGCCTTCCCGTAGGTCCCCTGGATGCGCTTGATCTCCCCGGCGACGAGGTCGAGAGCTTCATCCCAGCTGATGCGCACGTATTCGTCCTTGCCCCGTAGTTCAGGATGGCGCTCCCCCTTGGGGTCGAAGTTCTTGCGCTTCATGGGATACTTGATGCGGTTCTCCGAGTAGACGCGCATGCGCTCGGCTATGTTGAAGGGGTTGATGGTGGTCTTCCGCGGATCGGAGAACTTCTTGCCCTTGGCCTCGATGGTCCAATGGCCGCCATCCTCCTCGGTCAGCCGTAACGGGCGCATGCGGGTGATGACCCCGTCTTTGACGGTGACCTTCACCATACCCCCGATGCAACAATTGATGAATTCCTGCTCTGACATCAAGGTCGAGACCTCCTCCCATGTCCTTCTTTGCTTCTCGCCACCATCGCTATGACTCCCACTTGGCTACTTCGACCAGGCAGGAATTGTTCGCTTCTCCGGGCGCGTTTTTCGACAGCATCCTCGAGGGAGTGAGCAGATTGACGCAGCCGCCCCTGTCGGGGCTACCCGGCCTGCCCGGTTCCAGCGGGTCGTACTTGGCGGCCGCTTCATACGAGTGGACCGTACCGGGTCTGACCCTCTCGGTCACGATGGCCGCGCAGATGACCGTCCCCCGATCGTTGAACAGCTTCACCAAGTCATGGTTCTTGATGCCCCGCGGCCCCGCGTCGCTGGGGTGGATACGCACGGGCCAGTAGGCATACCCGTCTTTCTTGACCCGGTGTTGCGGGATATCGTCCAGCCAGCGGCTCTTGTTGTCGTTGTGGGTGTGGTATGAGAACCGGGGGTGTGGACTGAGCATCTGCAGCGGGTAGTTCTTAGTGAGCTCTGTCGTGTCGTAGCCCTCCCAGCTGGGGATGTAGCGGGCCATGGGGGGACGTTCCTCATCGTTCGGGTCGAAGGCCGTGAGGGTCTGGGATACGAACTCCACCTTGCCGGTGGGAGTAGCCAGATTCGGCCCATTGTGAGGGGGCCCCGGCGGGGTCCTCTGTTCTGAGGGCACATCGGCGTCCCGGCCTTCGTAGAACCAACGGAAGGAGACCCTTGGTTCCTCGTCATCGGGTCTAGAAGGGACGACGAAGTAGCCCTTCTTCTTGAATCCCTCGTAGGTCACGTACTTGGGCAGATCGGACTTCTCGAACACTATGCGGTTCCAGTCCTCGAAGTCGTGGCCCTCGGTGTAGAGGTCCTTGAACCCCAGTCTCTCGGCCAGAAGCGTGTAGATCTCGTAGTCCGGCTTGGACTCCCACAGAGGCTCGATACACTTGTGCTGGTAGATGCAGATGCGGTGGTTGCTGTTGAAGTCGTTGAAGCCGTAGCCACCGGCCGCCCCCCACTCGGAGAGATCGGAGTGCTCGAAGTTGGTGGTGGCGGGCAGGATGACGTCGCCGAACTTGGTCTCGCTTGACCAATGGCAGTCCTGCATGACCACGAACTCCAGGTTGGGATGCTGATACATCCGCACCCACCTGTTGGTCTCAGTCATGGTGCCGATGAAGGAACCGCCGTGACGGTGGATCATCTTGATGGGAGCGCCGTTCGGCCCCGGCTCCGGACAGGTGAAGCGATGGTACTGCTGCTCGATGGAATTGCCGCAGAAGCCCTCTCCGATCCAACTCACGGGCGGATCCATGACGATCTCCGGCAGCAGGAGACGGTAGGTCTTCTGAGTGACCGGGTTCCCCTCGGGAAAATACGACTTCTCAGCCACGGTGCCGAAGGCGTCCCAACCATTGTCGGAGTAGCCGAACATGTGGAAGCGCATGTCGAGAGGCGAGCCCTTGCCGGTGCCCCCCCAGAAGTTGACCCCCGGCCTGCCGAAGCCCTGCATGGCCATGAGGTAGACGCACAACCGGCACCACTCAGTGGCGTACGCCTGACGGCACGCACCGGCGGCTCCGAATATGCTGGCTACGGCCAGCATGGTCTTCTTCGCGGCCCACTCCCGGGCCAGTGCGGAGATGGTGGAAGCCGGGACGTCACAGATCTCCGACGCCCATCCCGGAGTCTTGGGCGTGCGGTCCTCACCCCTGCCCAGGATGTGCTTCTTCCACTCGTCGAACCCGTAGGTGCGGTTCTCGATGAAGAAGTGGTCGTAGGTGTCCTCGGTCAGCCACACATAGGCGATGGCCTCGGCCAGCGCCGCGTCCGTGCCCGGTCGCGGTGCGATCCATTTGTCTCCCATGGTGCTCATGGTGCAGTTGTTGTAGGGGTCGATGACCACGAACTGGATGCCCAGCTCCTTCATCCATAGCCGCCACACCAGGTTTTCCTGGCCGCTGTACATGTAGGAGGTGCTGTTGGGATCGACCGACCAGAAGATGATCTGCTCCGTGTGTTTGAGAGCATCCTGGAGAAGCTCCGACTGCTCGCAATGACCTAGGCGCCACCAGTACCCCCAGGCGTGTGTCGCTCCCCAGTGCCATCCCTCCCAGCTGTCGGGGTTATCCAAGCACTGGCTGTAACCCAGGATGTTGTAGAAGCGGCCGAGCGGGCCGAGCTTGTAGTGTAGAAAGCCCCAGTTATGGTGGGAGCTGGTCATGGCGGTGATGGCCGCCGGACCATAGGTCTCGCGGATACGGGTGATCTCTCCGGCTACCAGGTCGAGGGCCTCATCCCAACTGATGCGCACGTACTCGTCCTTGCCACGGAGTTCCGTATGCCGGTCACCGCTGGGATCGAAATGCCTGCGGCGCATGGGGTGATGGATACGGTTCTCATAGACCCGCTGCCTCTCCGGGACCCCGTAGCTCTGCAGGGTGGTCCTGCGGGGCGGGGTGAACCTGCGCCCTCTGGCGTCGATGACCCACGAGGGAGCGTCCTCGTCGTCGAAGATGATCGGTCGCATGCGTTTGATGACCCCGTCCTCGACGTACACCCTCACGGGCCCGCCTACCGTGCACTGGATGAAGACCTCTTCTGCCATGCAATCACTCCCAGCAGCTGGTGCATCCACCTTCTTCACGAGTGTGTGGTTCTTGCCACCTCGCACGTCTGTGGATCGATGACCACGCTCAGCGCGGGTGCCCGAACATGCGTGCCTCTGGCCCCCGCGGGGGCCAGAGGCACGCCCATCGGGCCCGCTACAGTTCGGCGAACTTGATGAAGACCGGATTCTGGATCGGGACTTCCGTCAGAACCTTCAGACTCCCATCTTCGGCGTCCACTGCGTACGACCGCAGCACATCCGCCGGCCGATCCGGGACGAGCAAGAATGCGCCCGAGGGCGAGAGCGTCATACAGCGTGTGGCCCCTGCGGGATCGTCAGATTTGCTGACAGAGACCTGTCCCGCCCTCGTAAGGTGACCATCCTCCTCGATCCTGAACCAGACGATGGTGTCTTCACCCCGGTTGTTCATGTACACGAAGCGACCATTCGGATGGATCTGGAGAGTGGCCGGCTCGTTCCGTCCCTTGAACCCCGAGATCGTCGACTGCTTGTCGATGAACTTCAAAATCCCGGTGGAGGGGTCGAAGTCGAAGGACCAGAGCTCAGAAGCGAACTCGCACGTCATGAACATGCGGCCTTTCTTGTCGAAGGCAGCATGCCTAGGACCGGTCCCCAGCGGGCACTGGTAAACAGACGCGAGCTCCAGCCTGCTCCCGATCCGGAAGACGTAGATCCGCTCCGCCGCCTTCTCGCACACCACAAGGTACTTTCCCGAAGGGTCCACCACGACGATGTGCGCGTGCGGACTGGCCGGCGCGTGGCCCCCACCCTGCGGAGACTCCGGCCACGGATCGACGCCGTGGCCGGTAAACACGAACACGTCTTGAATGTCGCCGATGGAACCATCGTCGGCAAGACCGTACTGGACTACCGAGGAATCGTCGTATTCGAACTTCTCCACCCACTGACCATCCGTAGTCTCGACCACCTTGACCACATGGTCGAAAAAGCCGTGGTTCGCGGTGAAGAGGAGTTTCTCGTCCGGGGATACGGTGACGGCGGCCGGCATCGCTCCTGCAGTCCGTTGCGAGTTCAGGAAGGTCAGTCTTCCAGATTGTGGATCTACCCGCCACGCTGAGACGTCCGAGGCCGGGCGGATAGGTCCGCGTCCATCGGTCTTTCTTTCGTCGACCGCGTAGAGCACTTTTGCCTTCGGCGCATAGGCGAGATACCCCGCCCTCTTCGGCCTGCCCTCCACATTATCGATGAGGGTGAAGCTGCTTCCATCCTCACTCACTTCGAAGACCGAGATGCCCCCACCCTCGAAATTGGCAACGTGATTGCGCCCGACGTAGGCGATCAGCTTGCTCATGCCGTTTCTCCTGTCTATCGCTCAAGTCCTCTCACAGTCTGTCAGGCACGCCGGGAAGATCGGGGTATTTGGCAGCGACCTCGAGCACTCTCGGATCCTGCAGGCACATGAGGTAGCCCTCGTCGTAGACGAGCGTGTCGTTGACCTTGAGGGTGACGTTGCGGATGTCGGCGGTGATGTGCGGGTAGTAATGGTAGTTGTCGTTGGCCGGCGCCGACCCGACGTGCCAGTGTAGGTTCGAATAGTGCGAGTGGTCAATGATCCGCTTATAGATCGCGTGCGGGCACTGGTCATCTGTGACCTTCGCGTTCGGGTGGATGCCGAAATGGAAGGTGTCGAACTTCCAAATGCCCTCGCCGACCTTGCCCTCCATCACCTTGAGGAAGCGATTGATCGCGTCGGCTTCCTTGCCGCCCGAGATCTTGACCATACGGCTGTCCTTGACGTCGATACGGACCGGATCCGCCCAAGCGGGGTCGACACCCATGTAGCGCGACCACCAAGGAAGCATGCAGTTGAAGAACAAGACACCGTTGACGTCCTGGCAGTTGATCGGGGGGTGGACCCACTCCGGGTAGGGTATGTAGTGGCTCGCGTCCCTGCGCCAGGAATTGTAGGGCATGCCGGGGATGCCGGGACGCTGCACCGGATCGAGCGTGTAGCCTTCGAGTTCCGTGCCGTTGGGGTCCGTCATCACGAACTTGGCCATGTGGGTCATGAAGGGATCGGAGCTCACATGGCGGACCATGACCACGAGCTCATGCGGCGTCTGAGCCCATTCGCTCATCAGAAGCGGAGCGGTGACAGGGAACATCCGGACATACCAGGTGTTGACCTCTTCGATGTACTTCCGGAACTCGGCGATCTCCTCGATGGCCAGGTCGAGGGAAGTGTTGATGAACAGATCGGCGTTGGCGATAGCGCCCTTCACGACCGGCGGCAAACGCCACTCGTGAGCCTTCATAATCTCGTCGATCCACAGGATCGAGCAGTTGGCGCCCCGCGACTGGACCACAGCCTGGGTCCAACTGACGGCCTGCTCATCGACCAGGTTGTCGCTGCCGTAAAGGCCGTCGATATGCGCCAGGATGACGACTTCCTCGCCGGGCTTCACCTGGGCGTCGTAGTCCACCATCTGCACGAGCGAATTCAACGCCGGTTTAGGGATCCCTAATTGATGACTCACAGTTTTCCTCCTTCTCGTGGTTGCCTCGACTCTGTGACCTTGGCCGACTTTAGACGATCATGCTTAGGCATACTCTCCCTCTTATCCACTATCTCGCGGGACAAGGGGTAGGTCAGGAGCCAATCTCGCATACCTAGATCGGCCAGCGCCTGACTCCTCAATTTCAGCAGACAAGATTCCAGGAGTTCTCGCTCCTTCTTCGTCAGTATAGAGAATATCCTGGTGTCCGCTTCATTACTAAGCGATTGATTGAATATCTCTAGACCCTTCTCAGTCACCGTCACCTCTACTTTTGACTTCCCTGAACCTTTGACCCTCTCTATCAGTCCGTCTCGTTCCATCCTCTTCAGCATCTCGGTCACTGAATGGAGCTCTCGGAAGAGATGATGCGTTATGTCCACAGGAGTGGCGCGACCCCCGTTGCTCAGAATGGCAAAGAGAATAGCCCGTCTTTCAGTACTGATACCGAAACGCGTGTATTCTATGTGACGGGCTCTCCGTATCGCGTCTGCGGTCTGTGCGATGAGTACCCACAGCATGAAAGATTCATTGACAAGCTGTTTATCTTCCATGCTGTCCATCTCAACTCCCGACTACAGAGAGGCTCTCCACGATTTACCTGACGGTGCTGGTTGTTAGGCTCCGGGCTTTCATCTTCTTACACAGGCAAGTTGAACAGCCGGATGGCGTTCTTGCTCATGACCAGCTCGCGTTCTTCCGCGGTGATGTCCAGAGTCTTAACGAACTCCACACCCTCCGACATCCAGTTGTAGAAGACCGGGAAGCTGGTGCCGAACAGCACGTGATCGGCACCACAGACCTTGATGGCGCACTCCACCTGGTCTTTCCCCCACGATGCCGGGTGGGTCATGTCGAAGAAGATGTTGTTGGTGAGATACCTCTCGATCCGGTCGCATTCATCGCAGTCCAGGCGCAGCATGGCTTCTTTCTTCACGCCCCTCTTGGGGGTGACCAGCTTGCGGTGGGCGAAGAAGTTGCCGCCGAACATGGTGTGGATGAACTTGAGATTCGGGAATTCGTCGAACATGCCGCTGAAGAGCTCCCGGCCTACAGCTGTGCCCTGGTCTATGATGCGGCCGTACTCGCGGCGGAGGTTCGTCCACTCATAGACGGCCTGCCAGTGGACCGGCAGGGGAGTGTGATGGACCGCTACGGGTACATTCAGATCGTTCAAGACCTTCAAGTAAGGCCTGAAGACCTCATGATCAAGATAGAGCTGACCGTAGTGGCAGGCCAGTTGCACCCCGACCATGCCGAGGTCTTTGAGACACCGCTCGAGCTCATACAGGTTGGCCTTACCTCCCCACGGCGGCAGGACGGCGTTGGCGTACAATCGGCCGTTCGAGCGCCGGCACATGTCGGCGGCCTCGTCGTTGACGAGTCTGCAGGTCTCCAGCCTGAGCCACTCCTGCCACACCGGCACCCGCATGAGGGCGATGTCGACCCCGGCGTCGTCCATGGCCTGGAGCTTGGCTTCCAGCGAGTAGTCGCCATCGACGTAGTTGAGATTCTGGTAACCCTTGGGCTTCTCCAGGATGAGTTGCTTCTTGCCCGACTCGACGGTCCCCACGTATGCGATCTCGCCCCATTCGCGCGGGACCGAGCCCAAGAAGCCGTCCATGATCTCTTCGTTGCTGAAGAGATCATTGGGGAGGTGGTGGATGTTGATGTCGATGATCATGGGCGTTCTCCCGTGAATTCCCGTGGGTAGATTTTCCGGCAGCCGGTGTGTGTTCGCGCGTCTACGATCATTCATGACCTCCCACAACAGTCCCTGTTTATCAATCACAGCAGAGGCCCAGCGGCCTTGAACGCCTGCCACGCCCCGCCTGCCGGTTCGTCCCGAAGGTCGCGTTGGCTCGTTCCGTCACGCTCCGAAAACGATGCCGCGTCCTCGTATACGACTTCGTATACGAAGTCTTACCAACCTACCGCACAGCGTCTGCAAAGTCAACAACAGCTCCAACCGTCCTGCTACCGACGACGGCACGCCTGGAAGGACCCGGCCGCGACGGCAGGACCGGGTCGTGCCCCTCATCACCGTCATCACATCAAGCTGGGCAGCCATGTACTCAACGACGGAAGGAAGATCAGAAGGAACAGCATCAGACCCATCGTGGCCACGAACGGCCACACTCCTCTGAAGATCGTGTACATGGGCACTTCTCGATGCGATCCGGCCAGTGTGAACACGACCACACCGACCGGCGGAGTGATGCAGCCGATCATGATGCATAGCACGGTGATCACCCCCATCTGCAGGGGAGAAAAGCCCATGTCCATGAGGATCGGGAAGAAGATGGGCAGGGTGATGATCATCACCGACCATATGTCCATCAGGCAACCCAGGATGAAGAGCACCGCGACCACCAGGATCATCACCCAATATCTGTTGAGTCCCGCTCCCACGATGGCGTCCGACAGACTCAGGGCCACCTCGGTCGAGGTCAAGAAATAGCTGAAATACCTGGCGCCGAAGATGAGGAGCAGGATCATGGCGGTGGTCTTGACCGCCTCCACCAAGCCGTTGACGACGGCCTTGAAGGTCAGCTGTCTGTAGGGCAGGCTTACCACCAGCATCACTACGGCGCCTACCGCGCCTGCTTCCTGAGGCGTGAACCATCCCGTCATGAGGCCGCCCATCACGAGCAAAAACCCCACCAGGATGGCCAGCAGCCCTTTGAGCGAGACCAGTCTCTCCCTCCAACTCGCCGCCACATGGGTCGGAGCCAAAGCCGGGTTTATCCTGCACTGGATGGCGATCTGGATCATGAAAAGCACGGTCAAGACGATCCCCGGGATGATACCGGAGATGAACAGATCGGCTATGGGAGTCTCGGTTATGAAGCCGTAGACGACGAAGGCCGCGCTCGGGGGGATCAAGATGCCCAGATTGCCGCCCGCGGCAATGGACCCGAACGAGAGCGTATCGGCATATCCCCGCTGCCTCATCTGGGGCAGAGCCGCCCTGTCCATCACCATCGCTGTGGCGATGTTGTCACCACAGACGGCTCCAAAAGCGGCGCAGGAGCCGACCGTAGCCATGGCCAGCCCGCCTCGGAAATGCCCCACCCATCTATCGAACGTATCGAAAGCGCCCCTGATCGGCCCTCCCGCGCCTGCCAGGACGCCCATCACGACGAAGAGAGGGATCACGACCAGGATCGGCGAAGTGCTCGTTTCGAAGATCGTGGTCGCCAGGGTCCCCGTGGCGGGCCCCCAGCCCCTGGTCATCAAGAAGCCTATGAACCCGGCTATCATGAGTGACAGCCCGACATGCATCCTCAGGAACATGAGGATGAAGAAGACGGCCGTCCCTATGACCGCGCTTGCCCATAAGGGAAGACTGCTCATTCCCTCACCCCCTTGTCTGCGGCACTATCCGCAGCGGGGGCCGGTGAGCGAAGTCTTTCCGCTGCGTGCAGCAACCGGCCTACATATATGGGGACGAGGGTGAACATGCCAAAAGCCGCCACGTATGCGAATGGATACTTGGGCAGCCTCAGCGTCCCGGGCGTCGTTTCGCCTCGACCCTGTATCTTGATCCCCCACCGTATCAACTGCCACACCGCCATGCACAAGATGGCCACACACAAGAAATAGATGATCGGCTCGATGATGGCCTGGACCCTCTTCGGCAGATGGTCCGCGAGGACCCCCACGGTCATCTTCTCATGGCCCATGTGCTCCAGTCCCATGGCCCCGAAGGTCAAAAGCAGCATGGACATCTCGATGATGTCGCCTGAGCCCTGCAGGGGCGAATCGAAGAACCGCCGCCCGATGACCGAATAGACCATGGCCAGTATCAGCAGGCCCAAGACCAGGGCGCTGAAGTATCCGAACCATGTGTAGACGGGCTTCATAAAGGCCTCGATGGCATTCGCGCATCTGCCCAGGCCCGTAGCGGCTACAGCCGTTGCACCCTCCGGTTGCTCGTGTTGGCTCATCGCCTCTCTCCCATGTCGGTGGATGGCCCTGGTCGCCCGGGCCAGGGCCATCCACCCTCCTCTTGGACTACGGGACTATGTACTCGTACTCGACGTTGCCGTGCGGCACATCGGTGACGACGATCTTGGCGATGCCGGCGACCTTGGAGTAGTCGAGCACACCGGCCGCTGCTTCCGGGAGCTCGAGCAGGCCGAGGCTCTTACCACTGGCGTCAAAGGCCTCGATCTTCTGGGCAAAGCCACCCTCGGTGCTGACATCGAATTTCTGGCCCGGTCCAGGTACGACGGTGATATGGACCTTGCCGTTGCCCAGGTCCTCGAACTGGATACCTGCAGCAGCCGGGATCACGTACTCGTACTCGACGTTGCCGTGCGGCACATCGGTGACGACGATCTTGGCGATGCCGGCGATCTTGGAGTAGTCGAGCACACCGGCCGCTGCTTCCGGGAGCTCGAGCAGGCCGAGGCTCTTACCACTGGCGTCAAAAGCCTCGATCTTCTGGGCAAAGCCACCCTCAGTGCTGACATCGAATTTCTGGCCCGGCCCAGGTACGACGGTGATATGGACCTTGCCGTTGCCCAGGTCCTCGAACTGAATGCCGGCGTCGGCGGCAGCCGTCGTGGTGGTGGTCGAAGCCGGCGTGGCCGCTGCGACCAGTTCGTGGATGCGGTCTAGGATCGCTTGGCCGTCGACACCGTCCGGCAGCTTGTCAATCCATTTCTGGTAGACCGGCGTCATGGCTTCCTTCCACAGCGCCCTATCTTCCGCGGTAAGCGTATAGAAGGACTTGCCGGGGGCGCTGCCCATACCCTTGAAGGTCTCTCTCGGCCCTGCCGCGAGCGCATCATTGGCCAGGTTGTACTCACGGCATTTTTCTTTGGTGCTGTTGTCCAGGAAGGCCTGCTGCTGCTCGGGAGCCAAGGAGTTCCACTTGTCCTTGTTCATCGCGGTGACCCAGCACCGATAGAACAGTTCGCATTCGGTCCAGTTCGTGGCCCAGTCGGGAGCGCCGGTGACGAACATGAACGACCAGGTCAGGAAGGCCCCGTCGGCCATCTTTCTTTCCATCGAAGTCGCCATGTCACCGGTCGCGATCTCCACCGGAGTGGCGCCCAGCGCATTGATGATGTCGGTCTCCAGAGCAGCGCCGGTCCTCATCCTGAGACCCTTGAAGTCCGCGGGGACCTTGACCGGCTTGGTGCCGGCATAGTGAGCCGCCGAGAGGACCGTCACGCCCAGCACCTGCACATCCTTGAGTTCATCCAGGCAGTATTCTTGTACGATGTCATAGAACACGTCGCTGGCTACCCCTGCGTTGGGGAACAGCAAGGGCAGACCGCCCACTTCCGTGATGGGGAACGTGCCGGGGTTGTAGTCGGGTTCGACCACACCTATGTCCGCGGTACCGTCGAGAAGAGCGTCGTATTGCTGCTCCTCTTTCACAAGGGTGTTGTCCGGATAGGCCGTGATGGTCACGAGGCCGTTGGACGAGGCCTCGATGGCCTTGTACCAAGGCTCGAGGTATGCTCCCCACAGACTGTACTTCGTCCCCACGGCAGTAGAGAACTTCAACTCTACAGGCTGGGGAGCCGCAGTGGTGGTCGGTCCCGCGGTGGTCGTCGATCCCGCGGCGGTGGTCATCGGTCCGGCTGTAGTGGTCGTCTCTTCCTCTTCGCCGCACGCGGTCAGCAGCGACACAAGACTCAGTGCCAAGACCAGGACCAGGATCCCGACCAGCCATTTGGATTTCTTCATCGCAATCCCCCTCTGTCACATGTGTTCTTCACTCTGTTACGGAGATTCTTACCGAGTTTTGCGGGACAGAACATAGCGATACCCGTATAGCCACCTCCCGAGTCCGTATAGCTATGTCTTGGATACCAACCTGACCGGCGTCTCCACTACGCCCCGGACCGGCCCGACGCTTACGTATCCGAGTTCGTATACGAAGTCTGACTAGACTACTGCATGCTCAGGCGGATGTCAACAGCGCCTGGAAGAGTGCGTCGCCCCACCCGGGCCTCCCGGCCGCTCCTATCTATCGTTCACAAACGCCGCATACTCGGCCATCCGGGCCAGCGCGTAGGCCGCCCGCTTGGGATCCGGGTAGGCGACCACGCCCTGCCCACTCAAGGACCGATAGATCTCCGGCTCGCTCTCGGGTAGGGCATAGACGGAGACGGCCAGAGGCTTCCCCATGGTGTGGGCGGCCGCGGCCACGTGCTCGAGGCAGGCCGGGACCGGCGTGGATATGACCAGGATCATGTCG
>JAJFUK010000186.1 GCA_021372435.1 Actinomycetes bacterium | reverse complement strand
GCCGTGGTGGCGGCCTGTGTCTGGTAGTTGCTGCCGTAGTACCCGGAGGAACTGGTCGACCGGGTCCAGTTGCCGCCCAGGTCGGTCCCGCCGATGCTCTTGGCCGTGGGATTGTCGAGGATTATCGTGGTCGTCTCCTGGATGGAGCTGCGCCGCCGCGGAAGGTATTCACTACCCAGGTAACGGCTCGCTCTGCGTATCCTCAGTCCGGTCCCGGGCGCTTCGTAGACGATGGGCGAGTTCCACGCGTCACCCCCGGCGTAGATCACCACATGGCCCGAGGTACCGCTGTTGTAGACAAGGATATCGCCCTCCCGCAGAGAGGAGCGGCTGCTCAGCGCGGACCAAGGGCCCAAGCACTTGTAGAACTCGTAGCTGGTGTATCGAGGGGAGATCGAGGCGTTCACCTCGTCTTCTTCTTGATAGAGCATGGTCCGCGGCACTTCCCAGCACTTGAGGGTGAGCCCAGAGCAGTCGGTGCCGCTGCCCGAACCAGCGTTGGGGACCCAGCTCTCCTTGCCCCAACCGTAGGTCAGTCCGATGGCCGACTCCGCCCGGGCGACGATCTCCGAACGGGTCATGGTGGGTATGGCCGCCTCGGCCGCGGATACGACGGGGCTGAAGACCAAGCCGAGTGCGGCCAGCACGATCGCGGGCCCGAGCGACCGGAGGATACGTGGCAGGCGTTTCACGGCAGGACCTCCTCTGCAACGAGTGGCGTCTCCGCGTTGGCGAACGAGTGCACCAGGATGCTGTACCCGGACTCATCGGCGACCGGCTGGAACACCCGGCCGTCGGGGGCGACCACGTACGGCTGTCCGAGATAAGCAAAGCTCGACTCGGTCAGAAGGAGACCGTCCCCGGCGTCGCGCCCGCGGCCGTCGGCGGCGAACCTTGTCAGAAGCAGACACGCCCGGTCGCGACCGGCGGCGCTGGGGCCGCCGGCGGTCTCTACGTCGAGCAGGCGCGCTCCGACGACCAGCCCTTCACCGCCATCGCTGTCCACCGAGACCAAATGCTCTATCGCCCGTCCTGCCGCCAGGGCGGGGGTCGACTCGGCCGTCTTCTTGGCGTTGAGGGTATTACGGTCGATTTGGAAGGACTGTATCCTGAGTCCGTTCTTCGGCGTGAACGTGGCCTTGGCCGCCCGGCTCAGCGTAGGATCCAGCGGACGCCCGGCCAGCGACCGTAAGGGAGCCCTGCCGGAGACGGCCTGCGTTCTGTCAAGGCCATCGACCGGCGCGCCGCCAGCCACCAGGAACACACTATCGTGGGCCACCTCGACGCACGGACCGGCCTCTGTGGCGAAGATCCCTGTGACCACGTCGCTCAGCTCCGGTAAGGCGGTGGCGTCGAGAACGGCGCCGCTCCAGTCGAAGGTGACGATCCGGCGGTCGGCATCGCAGTCAAGGACGTAAAGGCGCTCGTCGTCCACCGCGAGGAAGCGAGGCTCGGCAAGCGGGATGTCGGCGGTTCCCTCCGGGCGACCACCGGCATCCAGGAAGACGACGCGCTTGTTCACGGAGTCAAGGACGGCGATACGCCCATTCGGGGCCACAGCCAGGGCCTCGGGGGCGCGGGCCAGGCCTTCGACCGGTCTCAGCACACCTACCTCACCTGGTCCGTCTCCCCAGCCCAGCGTGACGAGCAGGGTCCCGGGGGATGGGTCTGCTGCGGGCCTGCCTGCGGCCGCGGCGGGCTTGTCAACGGGTGTGACAGGCGCCTCAGCTCCCAGCACCAGGCCGGGGACCAATAGCGCACACCCGGCGACCGCGCAGAGGCCGACGGCCAGCGCGGCACCGGCCCGGGTCGTGATGGGCACACCTCTGCGAACCCGCCTGGGTCTTGCCTGCGGCCTCCCGGGCGCGTCACCCGGCGGGCGCCCCGGTTCGGATCTGGAAAACGGCAATCGTCGGTTCATGTTCTCCTCCTTTGCCTCGTGTGCATCGACGTCCAGAGCCTACGGAGGGCCGCCAAAGCGGGACCATGAGACCAAGGTCGGGTCTTGGCTCGGGGGCGTGAAGGCCGGGGGCGTGAAGGCCAGACGGCGTGAGGGCTCGAGGGCTCAAGGGCGCGAAGACCGGAGGGCGCAGAGGGGCGGCGGGCTCACGGGCGCGGCGGCCGCGGGAGCCGAGGGCGCGGCGGTCCCCGTTGCCGGCGCCGCGTGCGGTAAACTCTCCTCGGTGCGGCCCTCACCCCGAAGGGCCGCGCTCAGTGATAGCGGCACCCGCGGCTTCCGTGCCGCACTACCCGACAGGCAGGAGGCCTTCGTGATCGTCTTGTTCTTCGCCGACGTGATCGGCAAGCCGGGCCGCGATCTGCTGATCGCAAGGCTTCCGGGCCTCCGCGAACGCTTCGGGGCCGACGCGGTGATCGCGAACGGCGAGAACGTCACCGACGGCACGGGCCTCAAGCCGGGCCATGCCGAAGCGCTTCTGAGCGCGGGCGTGGATGTCATCACCACCGGTAACCATGTCTGGCGCCAGCGCGATATCTTCCGCTATCTTGCCGAGCAACCGCGGGTGCTTCGACCTTACAACTTCCTCGACTCGAACCCGGGGCGGGGCGTGACGGTGGTCGATACTCCCGGCGGGCGTTTGGGCGTGATCAACCTGCTCGGTGATCTATATCTCTATCCGGCACGTTCCCCGTTCGAGGTCGTCGAGCAGGCGCTGGAGGAGTTGCACGGCGTGCGCAATGTCATCGTCGACCTGCACGCCGAAGCCACCAGCGAGAAGGTGGCAATGGGCTGGCATCTGGACGGTCGGGTGAGCGCGGTCATAGGCACTCATACCCACGTCCGCACGGCCGACGCGCGGCTGCTACCCCGAGGGACCGCCTATGTCACCGACGCGGGGATGTGCGGCCCCCGGGATTCGGTCATCGGCGTCAAGAAGGAGCTTGTTCTGGAGCGGTTCCTGAGTCAGTTACCGGTGCGATTCGAGGTGGCCGACACCGACGTGTGGCTGGAAGGAGTCGTCGTCGAGATCGACTCCGACGGCCACGCTCTCCGTATCGAGCCCTTCGAGGCCGGCTCCGGGTCCTGAGCGACGTCCGGCCGCCCCTAGTAGGCCACGCAGAACCTCCTTCGGGAGTGCCGCGGGTTCTCCAATTCGTCGATCATGGCAACGGCGTAGTCCTGAAGGGAGATACGGGACCGGCCCTCCGCGTCGACCAGGAGCTGATCGCCACCCAGCCGGAACTTGCCGGTGCGCTCCCCTGGTTCGAGGATCTGCGCGGGGCTGAGGAAGGTCCACTCCAACTCCGGCTCCTTCTGCAACAGGTAGAGGAACTCGCGCGTACCCAAGGCCCCCGGCTTCCAGCCCTCTGGGAATCCCGGTTGGTCGATCAGCTGCTGACCGGGCGCTATCTCCAGACTTCCCGCTCCCCCGACTACGAGCAGGCGCTTCACCCCCGCCTTCTTCGTCGCGGCGATGATCGCCTTGGCTCCATCGACCATCGCCTGGTACGGGTCGGGGACGTCGTTGCCGCCGCTGTAGGCGGAGATCACCGCGTCGTGGCCTGCCAGCACTTCTGCCAGGGCATCGACGTCCAACACATCGGCCTTCTTGGCGGTGAGGCCCATGCGAACGGGCAGGCGCTCGGGATGCCGCACGATGGCGGTGACCTCGTGCTTGCGGTCGAGCGCCTCATTGAGGATGTGCGAGCCGACGAACCCGGTCGCACCGATCAGCGCGATCTTCATGAGCATCTTCTCCTTCGGTCGCTTTTCTAGAGCCGGCCGCTCAGGTCGTGGAAGACCAGACCTGTCGGCAATTTGGGGTAGAAGAACGTAGCCTTCTGGGGCATGCGTTCACCCCCGAAGGCCACCCGGCGGATCTGATCGAGGCCGGTGGGGTTCAGGAAGAACCCGGCCTGGAACTCGCCTGCTTCCAACCGGTGGATGGCCTCGCTGGGGTCGTTGAAGAATGCGACATATCTCTCCGCCGCCATGTCGGCGGGCGTTATTCCGAGCGTCCTCTCGAGGATCAGAGCCTGGAGGATCGTGACGTCGAGCTGTTGGTAGGCCGGACTGTGGCCCGGCCCGGCCTCGCGGACGGCTTCGCAGTCGACGAGCTCCAGACCGTAGGCTCCATCCAGCACGTGTCCCCACAGACCGAACGCGCCGCGTGGGTGCTCGTGCAGATAGGTCGTTATTGCCGCGTGGGCCTCGGAACCGGTGGCGCCGGCGCTCAGACGCTCTACCGAGAACGTTCCGGCCAGCGTTCGCGGCAACGACGCGACGGCTTGGGCGTCGAGACCGGTCACGAGGCGGTGAGTCCCGTACACGGCCAGTCCAGGATCGGCCATGTTGCTCAAGTAGGCGAGGGCGTAGTCATAGGAAGCGTCGCCCGGCCCTGCGTCGCCCGACCGGGTCTCATCCGGCCCTGCGTCGCCCGACCGGGTCTCGTCCGGCCCCGCGTCGCCCGGCGCGGCCTTCCTCGCCGCCTCCCTGCGATGCTTCTGGTAACGAAGGGCCGTCTCGTACCGATGGTGTCCGTCGGCGATGATGAAACGAGACGTGGCCAGATCTTGCCCCACGAGATCGAGTAGGTCGGGGTCTTCGGTGGGCCACAGGCTCGTGACGGTGCCCCGGTCGTCGGTGACGGTGACGGCCGGCGGCCGGTTCGCCAGGGCGGTCTTCGAGGCGGCGGTGATCTCGTCGGTCGGCAGGTCGTAGAGTAAGAAAACGGGACTCAGGCTCATGGCCGTGGCCGTCAGGAGGCGGTAGCGATCCTCCTTGGGCCCGGAGAGCGTGTACTCGTGGGGGAAGACCACCCCCTCGTCGAAATCATACAGCCGTATGACGGCCAGGAAGCCGTGACGTGTGCCCGCGCGGCCGTCGGGTCCGGTGAAGCTCTCCTCGACGAAGGTCATGGTCGGGCGGGGGTCTCGGACCAGGATGCCGCTCTTCTTCCAGTCGGCCAACTGGGCGGCGGCCCGCGTATACTGATTGTCGCAGTCGTTGTCGCTGGGAGTAGTCATGCCCAGGTCGACCCGCACCACGTTGTAGCGGCTGCGGGCATACAGTTGGGATCGGAGATCGGGCCCGATCACGTCGTAGGGGGGCGCGATCAACTGAGACGGCTCGCCGGCCGCGGGAGAATACCGCCACGCGCGGAAAGGAGCCACGGTCTTCAAGGGACCCTCCTCGATTGCCGAAATAGAGAGTACGGTCTTCGGATGATGATACCAGGGTCCGGCGCTACGGCTGCCGTCGGGATCTGCAGGACAGCGCAAACAACTCGTTTCAAAATGAAGCTCCGCCGCAAGGGACGAGCCGGGCGGATGTGAGAGAAGGACGCAGGGAGCGTGAATAGCAGCGCTATTTGCGCGACCGAGGACGCGCTATCGCGCGGTCCTGCGCGCACTCGGCGGCCGCGGCTTCATTTTGAAACGAGTTCTAAGGAAGGGTGTGTATATGGGCCTCATGGACAAAGTCACCGCGGGTGTCGAGAGGTTCGCCGAAGAGGCCGATAAGGCCATCGACAAGGGCAAAGCCAAGGTCGGCGAGCTGCAGATCGAGCTACAGATGGACGGTCTGGCCAAGAAGCTGGGCTACCTCGTGTTCGATTTCTACCGGGGTCGCCAGGTCGACCAGGCGCAACGGCAGCAGTTGCTCGACGAACTCAGCCGGCTCGAGGACAAGTTGTTCCAGGCCAAGGCGGAGGCCGCGGCGAAGGCGCAGGCTACAGCGACGGCCGAGGCCCGCGCTGCGTCCGCCACCGAGCCGCCGACCGCTGGGTCGCCGACCGCTGGGTCGCCGACCGCTGGGTCGCCCGCCGCTGGGTCGCCCGCCGCCGATACTCCACCGGCAACCGAGGCGGGAGCGTCGGGCGACTCATCACCAGGCCCGGCTTCGTCTTGAATCAAGCAGTCGGAGGATAGGGACGATGACGGTGGAGCCCCGCGACCTGAGCTACTCGGAACTGCTCGCGCTGCTGGCGGGGGACGTCGATCTGCGTCTGCTCCTGACGGCCGGGGAGCGGTTTCGGGTTGAGACTCCCTTCTTCTACCCAGGACGACATGAACCGGTCGTCGCATATCTGGCCCCGGCCCCGCAGTCCGGCCGGCCGCCTATCAAGTCGGTCCGTATCAGCGACGGCGGCGGCCTCATCGAGTACTTGGCCGACCAGGGCATGGATCTCGAGGTCGACATGGTCTTGAGCAAGACCGTCTTCCACGCGGTCAGGCAGGTCGAGGGCGCCGGCATCGCCGGCGGACAGGTCTATCTGGACTCGACGCCGGACAAAGTCGGCACGGGCCTCTGGCGTTTTCTTCAGCTCGTGATCGAGGTCACCGGGCTGCGTCATGCCAAATACAAGGACGCCCTGCTCCAGCTCGAGCGGCGGCAGGGTCCCGATTCCGCGAAGGCGGGCTGGCGACCGACCTAGGGGCCTCTCGAGGGCAGAGCTTCGGCCGCCGGTATGCGCCGGTGGCGGGATATCAATCCTCAGCGGGCCGCCGGTCGATGGTGGTGTAGGTCTCGAAGACGGGCGGGTTGTCGAGATGGCGCTTGACTGCGCACATGTCAGCGGCGCGGATCACCGCGTCGCGGTACTTCTCGGGGAAGTCGGCCGGCAACTTGATCTCCAGAGAGATCTTGGAGACCAGCTTGGTGTCCGGGTCGCGTTCCTGACGAAGGACGATTCCGGCTCCGTCGGTGGAGAGGCCGCGCTGCTCCAGGAAGCTGAGGACGTAGATCCCCGCGCAGGTGCCGATGGAGGCGAGGAAGAGGTCGAAAGGAGCGGGAGCGCTCTCGTCGCCCCCCGCACGGGCGGGCTGGTCGGTCTCGATCACGAAACCCTTGTAACGCGCGTAGACCTTCTTGTTGCCGGGGAAATAGACCTCCATGTCCATGGGCGCTCCTTGCCGAAGAACCATGTCGCGACGAGCAAAGGATAGCGCACGCAAGACCGGTTTCGGGGGGCGTCGCCGGGTCGTCGCGGGAGCCTGCCGCCCGGCCCGGACGGCTGCACTCGGGGTCGCCGGCACTTGGGCGCCGGTCGCCCGGGGTCGCCGGTCCGCCGGGGTCGCCGGTCGGCCGGGTCGGTGGCGCCGGCCGGTTCGGTGATCGGCCGGCCCGCGGTCAGCCGGCCGGTTCGATCCTCTCGGTCTGGGCCATCCTTACTAGATCCGCACCGGAATAAGTGGGGCGGGCGGAGCTTATCTGGCCCAATGCCTCCAGCATCTGGGCGAAGCCCTCTTCGATCGCCAGAGACAGATACGTCGATTGGGGCCGGTCGAGGATGGCCGCCTGTTCGAAGCCGCACTCCGGGCACCACAGTCGGACATACCAGACCGTCTCTTCTTCAGGGCGCCAGTCGGAAGCCTGCACCAGAGGTGACGAGCAGACACGGCAAAAGATGTGGGGAGCGAAGGCGCGGGCCGTGTCGTTGTCCTTGTCTTGTTTCATGTAATCCTTATCGACCGGGAAAGGGCTGGGGTTTAGGAGTGGCCCGGTCTGTGTGGCGAGTCGCGGCGTGCCGGTCGGGTGCCGGTTGACATAGCGCGAGTTTTTATGTACGGTATAAATCATGAACTAGAGTCTCAGAGCACCTGGACCTTCCGGTATGGCGCCCTGGGCTCCACATCGGACCGGCGATCGGGAGAGGCAGCTTGGCCGCTGTATTCACGATATCCGCGCTCGAACGCGAAACGGGCGTCGCCCGCAGCACGATCCATTTCTACATCCGCGAAGGGCTGCTGCCGCAGCCTCAGAAGACCGCCGCCAGTCGCTCGTTGTACAGCGAAGACCACGTGATTCTCCTGCGCAAGATCGGGGAGCTCAAAAAGGACGGTCTTTCACTCGCCGAGATCAGAGACGTACTCCGAAGGGACGTCGCCAGGGCGGAGCAGAACGCGACCGATCTGGCGGCTCAGGAGAACGAGAGGATCCGCGACGCCATTCTGCGCCTGGCGACCAAAGAATTCGCCACCAAGGGCTACAGGCAGACCCACGTGGCCACCATCATCCGCACCCTGGGGATCACCCCGCAGGTCTTCTACAGCCACTTCCCCAGCAAGCGCCGGCTGCTCGCCGAGTCGTTCAGGACCTTCCTCGAGTGGAATCTGGCCTTCGTCGAGCCCAGACTGGCGCAGTCGGAGGACCAGGGCGAGAAGCTGCTGTGGCGGGTGCTGGCCGACTTCCGTGCGAATGCCTTCGGTTCCGAGGTCCTGTCTTTGGTCCGCACGGAGGCTGCGCAGGATACCGATCTCGTGAGATCCGTGGAGAAGGCATGGGAAGGGGTCGTCGGGACGATCATGGCCGAATTCGAGCAGGTACGGCCTTCTCGGTCCCCGGCCCCGAATGTGTCCCTCGAACTGCTCGCCTACAGCATGATCGGAGCTCTTCATAACGCGTCCTTGCGGGTCTCGTGGGATCAGACCTACGACCGGGCTGATCTTCTGCGGGTGCATCTCTGGCTGTGGATGGCGGCGATGGCCGCCTGGAGTGCAGAGGTCGACATAGACTCACGCGTCGCGCGCTACGAGGAGCTGATCCGGGAGATGGTCGCTCGTGAGCCGGTGAGTCCCCCGGCGCTGGAGGAGTGACATAGTTTTCGGCACCCTGTATTTAGTACACGACTGGTAATATCAACAAGAGTCGTTGACAACAACAGAACGGTCGGATACCATGGCGCCGAGTCCCCGGTCGTTCCGGTGTTTCCGGTCTCCGGGAGTACGGGCTTCGTGAAGCTGAGGGAGGGCTGTAGGTGGTCAAGTGGATCCAGCTTCTGGTGACCGGTGTCACCATGGGGAGCATCTACGCCCTGATCGCCCTTGGCTACGTCACCATCTATCGGACGTCCCGCGTCGTCAACATGGCCCAGGGGGCCTTTGTCATGTTCGGCGCGTTCTTCACCTTCTCGTTTCTAAGCGAACTCCATCTCCCCTATTGGCTCTCCGCCGTTCTCGGCATCATCGGGGTGGTCATCGTCGGCGTCCTTATGTACCTGCTCGTCTTGAAACCCCTGATCAAGGTCTCGCTGGTTTCGATCATCCTGGCCACCATCGCCCTCAGCATCCTGTTCGAGAACGTTTCGCTGCTGCGTTGGGGCCCATACGGCAAGAGCGTCCCCGCCTTCACCGGCGAGCAGGTCATCTCGGTCGGCGGCGTGAACGTGTTCCGGCAGAGCCTGTGGGTGATCGGGCTCATGGTCCTGGTGCTCATCGGCCTCTACCTGCTCACCAATTTCACGCGCATCGGCAAGCAGATGAGCGCCACGGCCGCCGATCCGGGCGCCGCCAGTCTGTCCGGAGTCAACACCGGCCGCATGATCCTGCTGGCGTTCGCCATCTCGGCGGCCATCGGGGCGCTGGGCGGCATCGCCATCACCCCCCTGACCCCGACTTCGTACCTATCCGGGGGGATCTATGCCCTATCCGGCTTTGTGGCCGCCGTTCTCGGCGGCTGGGGATCCAGTACAGGAGCCGTGGTCGGCGGGCTTGTGCTGGGTATCATCCAATCCCTGGCCACCGGCTTCTTGCCGGCCGGCTACCAGGATGCGATAGCCTACGCCATCCTCATACTGGTGCTGTACTTCCGGCCGACCGGTCTTCTCGGCCGCCCTTCGACGGAAGGTGAGGCGTGATGGCCGGGTCAAGTCGCGGCTTCTCGTGGAATCAGAACCGCGGGACCATCTTCAAGGCGCTCCTGATCGTCGTCCTATTGGTTTGGCCCCTGGTCTTCCCTAACGACTACGGCATGAGGGTCATGACCTCGGCCGGTCTCTACGCCATCATCACCATGGCAGTCGTCATCATCTTGGGCCAAGCCGGCCAATTGTCGTTCGGTCATTCGGCCTTCTACGGGATCGGCGCCTATGTGGCCGGACTCCTGGCGATGAAGCTCGATGTTCCCACGTTGGCGGCCCTGGTCATCGGGGCCGTGGCTTCGGGTGCGGTCGCCCTCATCGTCGGCCGTCCGGTACTCAAACTGCGCTACTTCTACCTGGCTTTGGCCACCATCGGCTTGGGCCAGATATTCCTGGTCTTGGTGAACAACCTGCGCACGCTCACCGGGGGGACCACCGGATTCGCGCCCGTCCCCAAGCTCAGCATCTTGGGGTTCGAGTTTGCAGGCGCGATGCGCCAATACTATCTGGCGTGGATCATCGCCATCCTCATCCTCCTTTTCATCTCTCGAGCGCTCAAAGGCCGGGTAGGCCGGGCTTTTCGAGCGATCGCCACCAGCGAGATCGCCTCGTCGACGCTGGGGATGCGGACCGCCAACTGGAAGCTGCTCGGTTTTGTCACCAGCGCGGTCCTGTGCGGTCTGGCCGGCGGACTCTACGCGTTCGTCACTACCGCCGTCACGCCGGGAGCCTTCACCTTCACGGCGGCCATCATCCCTATCGTCATGATGCTGATCGGCGGGGGCGGCTCCGTATGGGGCGCCATCATCGGAGCCATCTTGATGACTTGGGTGATAAGGGGCTTTTCGGGCATCCAGCAGTACAGCGGGGTGGCCTACTCCCTTATCATGATCCTGCTCCTGGTGTTTCTGCCTTCCGGTCTTGCGCTGCGACCCGAGCAACGGGCCTGGCTGCGGTCGCTCTTCCATAAGGAGAAGCTGCGTGAGCCGGTCGAGTGTCTCGTGGCGGCCGAAGAAGAGCGGCCCGCCGGGCAGTGCACGACTTCGGTGGGACTCCCGCAGGCTTCGGCCTCCGCGGTGCCGGTCGACATGGGCGCGGCTCCGGCCGTCCCGTCCTCGTTGGAGTCAGGGCCGCCGGCCGACGGCCTGAGCGGGACCGTGACCGGGGGGACGGGCGCCGCCGGAACGCCCCTTCTGGAGGTGGAAGGCCTCTCGGTGCACTTCGGGGGCCTGAAGGCGGTGGACGAGGTGTCCCTCGAGGTCAGGGAAGGCCAGATCGTCGCCCTTATCGGGCCGAACGGAGCGGGCAAGACCACCTTCTTCAATGCCGCCAGCCGCCTTCAGAAGTTGACGGCGGGCACCGTCCGGTTCGCGGGCAGGGACGTCACCAAGATGTCGGCGGCGGATACGGCCCGCCTGGGCATGGCGCGCACCTTCCAAAACCTGCGGATCTATCCGAACATGAGCGTGCTCGAGAACGTGTTGGTCGGATGCCATCGACACGAGAGGACCGGGCTGTGGGCGGGAGGACTTGGGCTTCCCCACCAGCGCAAAGAAGAGAAGACCTCGCGGGAACGGGCCATGCGGGCCCTGGCCACCGTCGGGCTTGAGGGGTTCGCCGCGGCGCCCGCGGCAGGCCTGCCCTACGGGTCGCAGCGTCTCGTCGAGATCGCGCGGGCCCTGGCCTCCGAACCGCGACTACTCCTCCTGGATGAACCGGCGGCAGGCATGAACGCCTCTGAACGGGTCCATCTGGTCGAGCAGATCCGCCGCATCCGCGAGGCGGGCATCACCGTGCTACTGGTGGAGCACGATATCGAACTGGTCATGGGCATCTCCGAGCACGTGTATGTTCTCGATTACGGCCGCCTCATCTCTCAGGGCCGTCCGGAAGTAGTGCGGAAGGACCCGGTCGTCGTCGAGGCCTATCTGGGAGTGAAGCTCGACGGCCGTCGGGATCTGTGTCAGACCCGTCACCTGACCACGGGCGCCTGCCCGGAACCGGAGAACCTCCTGGTGGTCGAAGACCTCGCCACGTCCTACGGCGCCATCCAGGCGCTCCACGGTGTCTCTTTCACCGTGCCGAAGGGTGAAGTGGTCACCATCCTCGGTGCGAACGGGGCCGGGAAGACCACGCTTCTCCATACTATCTCCGGCCTGCTCAGGCCCAACCGTGGTTCGGTCGTCTACAAGGGAGTCGACATAACTCATTTGGCTCCGGACAAGATCGCGGCCCTTGGGCTGCGCCAAGTGCCCGAGGGGCGGCGGCTCTTCGGCGACCTGTCGGTACAGGACAACCTGGTGGTGGGCAGCTCCGGACGGCGTGATTGGCGGGCCACGCTCGACGACGACATCGCCTATGTCTATGAGCTCTTCCCCATCTTGGGAGAGCGGCGCAGGCAGCCGGCCGGCACTCTCTCGGGCGGAGAACGGCAGATGCTGGCCATCGGCCGGGCTCTGGTGGGGAAGCCGGACCTTCTGGTGTTGGACGAGCCTTCCATGGGTCTTGCCCCTCTTATGGTGGAGCGCATCTTCGACGCCCTGGCGGAGCTCAACAAACAGGGGCTGACCATGCTGATGGTGGAACAGAGCGCGGAGATGGCGCTCTCGCTCGCACATCGTGGCATCGTGCTACAGACGGGGAGCGTGGTAGTCTCCGGGCTGTCGCAGGACTTGAGGACGGATGAACGCGTGCAGGCCGGCTATCTCGGGGCCAGCCGTGCTTGACGCACGCTTTCAGGCAAGGGAAAGAGTCGCGAGGGACAGGGTAAAGACGGCAAACACAATACCAAGGAGAGGAGCAGACAGATGAAGAAGCGGTTCATGCTGGCAGGACTCATCGCGGTGCTGCTGGTCATCGCTCTTACGGCGATGGCCTGCGGCGGCGAGGAGGAAACTACTACTACGGCGGCGCCAAGCACGACGGCGGCTCCCAGCACCGAGACGACGGCGGCTCCCAGTACCGAGACCACGGCCGCTCCGAGCACCGAGACCACGGCCGCGCCCGGCGGTCCGGCAACCGGTGAGCCCGTGAAGGTGGGCCTTATCACCAGCCTCACCGGCCCGAGCGCCTCCCCCGGCATCTCGGTGCAGCAGGGTGCCCAGCTGGCGGTGGAGTACCTCAATGCCAACGGGGGCCTCGCCGGTCGTCCGATCGAATTGATAATCGAGGACGACGCGTCTGAGGTCACCGGCATGGTCACGGCCCTCACCAAACTGATTGAGCAGACCAAGATCGACTATTTCGTGGGCCCGTTCATCCAGTACGGACAGGAAGCGGCCCGGGAGATGTGCGAGGAGGTCAAGATGGTGATGGTCGGGACCGGCCCCACCACCCTCGCGCAGCAGGCCAGCAAGAAGTACCAGTGGAGCGTCATGATGAGCGCCGGTCCGGTCGTGCAGGCCGACGGCTATGTGCAACTCATCAAGGCGCACGGGTACAAGAACATCCTGGCCATCTCCGACATCCTATCGATCCACAACGAGACCCTCGACAAGCTGGTCGAGCTCGGTCCGGCCAACGGCTTCACCCTTACCAAGATGCCCGATACCTTCGGCTTCGACCAGACCGACTTCCAGCCCATCCTCAACCGGATGATGGAGGAGTACAACAAGCTGAAGCCCGACGCGGTCTTCATCTCGGTGAATCCCATCGCGGCTCCGGTGCTCTACAAGGGGCTGGTTGCTCTGGGCGTGACGGTGCCGATCCACGGGTCGCCGGCCGCCGCCCACCCGGCCATCTTCATGATGGGTCCCGAGGCCGTTGAGGGCTTCTACGTGACGGACTCCGGCGGCATCGTCAATCCGGCGGGTCTGCCCGACGACTGGCCGGTCAAAGACATCCAGCTCGACTTCGTGCAGCGCTACCAAGCGAAGTACAACGCGATGCCGGACTTCTTCGCGGCCTGCGGCTCCGACTACTTCACGCTGCTTAAGGCCGCCGTGGACGCCGCGGGGACCGTCGACGACAAGGAAGCAGTGCGCAACGCCCTCATCAACCTGACCGACGTCCCGACCCTCCAGGGACTGCAGACCTTCACCCCCGACGAGACCACTGAAGGCGTCTACGGCCAGATGGTGGAGTTCCAGGTCAAAGGTGCGCAGTTCACCTTCGTGAGAGGCCTCAACTAGAGGGGACTGCCGGTAGCGGAGTACTTGACCCGTCCGGACGGACGGCAGTGATCGGGGCCGGCGGCTACGCCGCCGGCCCCGATCACCAGGGGTCGACGTCGCCTCGAACTTCGAGGTCGTCGGGCTCGATGGAGGTAGCAAGTTCCGGCCCG
The DNA here is from genome assembly GCA_021372435.1 of Actinomycetes bacterium. GTDB lineage: Bacteria > Actinomycetota > Thermoleophilia > RBG-16-64-13 > RBG-16-64-13 > RBG-16-64-13. The sequence continues at coordinate 2,728 of JAJFUK010000186.1, read as the reverse complement.
GCGGCTTCGCCGGTCCGGGAAGACCGTCGCGATCCGCCGGCTGGAAGAAACGGAAGAGGTAAAGGTGGAAAGTGAACTGCAGTGGGCGGAGCTCACCCCGGTCCAGAGACTGGAGCTGCGCTTCCGTTTCTTCTGCGATCCCGGGGTGCCGTTCGCCGGCCGGGAGGCCGAAACCGGATACAAAGCCAGAGCGGCCAGGCTGAAGGACGCCATCCTTCTCGAGAGGACGCCGGACCGCGTACCGGTCACCACCCTCAATCAGTTCTACCCGGCCTATCGGGCGGGGTTCACTCCTTACGACGTCATGTACGACCAGGAGAAGGCCGCCGAAGCCTGGGTGAGCTACGCCCACAGGCTCGGGCCCGACGCCATGGTGGGAGCGGCGATCGCTGCGGCGGGCGCCGGGCCCATCTTCGATGCCCTCGACTACAAGCTCTTCAGCCGGCCGGGCCGCGGTGTTCCGCCGACGGCAGGCTTCCAGTACGTAGAGAAAGAGTGGATGGCCGCCGAAGAGTACGACGACCTCATCGAGGATCCCACCGGCTACATGCTGCGTACCTACATTCCCCGCACCAACGGCGCGTTGGCCGGCATGGCGAAGTTCGAGGCGCCCTTCGGGATGGTGCAGCTCTGCGGAGCCGACTTTTGGGTGGCGGGCTGGGGAGACCCCGAGCTCCAAGAGGCATTCTCAAAGTTGCTGGAGATGGGGAAGCAGGCCGCGGCTTGGGCGCAGTTCAGCATCGGTCTGGACATGCGCCTGATGGCCGAAGGGTTCCCCACACACCCAGGTCTTGTGACCTGGGCGCCGTTCGACTTCCTGGGTGACACTCTGCGCGGCACCCGGGGTATCGTGACCGATTTGTACCGGTATCCCGACAAGGTGCTCGCGGCCTGCGAGCGTCTGCTCCCGGTGCTTCTCAAGTACGTGACTCGCAAAGCCGCGCCCTTCGTGCCTCCTGCCGTTTTCATCCCCCTGCACAAGGGAGCGGACGGCTTCATGAGCGACGAGCAGTTCCGCACCTTCTACTGGCCTACTCTGCGCAAGATGTGCCTCGGCCTCACCGAGGAAGGCCTGGTGCCCTATCTCTTCGCTGAGGGGTCATACGACTCGCGGCTCGAGATCATTCGCGACCTACCAGCCGGCCGCACGGTCTGGCACTTCGACCAGACCGACATGCGCAGGGCCAAGCAGGCGCTCGAAGGCATCGCCTGTATCGCGGGCAATGTGCCGCTCTCCCTGCTGCAACTCGGCTCCCCCGGCGAGGTGACGGCGTACTGCCGCAGGCTTATCGACGAGGTCAAAGGGGAGGGCGGCTTCATCCTGGACGTTGGAGCCGGGGCCGACACCGCCAAAGAAGAGAACTTCGCGGCCATGATCGACGCGGCGAAGGAGTATGGGACGTACTGAGGAGTGACCATGGCAGGCAAACCGGCATTCGCAAAGAACATCGAACAGATCGGGTACAACGACCTCCAGGGCAGACCCTGGTTCCAGATGGCTATGCAGGCGGTCGACGGGCGCTACTACCTTTACGGCGCCCACTTCAAACACCCGGGCTGGGCCATCGTCGACGTGACCGATCCCACCAAGCCCGAGTACCTCAAGTTCATCCCCGGGCCCGATCTTCCCGGACAGGGGACGCCGAAGATCCAGGTGGCCGACGGCCTCATGATCACCGCTCTGGGCGGGACGCTACCCCGGCTGCACGGCAGCGAGTGGGAAGACCCCTTCGAGCAGGGTGTCATCATCTGGGACGTCACCGACCCGGTCGCTCCCAAGAAGCTCTCTCAGTGGGACAGCGGCGGAATGGGGGGAGTACATCGGTTCTTCTACAGTGGCGGCCGCTACCTTCACCTCTCTGCCACCTGCAAGGGTTTCCGCAACTACATCTATCGGATCCTCGACATCATCGACCCCACCCACCCGGTGGAGGTAGGGCGCTGGTGGATGCCCGACCAGTGGCTGGCGGGGCAGCTTCCGGAGGAGCACGGTCCCGACTTCGATCCCGAGATGGCCATGCTGGACAGTGCGGTCATGCACGGGCCCGCCTATCCGAAGGGCGATCTCGCTTACGTGAGTTGGGGCGGCGCAGGGATGGTGGTCCTCGACATCTCCGACATCACGTTACCCCAGTTGGTCGGCCGGCTGAAGCATCATCCGCCGCTGGCCGGCAAGCTGGCCGGGGCGCGCTGCCATACGGTGTTGCCTCTCTCCCGGCGCGATTACGCGGTCATGACCAGCGAGGGAGAACGCTACTCGGTCTTCAACGAGGAGATCACCAAGCGGAGCGGGGCCCAGCCCCTCAACTTCATCGGGATGGTCGACATCTCCGATCCCACCGACCCGACACTGATCTCGATCTTCCCCTACCCGGAGATCCCGCAAGGGTGGCCGTACAAGAACTTCAACGAGATCCCCGGCGTGGGTGTCGGGCCCTTCGGGCCTCACAACATCCATGAGCCCCACTACCACCCGGCCCTCGAAGATAGGAACGACCGCGTCTATTGCTGCCACTTCCATGCCGGGCTGCGGGTGTACGACATCAGCGATCCCTTCGTACCGCGGGAGATCGCCTACTTCATCCCGCCCGATCCGGAGAAGTGGCTCTTCAACAACAAGACCGGCGACCTGTACCCCGGGCCCCTCATCGCTACGACCGAAGATGTTGTGGTGGACAACCGGGGCAACATCTTCATCGATACGTTCCACGACGGTCTGTATGTCCTG
>JAJFUK010000167.1 GCA_021372435.1 Actinomycetes bacterium | reverse complement strand
CGGGCCGCGGCGCCCGACGACCCCGGGGCGCCGGCTGCGCCGGCGCCCCCGGAACGAAAGGACGACCATGCACTACAAGATCGCCGTCATGCCCGGAGACGGCACCGGCCCCGAGGTGGTGGCCGAAGGCCTCAAGGTCCTGAAGGCCGCGGCGGCCGAAGCCGGATTCACCGTGGAGTTCACCCCCTACGACTTCGGCGGCGAGCGGTACCTGCGCACCGGAGAGACCCTGCCCGACTGGGCCATCGAGGAGTTCAAAGAGCACGACGCCGTGTTCTTGGGAGCCATGGGGCATCCCGGCGTCGCTCCGGGCATCCTCGAGCAGGGGGTCCTACTCAAGGCCCGCTTCGCCCTCGATCAGTACATCAACCTGCGTCCCGTCCGGCTGATCCCGGGGGTCGAGACTCCCATCAAGAACAAGGGCCCCAAGGAGATCGACTACTGCGTGATCCGCGAGAACAGCGGGGGCATGTACACGGGCATGGGCGGCAATTCCCGGCCGGGCACGACGGACGAGGTGGCCATCCAGGAGATGGTCTACACGTACGACCAGGTGGCCCGCTGTCTCCGCTATGCCTTCGCTTACACCCGCAGGCACGGCAGGAAGGCGCGGGGCGTCGGCCCGGACAACACTCTGGCTCTGATCGGCAAGTCCAACGTCCTTACCCACATGTACAGGCTGTGGAACCGGGTGTTCGCCGAGATCGGCGACCAGGAGTTCCCCGACATCAAGCGCGAGTACTACCACGTCGACGCGACCTGCCTGTATATGGTGGCCAGTCCGGAGATGTTCGACGTTATGGTGGTCGAGAACATGTTCGGCGACATCGTGACCGACCTGGGGGCGATCACCCAGGGCGGCCTGGGCGTAGCGGCCGGCGGTAACATCAACCCCGAGGGGGTGAGCATGTTCGAGCCCATCGGCGGGACCGCTCCCCAGTGGACGGGCAAGAACGCCATCAACCCCTTGGCCGCCATCGGGGCGGTCCAGATGATGATGGAGCACCTGGGTGAGACCCACGCGGCCGCCCTTATCGAAAAGGGTATCGCGTACGCGGTGACCCGGATGAAATCGATGGCCGCGGGGGAGATGGGAATGGGGACCGACGCGGTGGGCGATCTGGTAGCGGGCTTCGTGGCCAAAGGCTGAGCGGTCGGCGCCTTCTGAGGGTATGCTGAGAGTGTCGGGGGGCGCCGCGGCGCCTCCGGACCCGGCAGGCGGGAAGGTATCCACCGGAGAATGGAGGTCACATGGGGATCATCGTCGTTGGTGTCGACGGCTCTGAAGGCGCGGCCATCGCTCTGGATTTCGCCATGAAGGAAGCCGCGCTTCGCGGGTCCAAGCTGAGGATAGTGAGCGCGTGGGAGATCCCCGCCTCGGTCCTGGCCAGCGTGGTCGCCGGCAAGGAGTTCTACGAGGAGTTCAGGGAGAACGCCATCCGGGTGGCCCAGGAAGCCGCCGCCTTGGTCGACGAGAAGGAACCCACCGTCGAGCATGAGGAGGTCGTGGTCGAGAGCCAGGCGGCGAAGGCCCTGCTGGACAACGCGACGGATGCGGAGCTGATGGTCGTCGGCAGACGCGGCCACGGCACCTTCACGGAGATGTTGCTCGGCTCGATCAGCCGCCAAGTGGTCGCGCACGCCAAGTGCGCCCTCGTGATCGTGCCCGCGCCTCCGGCCAAGAAATAAGGCCGGCTTGATCATCGACCGTACCACGACCGCGATGGTGGTCGATTCGACCGCCGATCTGCCCGATGGACTTGCACACGACCCGAACCTCACGCTGGTCCCGCTCACCGTGTTCTTCGGAGAGGAGTCCTATCTGGACTGGGTGGGGCTGAGACCGGAGCAGTTCTACGAGAAGTTGGCGGCCGCCTCCGAGCTTCCCAAGACGTCGCAGCCTCCGCCCGGAACGTGGATCGAGCTCTATAGACGCCTGCGTGAGGAATATCAGAGGGTGTATTCGGTCCATCTGAGCGCCGAGTTCAGCGGTACCTGTGAGACGGCCCGCATGGCGGCCGCGGCGGTGGACGGGGTCACCGTCGTGGATTCGCGTCTGGCCACCGGAGGCATCGCCCTCCTCGTCGACCGGATGATGGAGCGCATCGACCGGGGGGTGCCTCAGCAGGAGTTCGATGCCTACCTCGAGTACTTCCACGCCAATAAGACCTTCGTCTTCTTGCCGACCACCCTCGACTACTTGTATAAAGGGGGGCGGATCGGGCGGGCGTCCCACCTGGTGGGCACGCTTCTCAACATCAAGCCGGTCCTCGAGATCAAGGACGGCGTGGCCGACGCCTACAAGAAGGCCCGGGGTCTCGGCCGGGCCCTCGAGATACTTCGCGATTGCCTGCTCGAACGCACGGAGCCCGGCTCCGACATCTACGCCAACCTGTCGCACGGTCTGAACCTGCCGGTGATGGAACGGCTACGTGAGATGCTCATGGCGGTGTCCGACCGCAGGATACACCTGCGCCCTGCGAGCATCGTAGGGTCGGTCATCGGCACCTATATCGGCCCTGGGGCCGTGGGCCTGGGCTTCATCCAAGAATAGAGCGGGCGCCGGCCCACGCCGGCCGGCGCCCTCATGCCGCGTCGCTCCCTTGTCAAGTTAGGCAAGCAGCACTAAAATAGGCACGGCTAACTTAACCGGGATCATGAGGGCTTGAATGGCGAGAAGGACTGAAGACGGCAGACATGATGGCGGGTCGGACGCCTCGCCCGGCCCGGGCGAGGCTGAGGTTCTCAGCGCGAGCCTGGAGGACTATCTCGAAGCCATCCTTCGGTTGGAGAGGGCCTCGCGGGTGGCCAGGGTCAGCGAGATCGCCGGCCGCCTGGACGTCTCCCGGCCTTCGGTTACGGGGGCGCTCAAGTCTCTGGCCTCTCGGGGGCTGGTGACTCACGCGCCGTACGGTCACGTGACGCTCACCGAGGCGGGCACCGCCATCGCCGTGGAGGTCGAGCGGCGCCATCTCGCCATCCGCGACTTTCTCACGGGTGTGCTCGGTGTCGCGGAAGCGAAGGCGGAGACGGCGGCCTGCCGTCTGGAGCACGTGCTCGAACCCGATGTGCTCGCCCATTTCGTCGGGTACGCGGAGAAGCACAGCGCGCACTGCGGCCCCTGCGACCCGGACCCCGGGCACGGCGATTCGACCCTGAGGGCCGCATCATGACGACGTTGGTCGATCTTCCCGCCTGCTCACGGGCCGTCGTGATGGATCTGCCGCACTCCCGCGGTCTGGCCCGGCGTCTGATCGCGCTCGGCTTGACTCCGGGCGCCGAGGTGCGGGTACTGCAGAACTGGGGCCGTTGCCCGCTCATCATCGAGACCCACGGTGCGCGGCTGGCGTTGGGTCGGGGGCAGGCGGCGCGGGTGACGGTCGAACCGTTGCCCGATGGGGAGGGCGACTCGGCCTGCCTGGAGGACGGATCCTACCCGGGGGACGAATAGTGGACCCGGCCGGGGAGCGGCGACGCGACCTGACCTTCGCTTTGGCCGGCCAGCCCAATGTAGGTAAGAGCACCGTCTTCAACGCTTTGACCGGCCTGGACCAACATGTCGGGAACTGGCCCGGGAAGACCGTGGAGAAGACGACGGGCTACTTCCATCACGGTGGCCACCGCATCGAGCTCGTCGACCTGCCGGGGACCTACAGCCTGACCTCGGGCTCTGAAGAAGAGCGCATCGCCCGCGATTATCTCATCAAGGACCCGCCCGACGTGGTGATCGTCATCGTCAACGCGGCCTCGCTGGAGCGCAACCTCTACCTGGTCGCCGAGTTGCTTTTGCTACCGGTCCCGGTGGTGGTCGGTCTCAACATGGTCGACGTGGCTGAGGCGCATGGTGTGCACGTGGAACCGCGGGTGCTGGAGGCGGCTTTGAAGGTGCCGGTCGTCGAACTGGTGGCGAGTAAAGGCAAGGGCCTGTCCGCGCTTGTCGACGCGGCGGTGGCGTTGGCCGAGCACCCGGCATCGTTCGAGCCGAACCGCCCGCTGATCAGAGAGAAACACCGGCCGGTGCTGGCCGAGATCGAGAGGCTTCTGGCCGGCCGCTCGCCGGCCGGGTACCCGGCCGGCTGGGTGGCCCTTAAGCTGCTCGAGGGCGACGGCGACGTGGCCGAGGTGGTCAAGCGTGCGGCTCCGGAGGTCTGGGAATCCATACACAAGGTGCTGGCCGGCCACGACGACGCCTACATCGACATAGCGGGCGGACGCTACGACTGGATCGCGCGCATGGTGCGTGCGGCCGTCGTACGGCCGCGCCGCGGCGTCACCAGCGTCACCGACCACGTCGACCGGGTGGCTACCCATCCCTTCTGGGGTCTGCTGGTGCTGCTGGCGGTCTTGGCGGCCATGTTCGGGCTGACCTACGCGGTGGGCAGCCCGGCGGCGGACGCGCTCAGCGGGCTCGTCCACGGAGGGCTCTCGGACCTGCTGCGCGGTGCGCTCGAGGGCGCGCCCCCGTGGCTGTCAGGCCTGATCGTCGACGGGGTGGTGGCCGGCGTCGGCACCGTCCTCTCCTTCTTACCCATCCTTGTCGTCTTTTTCTTCGCGCTGGGGTTCCTCGAGGATGTGGGCTACATCTCCCGCACGGCCTACGTCATGGACCGCTATATGCACTGGATAGGCCTCCACGGCAAGTCGTGCATGCCTCTGCTCATCGGTTTCGGCTGCAACGTGCCGGCGATCATGGGTACCCGTATCATCGAGGAACGCCGGTCGCGCATACTCACCATGATGCTGACCCCGTTCGTCCCCTGCACGGGTCGCCTGGCCGTGCTGGTCTTCCTGGCGCCGGCCTTCTTCGGGGGCGCGGCCCCGTGGGCCCTCTTGGCGCTGGTGGGCGGCAACATCGTGGTCTTGGGCCTGGTGGGCCTGACGGCCAATAGGCTCGTCTTCAAAGGCGACCGCAGCGCCTTCATCATGGAGATGCCCCTCTACCACAAGCCGAATGCCCGTACCATCGGGATGTATGTCTGGCGCAACACCTGGGCGTTCATCAAGAAGGCCGGTACCTTGATCGTCGTGATATCGGCCGTGATCTGGGCCCTCTCCGCCTACCCGGGACCGGACGCCGGCGACAGCGTGCTCGGCACCGTCGGGCGCTTCCTGGAGCCGGTTGGCGCCCTTATGGGGCTGGGGGACTGGCGCCTGATCGTCGCTCTGATCTCGAGCTTCGTAGCGAAGGAGAACACCGTGGCCACCCTGGGCATCCTCTTCGGATCGGAGGCGGGGGTCGACCTGGCCGGGAAGGTGGCGGGCGTGCTCACACCGGCCGCGGCGGCCGCCTTCCTCGCCGTGCAGATGACGTTCGTCCCCTGCGTGGCGACTGTGGCGGCCATCCGCCAGGAGTCGCGATCGTGGCGGTGGACCGGGACCAGCATCGCCCTCATGCTGGTGGTCGCCTTTGTGCTCGGTGTGATCGTCTACCAGGTGGGGTCGCTGCTCTAGAAGGGATCCTTCAGGCAGTACGGCTTACCTCCCGGCCGGAAGCGGGCCGGATTTTGTATACTGACACGTATCCAACGGTCCGGGCCTGGGCAGGGCCCAGGGAGGCTCTAATGCAGATCTACATCGACGGCCGGTTCTATGGCGAGGATGATGCCAAGATCAGCGTCTTCGACCACGGTCTCCTCTACGGTGACGGGGTGTTCGAAGGCATCCGGATCTATGGCGGGCGGGTGTTCGAGATGGATCCGCACATCGACCGGCTCTACGCGTCGGCTCAGGCCATAGCGCTGGAGATCCCCCTATCGCGGGGTGGGCTGATCGAGGCCATGATGGATACCATCCGGCGCAACGAGGTCGTCGATGGGTACGTCCGTCTGGTGGTGACCCGCGGCAAGGGCGATCTGGGGCTCAATCCGAACAAGTGCCCTCAGGCGACGGTGTTCTGCATCGCGGGCGGCATCACTCTGTACCCGCCGGAGGTGTATGAGAAGGGTTTCAAGATCAAGACCCTCTCGACGCGCCGCAACGATCCCCAAGCCATCAGCCCGGCCGTCAAGAGCCTCAACTACCTCAACAACATCATGGGCGCCTTGGAACTCCGGGGGACCGATATCAACGAGGGACTTTTCCTTACCACGTCCGGCTACGTGTGCGAGTGCACTGCCGACAACTTCTTTCTGGTCAAAGGACGCCGACTGATGACCCCGCATCCATCGCTGGGAGCCCTGCGCGGCATCACCCGCGCGGTGGTCATGCGGCTGGGCGCCGGGATGGGCATGGAAGTCGAGGAAGGCTTCTATACCCTCTACGACGTTTACAACGCCGCCGAGGCCTTTCTGACCGGGACGGCGGCCGAGGTGGGCCCGGTGGTCGAGGTGGACAAGCGGGTCATCGGGGCGGGCGTCCCCGGCCCCGTCTCCCGGGAGATCATCGCCGGCTTCCGCGAGTACGCTCAGAGCACCGGGACGCCGGTCGGTCTCTAAGAACTCGATCCGGAATGAATCAACGCCGGTCAGGCTGCGAGGGATAAGTGCAGGTCAAGAACGCAGGCAGCGCCCGCACGACCGCGGACCCAGACTCTGTGGGGAGCGCGCGGTGACCCCGGCGCGCCCCCTCATCCTCTACGACACGACGCTGCGCGACGGCATGCAGCGGGAGGGCATGAGCGTGTCGGTGGACGAGAAGCTGCGCATCGCCGTCCGGGTGGCCGACCTGGGCGTCAAGGTGATCGAGGGCGGCTTCCCGGGGTCGAACCCCAAGGATGAGGAGTTCTTCCGGAAGCTCCAGCGGCAGGCTCTGGGAGACGCGGAGGTAGCGGTTTTCGGCATGACCCGGGGAAGGGGCGCCACGGCGGATAACGACCGGCAACTCCGGGTCCTGGCCGACTGCTGGGCTCCCATCGCCACGGTAGTCGGCAAGACTTGGGACCTGCACGTGCAGAAGGTCCTGCGGGTCGACCGCGACGAGAACCTGCGCATGATCGCCGAGTCGGTGGGTTTCCTGCGCCGGCAGGGCAAGCGGGTCTTCTATGATGCCGAGCACTTCTTCGATGCCTACGCCGCCCATCCCGAGTACGCGCTCGCCTGCCTGCGGGCCGCGGCCGAGGCGGGAGCCGAGTCGGTCTGTCTTTGCGACACCAACGGGGCCGCTTTGCCGATGATGGTGGCCGAGGCGGTCGAGCACGTCGTGTCGGCCCTGGGCGGGGCCTGCGGTGTCGGCATCCACGCCCACAATGACGCAGGCTGCGCCGTGGCCAACTCCCTGGTCGCGGTGGCGCATGGCGCCCATCTGGTGCAGGGCACCATCAACGGCTACGGCGAGCGCTGCGGCAATGCCGATCTTTGCTCGATCATCCCTGCACTCAAGCTCAAGATGGGCATCGATTGCGTGTCCGGCGCCGACCTGGCCAAGCTGACCGATACGGCCCACTTCGTGGCTGAACTGTGCAACGTCGCCCCCGACCCGCACCAGCCCTATGTGGGCCACAACGCCTTCGCCCACAAGGGCGGGATGCATATCGCGGCCGTCGAGCGCGATCCCGCCACGTTCGAACACATCGCCCCGGCCCTGGTGGGCAACTCCCCCCGCGTGCTGCTTTCGGAGCTCTCCGGGCGGGCGACCATCGCACAGCGGGTGAGACGGTTGGGCTATCCCGTGAGCGAGGAGAAAGAGCTGGCCGACCGGCTGCTGAAAAGGATCAAGGAGAAGGAGCACATCGGCTACCACTATGAGGCGGCCGACGCCTCGTTCGAGCTGTTGCTGAGGGCCGAGCTGGGCCTGAAGGTGGAGTTGTTCCACCTGGAGACCTTCCGGATCATCGTGGAGAAACGGGAGGACGGCGAGACCACCAGCGAGGCTACGGTCAAGGTGCATGTGGACGGTGAACGGTACCTCGAGACCGCCGAGGGGAACGGTCCCGTGAACGCCCTCGACAAGGCGCTGCGCATGGCGATCGAGCGCCGGTTCCCGGAGGTGCACGACATCCGCCTCATCAATTACAGTGTGCGCATCCTAGACGAAGACCGGGGGACCGCGGCGACCACCCGGGTACTCATCGACTCGTCCGACGGGCACGACACCTGGGGCAGCGTCGGAGTAGGGGAGAACGTGGTCGAGGCTTCCTGGCAGGCGCTGGTGGATTCCATATCTTACGGGCTGCTGCGCCGGTTGGGGGAGGAGCGCGTTCCGGCGGGCGGCGAACCGGATCGGGAACAGCATTCGGAGCCGGAGCCGGCGTCGGACGGCTCGATGGATGACGACCAGGAGGCGGGCCGAGATGACTACCGGGAGACGCGATGAAGCTGGCTAGGCTCGAGTACCAGGGCGAGGTATGCGAAGCCACGGTCACCTGTAGCGGCTACCTTATCGAGGCGCCGTCCCGGCAGGCGGGGACCGTCGTCACGGAGGACCAGGTCCGGTTGCTGCCGCCCGCGGCTCCCGGAAAGATCCTGGGAGTGGGCTGGAACTTCCGCGAGCACATACGAGAGATGGTAGGCCGGTCCCCCGGCGTGCAGCTCGACGAGCAGAGGCTCCGGCGGATGCCGCACCCTCTTCTGTTCTTGAAACCGCCGTCCAGTCTCATAGGCCACAACGACGCCATCGTCTATCCCTTCGACGCCACCCGGGTGGAGCACGAAGGCGAGCTGGCCGTAGTCATCTCCCGGGATATCCGGAGGGCGACGCCTGAGGAAGCGGCCACCGCGGTGCTGGGCTGGACCTGCGCCAACGACGTGACCGAGCGGGACCAGCAGGGCCAGGACAAGCAGTGGTGGCGGGCCAAGGGATACGACACCTTCGCAGTGGCCGGGCCGTTCTTGGAGACCGAATACCCGGGCCCCGACGCCTGGCTTCGCACCAGGGTGAACGGGCAGGTGCGTCAAGAGGCCCAGTTGAGCGACATGATCCGCGATCCGTTCACGATCATCTCCATAGTCAGCCAGGCCATGACCCTCAACCGCGGCGACATGATCATGTTGGGTACGCCGTCGGGGGTCGGTCCGCTCCAACCCGGAGATGTGGTCGAGGTCGAGATCGACGGGGTAGGCTACCTGCGTAACCCGGTCGTGCTGGAAGAGCGGTGAACCGGCGGCCGGCCGGTGGGGATCGCGCTTTCAAGCAGCCATCCGCGCGGCAGGTGGCGGAGATGCTTGGTCTGGAGCCCCACCGCGAGGGCGGGTTCTTCCGCGAGACCTATAGAGCGGCGGCCATGGTGCAGACGACCACCGGCCCCCGCTCCCTGGTGACCTCCATCCTTTATCTGCTGACCACGGGCAGTCCCAGCCGCTTTCACCGTCTGGCCTCCGACGAGCTGTGGTTCTACCATGCGGGCGCGCCCGCGGAGCTCTGGCTTCTCGGGCCGGACAGGGAAGTCGCGGCCGCGGAGGGGCCGGCCGTCGAAGCGGCGCCTGGGAAAGCGCCGGCCGGAGACACGCCGGTCGCCGAAGTCCCGGCGGACGGCACGCGGCGGCTGTCGGGCGCGGCCACTCGGGAAGTGCTCGACCTGGAGAATCCCTGCGTGGTCGTTCCGGCGCGCCGGTGGATGGGCGCGCGGGTGATCCCGCGTGGCAAGGGAGAGATCACGGCCGGCTGGATGCTGGTGACCTGCGTGGTGACACCGGGCTTCGAGTACGAAGATTTCGACGCGGCAGAGCGGGAGACCCTGCTGCGCGAATTCCCCCAGGCCTGGAGGGAGATTCTCGCCCTCACCTAAGGGCGGGCGGCGGGCCGAAGGGCTCTTACGCAGCCCAGCCACCCCCTACCCTCCGGACCGGTCGACGAACTCGCCGGCGAGCAGGTCCATGAGCAGGCAGTCGCGCCAGCCCCCGGCCGGGTCCGGATCGTACTGGCGCAGCACCCCGATGGGGCGGAAGCCGCACGATTCGTAGGCGTGGATGGCGCGCGTGTTCTCGGCGACAGGATCGACACTGAAGCGGTGCACGCCGCGCCCGACGTAGTGCGCGACGAGGAGCGAGAGTGCCTCGGGCCCGAGGCCCCGGTCTTGCCAGGCATCGCCGAGGGCGATCACCAGTCCCACTGTGCTGCCCGGGGGCCAGCCGGCGTCGAAAGCCGAGGCGGCACCGGCGAGCTCGTCGTGCACGCGCACGCTCCACGAGAGCGTGTCGGAGGCGTCGAGCAGGGCCACCCGGAGGGCGCTCGGACTGGGGTCGCCCCACCAACGATGCACGCCGGGTTGGGCGAGCAGCGTGCCGAGCGGCTCGAGGTCCGCGTCGAGGAGCGGCTCGAGCTGTACCCTGGGGCCGCGAAGGGAAGGCTGTGTCATGGCTCCGGGCATCGGCCTTGGTCTGC
>JAJFUK010000162.1 GCA_021372435.1 Actinomycetes bacterium | reverse complement strand
GGCGGCGTGCTCGGTGTCGGGGGTGCGTCGCAGTCGTGCTTCGGCGACTGCGAACCCAGCAAGTGCTCTACGAGCTCGGGCTTCAGTTGAGCGAACTAGAGCCGAGGACCCGTGCGGTCCTTGCGGGATCTCTCACGTGATCTCGGCATCGCGGGGCGCCGTCACGCCGATGCCGGGACGCTGTGGCCCTGAGGCCGGAGGACCTCGATGTACCCCGAACTGCTCCACATAGGCGGCTTCACCTTGAACTCGTACGGGGTGATGATGGCCCTTGCCTTCATCTCCGCCGGGTTCATCGCCCACTGGCAGTTCAAGAAGCGCGGTGTCGATCCGGATTTCATCTACGGTCTCCTCATCGCGTGCATCGTGGGCGGCCTCTTGGGGGCCAAGATCCATTACCTGATCCTTCACCCCGAGCAGTGGCCTGAGAACCTGCTGAGCGGCTCCGGCCTGGTCTGGTTCGGGGGGCTTTTCGGTGCGATCGCCGCAGTCGTCATCGTCACGCTGCTCTCGAAGCAGAGGCTGGCGGCCGTGATGGACAGTGGGGCCTTGGCGGTATCGGTCGGTTACGCGGTCGGGCGCATAGGCTGCTTTCTGCGGGGCTGTGATCACGGCACCCCCACCGATCTCCCCTGGGGCGTGACCTTCCCGGAAGGGATCCCGCCCACCACTGTGCCCGTCCATCCCACGCAGCTGTATGAGACGGCGGCCTCCTTGGTCATCTTCGCGATTCTCGCGTGGGTGATCTCCCCCCGGTTCAAGCGGGAGGGCTCTCTCATCTTCGCGTACGCCGTCCTGGCGGGCCTCGAGCGGTTTCTGGTCGAGTTCATCCGGACCAACGAGCCGGTGGCCTTGGGGTTGACCCAGCAGCAGTGGATTGCCATCGGGATGATGGTGGTGGGCATAGTCGGGACGTGGTGGTTCGAGACCCATGGACGGCTCCGTCCGGTCGGGCTCGAGGAAGGACCCGGCAAAGCCGCGGTCGCGGCGCCCGGAACAGGGAAGGGGAAGCTATAGCATGAAGTGGATGGCGGGCGAGCGCGGCAGGCGGACCTCGGCGATGGGTGGGGCGGCGATATTCTTGGTGACGCTCCTGGCCGTCTCCGCGGCGGTGCTTGCGGGATGTGGCGCGGAGGGGACGACGACCACCAAGCCCGAGTCGACCGCCGGCACGGCGGTGCCCTCCAGCGTCGCGGAAGATGCTGCTCCTGATTTCACGGGCGTCACCCTAGACGGGGTGGACGTCTCTTTGAGCGCGTACCGGGGCAGGCCCCTGGTGCTGGCCTTCATGGCCAGTTGGTGAAGCTCCTGCGGGGCGGAGGCCGCCGAACTCGATAGGTTCTATCGAGACGAAGCAGAAAGGGCGGGGCTGTTGGTCCTGGCGGTCGGTGACACTGAGGCCGCGATGAAGAACTTCATGAGCGCGGGCGGATGGGACTTCCCGGTCATGATCGCCTCCGACGCCGTCGCCGCGGCCTACGAGGTGCAGGCCGTGCCGACCCTGGTCCTTGTCGACTCCGAGGGTCGCCTCGTGAAGACCTTGGTAGGCGGGACTACCGCCGCGAAGCTCTCGAAGATGGTGGAGGACCTGCTGCCGTAGAGTACCGTAGGCGGCGTCCCTCGGCTCACCGCGCGGCCGCGGGTCGGGACCGCGCGGTCCGGTCTGCGGAACCGGCCGGCCGGGCGCAGCGTCGCAGTGCCATCAGGGCTTGGAGGACCGGGAGAGGGGGCAGGCCATGGGCAGAGGCAGAACGCGTAACTACGCATCTCGAATGAAGTCGTGGCCGCCCGGTGTGGGCCCGGTTGGACGCTATGTCGTCTTCGGCCGCGCCCGTAGGGCCGCGGCATCTTGTTCCCGCGTCTGCTTGTCCCACTTGTCTGCCGTGTCCCCAGGGGCGAGACCCCCTGGGGGAACGGGTTCCAAGAGATGGGTGGCCGTGCTGGTGGCGGGGCTGCTCGTGATGGGGTCGGCCGCAGTGGTGGGGGCTGCGGGCTGCGCCGGTATCGGGGAGAGTGAGGTCACGACCACCACGGCCGCGATGGCGTCCAGGGCGAGCGCCACCACGGCCGGGCCGGCGACGACCACGACCTGGGTAGAGGGGGACTACGGCGAGGAAGACGGCGCCGCCGTTCCCGGGTCTTCATCGGGCGTATATCCCGGGCCGGCGGCGGGCGGCACGCTGACCGCCGCGGCGGCCGCGGCAGGCCAGAAGATCATCAGCGACGCCCAACTAGAGATCGAGGTCGAGACCGGCAGATTCCAGGCCGTCTTCGACCAGGCTGTGCTGCTGGCCGATCGGTACGGCGGCTATCTCGTGAGCTCGACTTCGTACGCAAGCGGAGAAGACGGCAGCATGAAGAGCGGCACGGTGGCCATCCGGGTGCCGAGCACCTCCTTCGCTCAAGCGCTGAGTGACGCCGCCAAACTGGGCACGCTCAAGAACGAGTCCCTCTCCACCCAGGACGTGACGGAGGAGTACGTCGATCTGGAAGCCCGCATCAAGAACGCCGAAGCGTATGTGGCGTCCCTCACGGCGCTTCTGGGCAAGGCCGAGACCATCGACGACAGCCTGCAGGTGCAGTCGGTTCTCAGCCGTGCCCAAGAGGAATTGGAGGCGCTGAAGGGGCGGATGCGCTACCTGGAGGAGCACACCAGCTACTCGACCATCACCATGAGCATCTATGAAGCCGGGGTAGAGTTCGCGTCCGACGAAGGATGGGGGGTGGTCGCGGCTCTCGAGGATGGGCTTCACAACCTGGTCAAGGCGTTCAACGCCATCATCAGGGGGCTGGGCGTGCTGGTCCCGGTGCTGGTGGTCCTTGCCATCATCGCCTATCTCGTGTACCGGGCCTGGAGGGTCTCCGTGCGCCGCAGGCGGGAGGCCGAGAGGGAGCGCTACCAGCCCTATCCGCAGGGACCGGGAGGCCGGGCGGTGTACGAGGGGCAGGTGGGCGCACCCGCGGCGGGACGGGCCGCGGCCGAACAGGCCGGCGCAGTCCCCGCGCCGGGACCCGGGTCGCAGACTGCTCCGCCGGCCGCCACCCAGGACGAGGCCGCGATGCGGGGTCCTGACTCCGGGGCATAAGCGCCCGACTCCTCGATCCAGCATGAAGCCGCGGCCGCCGGGCCTGCGCCGGGCGGTGCGAGGCGGCGACCCGGCCGAGACGGCCCGGGCCCGGGCCCGCGTGTTTGGTGCATCCCAGAGCGCCGGTGTATACTGCGCACTCCGCGCCTCAGCAGTCCGGAGGCGGCCTGCAGCGGACCCGTCCGGCGGCGCGGGTACAATTCCATACAGCACCCCTGCTCCGGCAGAGAGGCCGGGGCCGTTCAGACCGTAGGAGGTGACCCAAACTGAACAGCTACGAGCTGGTTCTCATTCTGCGCACCGATGTGACGGATGAGGAACGAACCGCGGTCCTGGACCGCGCCAGAGAGATCATCACGGGTGACAAGGGCGTCATCGTGGAGATCGATGAATGGGGCAAGAAGCGTCTCGCGTACGAGATCAAGGACGCCCTCGACGGTGTCTACTACGTCGTCTACTTCGAGGCGACGCCCAAGACCCTCGACGAGGTCACGCGCGTCCTCGGGATCACCGACAGCGTGCTCCGTTTCATGCCCGTCCGGCACGAGAAGCCTTTCGGCCCTCTGCAAACGGCCGCGGCTCCCGTTCCGGTCGCTGAAGAAGCCTAGTCCTAGGAGAGAACATGGCTCGCGGCATAGCGCACGTGACTTTGGTGGGCAACCTGACCCGCGACCCCGAACTCCGTCAGACCCCCTCGGGCACCTCGGTGTGCCAGATGGGAGTGGCGGTCAACTCCTCGTACAAGGACTCGAGCGGCCAGTGGGTCGAGAAGCCGAACTTCTTCGACGTGGTCGTGTGGGGTGCCCAGGCCGAGAACTGTGCCCGGTACCTCACGAAGGGCCGCCAGGTTGCCGTCGACGGCCGGCTCGACCAACGGAGTTGGGAGGCGCAGGACGGCGGCAGGCGCAGCAGGGTGGAGATCGTGGCCGACACGGTCATGTTCATCGGCGGTCAGAACGACGCCCGCGAACCTGTGGTCCGCGGCGGCGCCCGGCCTGCTCCCGACGTGGCCGCCCAGGATGATTTCCGTGACATCGATTTCGGGGGCGACGACATCCCCTTCTAGTCGTTTGCCAAAGCTCTTAAGGAGGACGATAAGTGGCGAATCCCAAGAAGCAACCGAGGCGCGTACGGCCCACCACCGGCTCGCGCCGGCGCAAGTACTGCTATTTCTGCAAAGAGGGCGTGGAAGAGGTCGACTACAAGGACTACGGCACGCTCCGGCGGTTCATGTCCGAGCGAGGCAAGATCCGGTCTCGTCGCACGACCGGCGCCTGCCGCCGTCACCAGCGGCAGGTGGCCGTTGCGATCAAGCGGGCCCGCGAGATAGCGCTGCTGCCCTACAGCAGCCGCTAAGGGTCTGCTGGTCCCATGCAGGCCGGGTCGGTGAGAACGTCGCCGAGGTCCCCGCTGGTTTCGGCGGGCAAGGCGGCCGCGGCCACCATCATCATGGGGATGTGTCTGGCCATCCTCCCGGTGGCGCCTGCGTTCATCGTCCCGTTCTTAGCCCTGCCTACGGCGTATGTGACTGCCCAGCGGGGGCTCAGATACGGCGCCCTCATCGCGGTGGTCTCGTTCGTGCTGGTCTACGTGGGAGTGGGCGCCCCCCCGGCCATCCTCGTGCTTCTGTTCATCGTGGGCATCGGGATGGTGCTCGGTCGAGCGCCGGCCGGGGGTTGGAGGTTCGAACGGACACTGGCCCTGACGACGGGTGGCGCGTTCGCGGCCCTGGTCATATGGGGGCTGACGCTGTGGCTGGCCTTCGGAGTCGATCTGGCGTGGATCAAGGGGACGGTCGACGGACTGATAGACAACACGGCGGCGCAGTACATGCAGCTCGGCATGAGCGCCGACTCGGCCGCGGCCGTGTCCGACCAGCTCCGGCGTTTGGTCGAAGTCTTGCCCTATGTGACTCCTGGGCTGTTGGGCATGGCCGCGATACTGGCGGCCTCGTGCTCGATCGGTCTGGCCTATCTGATCTTCCCGCGACTCAAGGAGAGGCTTCCGGTGGCACTGTCGCTGTCCGGCTTCAGGATGCACTGGGGAGCCGCCTATGGGTCGATCGCCGGGCTGGCTATGCTGCTGTTCGCTCGAGGCGACGGCGCTTGGAGCACCGTGGTCGCGTACGTTGGCATCAACATGCTGCTGGTGTCGCAGACCCTGTTCTTCATACAGGGTGTGGCCGTGGCCCGTTGGTTCGCAACCAAGCGCCACTTGGGCCGGGGGGCTTGGACCGCGCTTCTCGTGGGCGCAGTACTGGCACAGATGCTCTTCCAACTCACGGGGTTGGTCGGGCTGTTCGACACCTGGATCGATTACCGCAAGCGTTTTGCTCTCAAGAGTCGCGACGCGGGCTCCGCGGGCAAGATCGATAAGTAAGGAGCGGGTATGGAGATAATCCTTCTGCAAGACGTGGACAAGCTCGGCAAGAAGGGCGAGATAGCGAACGTGTCCGAAGGCTATGCGCGCAACTTCCTTCTGCCGCGCAGGCTGGCCGAGATGGCCACACCGGGACGCATCGCCATCGTCCGGCAGATCATGGCAGAGAAGGAGGCCCACGCGCGCCGGGAGGCCGAGCGGGCCGATGAGATCAGGGACCTGCTCTCAAAGACCATCCTCACCATCCCCGCTCCGGCGGGATCCGCGGACCGGCTCTTCGGTTCGGTCACCAACCAGGACATCGCCGACGCCATCTACTCCGCGCGCAAGATCAGAGTCGACAAGCGGAACGTCGACCTGGAGGACCCGATCAAGATGGTCGGCACGTACATGGTCAGAGTCCACGTGCACCCGAGCGTGGAGCCGGCCGAGGTGAAGGTCATCGTGGTTCCCGAGGGGCACAAGGCGTAGCAGTCGCCGAGGGTCTCCATCCCCGGGAAGAGAGGGGCGCACATGGAGATGTTGCCGGGCGGCGGGACCGCGGGGAACCGGGGTGGGGCTGAATACGCCGTCCCCCAAAACCTTGATGCAGAGATATCGGTGCTGGGCGCCAGCATGCTCACGCCCAACGTCATCCCCGGGGTCAGCGAGATCGTCCGGCCGCACCATTTCTACAGGCAGGCTCACCAGCGCATCTACGAGGCGATCGAGGACCTCTTCTCCCGCGGCGAGCCGATAGACCCCATCACGGTCTGCGAAGAGCTGGCCAATCGGGCCGCCCTGGAGGCGGTAGGGGGCAGGGCGTTCATCCACAGCCTGGTGACGGCGGTCCCCGCGGCTACCAACGCCCGCCAGTACGCGGAGATCGTCCGAGAGAACTACTACCTGCGCTCGCTGATCAGGGTGGGCGGGGAGATCACCGAGATGGCCTACCGGCGCGAACACCCGCCGCTGGACCTCATCGACAAGGCGGAGCAGATGGTGTTCGACATCTCTCAGACCCGGGTGGTGGGGGAGTTCTCGCCCATATCGGATCTGATCGACGAGAGTTGGCCGGAGCTGGAACGGACCATGACCGAGGGGCATCAGACCAGGGGCTGCGCCACCGGTTTTCGTGATCTTGACGTGATCATCAGCGGGTTCCAGCCGTCGAATCTGATCATCCTTGCCGCCCGGCCCTCGATGGGCAAGACCGCCCTTGCCCTCAATATCGCCCGCAACGTAGCGGTCGATCAGGGCAGGGGGGTGGCCATCTTCAGCTTGGAGATGTCGAAGATGGAGGTGGTCAACCGGATGATGTGCTCCGAAGCCCGGGTCGACCATTGGCGGGTGCGTCGGGGCATGCTGCAGCCGAACGAGTGGAGCAGGCTGGCGGCGGCCTGCACGCCGCTGCACACGGCGCCGATCTTCGTCGATGACAGCGCTTCTCTCAACCTTATGGAGATCCGGGCCAAGGCCCGGCGTCTGAGGGCGAGGGAGAAGAACCTGGGTCTGATCGTGGTCGACTACCTCCAACTGATGATGGGAGACGTGGGGGCGGAGAACCGGCAACAAGAAGTGTCGCGCATCTCCAGGGGGCTGAAGATCCTCGCCCGCGAGTTGGAGGTGCCGGTGCTGGCGCTCTCTCAACTCTCCCGGCAGGTCGAGCAGCGGGCCGGTAACAAGCCGGTGCTTTCGGACCTGCGCGAATCGGGGAGCATCGAGCAGGATGCCGACGTGGTGCTTTTCATCTATCGCGACGAGTTGTACAACCGGGATAGTCCCGACAAGGGCACGGCGGAGATCATCGTCGGGAAGCAGCGCAATGGTCCCATCGGGGAGTGCAAACTGGCCTTCGCCCAGAACTACACGCGGTTCGCGGACCTGGCCGACAAGAGCTTGACCCCGTAGGACCCGGCGCCATAGGGAGGGGAGCGATCACTACATCGGCCGAACGATACGACGTGATCATCGTGGGCGGCGGGCCGGCGGGCATCTTCGCGGCTCTGGAGCTGGCGCGGTACCGGGGGCTGCGGGTGCTTCTTCTCGAAAAAGGCGCCGACATATCCGAGCGCCGCTGTCCGGCCCGGGTCACCGGGGAATGTCTCCACTGCTCGCCCTGTGACATCACGACCGGTTGGGGCGGAGCCGGGGCCTTCTCGGACGGCAAGCTGACGCTCAGTCCTGAGGTCGGCGGATGGCTGAGTGAGTATGCGGACGGGGCGGCCACCCGGGCCCTCATAGCCGACGTGGACAGGATCTACCGCGATTTCGGCGCCCCGGACCGGCTCTACGGCGACGACGCTGAAAAGCTCGACCGTTGGTCGGATCTGGCGGCGCGGCAGGGCCTGCGTCTGATCCACTCTCCCGTGCGTCACCTGGGTACCGAGCGGGCGGCGGGTGTGCTGGCGGCGATGCGCGCCGAGCTGGAAGACAAGGTCGATATCGTCACCGGCACGACCGTGACGCGGATCCTGACGGCGGCGGACGGCCGGGTCAGTGGCGTGACGACGGCCGGTGGCGACGTGTATGACAGTGCGGTGGTCATCGTGGCCCCCGGGCGCGAGGGGTCGGCCTGGCTTGCCGAGGAGGCGCAACGGTTGGGGATCCCCCTGGTCGCCAATGCCGTGGACATCGGCATACGGGTGGAAGTGCCGGCTGTGGTGACCGACCCGATCACCGATGAGCTGTACGAACCCAAGTTGCTCTATACCTCGCGGCACTTCGAGGACCAGGTCCGCACGTTCTGTATGAACCCGCACGGGGTCGTATGCACGGAGAGCTGGGGCGATGCCGTGACCGTGAACGGTCACAGCTATGCCGATGCCGAGCGCAAGACGGCCAACACCAACTTCGCGTTGCTCGTGTCGACGCGCTTCACCGAGCCGTTCAAACAGCCCCTAGAATACGGCAAGTCCATCGCCCGCCTCGCCAACATGCTCGGCAGAGACATCCTCGTGCAGCGTTTGGGCGACCTCCGCTCCGGGCACCGCACCACCCCGGAGAGGCTGCGGCGCAGCGTCGTGGAACCGACGCTGCGCGCCGCCACGCCAGGCGATCTCGCTTTCGCTCTTCCGTACCGTCACCTGCGCGACCTCATCGACATGCTCGATGCCCTGGACGCGCTTCTCCCGGGCGTGGGCGGGAGGGATACGCTCCTGTACGGCGCGGAGGTCAAGTTCTACTCATCGCGGCCGGCTCTGGACCACGATCTGCAGACCCCGGTCCCGGGGCTGTATGCGATCGGCGATGGAGCCGGAGTCACCCGGGGCTTGGTGCAGGCCTCGGCGTCGGGACTGGTGGCCGCCCGAGCCGTGGTCGACGCCGGCCGGACTCAGGCCGCCGAGCTGGAACCGGGTGACCGCGACCTCGCTTGAAAAGGGCCCCGAACGGCCCCCGGGGAAGGACGGCCTGCCGCGCCGGCCGGCGTGTCTTGACGGCCGTGGCCGGCATCCCGGATGCTCAGGCTGCGCGCGTCCTGCGAGGCATACTGCCTGCCGCGCCGAATATCAGGGAGCGATGACATGTTGCGCGTCCTGGCGGTCATGAGACGGTACGTACCCCTTGTATCTCTGGTGGTCTTTGTCGCGTTCATAGTGGCGGGGCTAAGCTTGGATGAGTTCCGGGCTGTGGTAGTGAACGCCATCACCATCTGCCTGAGTTGCATCGGGATCGGCTAGCCGGAGGCGGGTCCGTCGTGCCCCGATTGACCAGGCGCAGATGGGTGCAGATCCTCAGCACCGTCGTCCTCAATCCCATAGTGCCCAACTACTTCACCGGCACCATCGTGCAGGCGCAGTCCAAAGGCATCTGCGTGCCGGTTCTCAACTGCTACTCGTGCCCGGCGGCCATCGGGGCCTGCCCTATCGGCTCGCTGCAACATGCCGTTGCCTCCATCCGTTTCCGCTTGTCGACCGGTGAATTCCAGGCCGGTCTCTATGTCCTGGGCTCCCTGGGCGTCGTCGGCAGCCTCGTCGGACGCTTCCCGTGCGGTTGGCTCTGTCCCTTCGGCCTGCTGCAAGAGGTGCTTCACAAGATTCCGGGACCGAAACTCCGCCTCCCTCGCATCCTCAAGTACCTCAAGTACATCATCCTCGCGCTGACCGTGTTCATCCTACCGGCGCTCGTCCTCAACGCCGCCGGTTTCGGCGACACCTGGTTCTGCAAGTGGATCTGTCCCGCGGGCACGCTCGAAGCTGGGCTGCCGCTGGTGGCCGCCGATGCCGACATCCGGAGCATGGTCGGGCTGCTGTTCGTGTGGAAGGTCGCCCTTCTGGTCGCATTCGTGTTGTGGATGATCGTGAGCCTGCGGCCCTTCTGCCGGACCATATGCCCCTTGGGGGCGATCCTTGGCCTGTTCAATAAGATCAGTCTGCTCCGCCTGACCGTCGACCATCGCAGATGTCTCTCGTGCGGCAGTTGCAGCCGGGCCTGCCCTGTCGACCTGGATGTGCCCACGCAGCCCAACAGTCCGGAGTGCATCCGTTGTCTCAAGTGCATCAAGGCGTGCGACGCCGGCTGTATCGGCTATCGGTTCTCGCCGCATGGGCCCGCCGCAGAGGCCGACCGGCCGGTCGAGCAAGAAGCCGCGGCCGCCGGCTCCCCACCGGACGGCCCGAGACGGCGTCCCGGCTGAGAAGGCCTGTGCGCGGAGCTGCCGGCGCATCGCGGGGCCGGCCATCCCGGCCCGGGCGTTGCCGGACGCCTCTTGGACCGGCCCGGGTCTGATCGGATTCCCCGGCGCCGACCCGATCGTTCTTGCCCTGCACTTCTCCGTTAGAGCCTACCCGCCGTCTCCGTCCTCCCAGCACCCTGGTGTAAACTGTCACGTGCGCGCAGGCAGCGTCGCATGCGGGGGATACAGGGGTGCCGGGGCGGCGGGTCGGGGCGGTCGTCCGGGGTGGTCGTCTCGGACGGCCGGTCGGAACAGTCGTCCGGGATGCCGGTGGGTGTGTGTCTGTCGTCGCGGCGGTCGGACACCGGCCGCGTCCGGAATAAGTTCCAGGGTCAGCGACTGTTGGGAGGCATTGTGCCGGTTCTTGTGCTGGTGGGCGCGCAGTGGGGCGACGAGGGTAAAGGGAAGGTCACCGACCTGCTGTGTGAGCAGGCCCATATCGTGGTCCGCTATCAGGGCGGCAACAACGCCGGCCACACGGTGGAGAACGAACAGGGCAGATTCGCGCTTCACCTGGTGCCGTCGGGGATCTTCAACGGCGACGTGCTCGCCATCATCGGCAACGGGGTGGTCATCGATCCTACAGTGCTTCGCGCCGAGATAGACGATCTCGAGGGCCGGGGGGTCTCTACCGCCAACCTGAAGGTGTCGGGCAAGGCTCATCTCATCATGCCCTACCACGTTATGCTCGATCACGTGCAGGAGGCCCGCCTTGGCAAGGGCAAGATCGGCACCACCGGCCGGGGGATCGGACCTGCCTACTCCGACAAGGTGGCCCGCCAGGGCGTGCGTATGCAGGACGTGCTCGACCCGGCCGGGTTCCGGGAGCGGGTGATGAGCGCCATGCGGGCCAAGGCCGAGGTGATGGCCAAGACCTACGACCAGGACGTGAGCAGCCTCGAGGCCGACTGCGAGCGTTACATCGAAGCGGCGGAATCCCTCGGTTCGTACGTGGACGACACGGAACTGCTGCTCTGGAACGCGCTGCGGCGTGAGGCCTCGGTTCTACTCGAGGGGGCCCAGGGCACCATGCTCGATGTCGACCACGGTACCTATCCGTATGTCACCTCGTCCAATCCGGTGGCCGGTTACGCGTGCGTGGGAGCCGGCATCGGGCCGATCGAGGTGGCGGAGATCTGGGGCGTGAGCAAGGCCTACACGACCCGGGTGGGCGAGGGCCCCTTCCCTACTGAGCTCGTGGATGAGACCGGCGCCGCCCTCCGGGAGGCGGGTCAGGAATTCGGCACCACCACCGGACGCCCCCGGCGCTGCGGCTGGCTGGACTTGGTGGCCCTGCGCTATGCGGCCCGGGTGAACGGGTTGACGGGGCTCTGCGTCACCAAGCTGGACGTGCTCGGCGGGATGGAGACCATCAAGGTGTGCACGGCCTATCGCCACAGGGGAGAAGTGCTCCATGAACTGCCTTTGACCCAGGCTATGTTCGCCGAAGTGGAGCCGGTGTATGAGGAACTGCCCGGCTGGAAGACCGACATCTCTGGGGCGACCAGCATCCAAGATCTGCCGCAGGAGGCCATCGACTTCCTCAACATCGTGATCGACAACGTCCGGGTGCCCATATCGCTGATCTCCGTGGGCCCGAGGCGCGAGCAGCATATCAAGGTGCCCTATCCCAACATCGCCCGGCGCCCAGGTCCCGGAGAACCCCGCGAGTTCGATGAGCATGGGCATGGCGGACCTATGGATGATCCGGAGCAGTGAGGAGACACGGATGGCTTCTGAGCGGCTGGATGTGCTGGTAGTCGGGGCGGGGGCCCGGGAACACGCCCTTGTCCGCAGTCTGGCGAAGAGCCCGCACATCGGGCGGCTGATCGGCGCTCCCGGCAACGCGGGCGTCGAAGACGACGCCATCACTGTCGCCATCGACGCCGAGGACCTCCCTTCCCTGATCGCGTTCGTCGAGCGCGAGAGGATCGACCTGACCGTAGTGGGGCCGGAGGCCCCGCTGGTGGCGGGCTTGGCCGGCCAACTACGTGACAGAGGCTTCGCGGTCTTCGGCCCTGGGGCCGACGGCGCCCGGCTCGAAGGCTCTAAGGCCTTTGCCAAAGAGGTCATGGAAGCGGCCGGAGTCCCCAACGCGCACGCCGCCGTGTTCACCGACCACGAGAGCGCCTCGGCCTATCTTCGTAGACACGGGGCTCCGGTGGTCGTGAAGGCCGACGGTCTGGCAGCCGGCAAGGGAGTGGTCGTCGCCCGGACCATGGAGGAAGCGGAGTCGGCTCTGGACGAGTGCTTCGTCGCCCGGCGGTTCGGCACCGCGGCGAGCAGGGTCCTGATCGAGGAGTTCCTTGAAGGAGAGGAGGTCTCGCTCCTTTCCATCGTGAGTGGCGACCGGATCCTGCCGCTGGCGCCGGCCCAGGACTACAAGCGGGCTTTGGACGGGGACGCGGGCTCGAACACGGGCGGTATGGGATCGTATTCGCCCGTCCCGCCGGTGGACGATGCCCTTTACCGGCGCCTGGTCGCCGAGGTCGTGGAGCCTACGGTGGCCGAGCTGGTCCGGCGGGGGATCGACTACCGGGGCGTTCTGTACGCGGGTCTCATGCTGACCGGGCATGGGCCCGAGGTGCTCGAGTTCAATTGCCGCTTCGGAGACCCGGAGACGCAGGCTTTGCTGCCCCGGTTGGAGTCGGATCTCTTGGAGCTGCTGTGGGCCGCCGCCCGGGGAGAGGCGCTGCCCTCCGCCGTGCGGTGGGGGACCGGAGCGGCCGTGGGCGTGGTCATGGCTTCCCGGGGATATCCCGCTTCCAGTTCCAAGGGCGATGTCATCACAGGGATCGAGAAGGCCTGGTCGTTGGACGGAGTGGAGGTCTTCCATGCCGCGACCCGCCGCGACGCGGACCGTAGACTGGTGACGGCGGGCGGGCGGGTGCTCACCGTGACGGGACTGGGCGCCACCTTCGCCGCAGCCCGCGCCCGTGCATATGAAGGAGTGGCGGCCATCAGCTTCGAGGGCGCGCAGTACCGCTCGGACATCGCTCTACGGGCGGAGGAGTGGGAGAAACAGCAGCGGTCGTGACGAGAAAGGGGAGGGCATGCCCGGTCAGCCGTTGGTGGGCATCTTGATGGGTTCGCAGTCCGACGCCCACATCATGGAAGAGGCGGCCAAGGAACTGGAGGCCCGGGGGATCCCCTACGAAATCGACGTCCTTTCGGCCCACCGCGACCCCGAGAAGGTGCGGGAGTACGCACTCGGGGCGGAGGCGCGTGGCCTGAAGGTGGTCATCGCGGGAGCCGGCAAAGCGGCCGCGCTGCCGGGGGTAGTGGCAAGCCTGACCGACCTCCCGGTGATCGGCGTCCCCATCCGCACGAGCGATCTCGGTGGACTCGACTCTCTCCTCTCCATGGTGCAGATGCCACCCGGCGTGCCGGTGGCCACGGTGGCCATCAATGGGGCCCGCAACGCGGCCATCCTCGCGGCGAAGATCTTGGGGGTCGCGGCCCTGGGCCGCGGGACGGAGGACCGTGCGGCAGACGAGGTGGACCGCGGGGCTGCTCCAGAGGGAGGCCTGCGATGATCGAGCGCTACTCGACTCCTGAGATGGCGGCCATCTGGACCGACGAGGCGCGCATGGCGGCCTGGCTCCAGGTGGAGTTGGCCGTCTGCGAAGCGTGGGCCCGCATAGGACGGATCCCTGAAGACGCTTTGGCTGAGATCAAGGCCAAGGCTGCCTTCGACGTCGATCGGGTATGCGAGATCGAGCAGGTCACCCAGCACGACGTCATCGCCTTCGTCAGTTGTGTGGCCGAGAACGTCGGGGAGTGCTCCAAGTACGTCCATTACGGACTGACCTCGTCCGACGTCCTCGATACGGGGTTGGCCCTCCAACTGCGGGCGGCCGGCGCCCTGTTGGTGGAAGAGACGGTGAACCTCGGCCGCATCCTGCAGCGCCGGGCTTTGGAGCAGCGCGACACGGTGATGGTCGGTCGCACCCACGGGGTGCATGCCGAACCCATCACGTTCGGCATGGTGCTCGGGCTGTGGGCCTTCGAGGTAAAGCGGGGCCTCGAGCGGCTGCAGCGGGCGATCCGGCAGGTGTCGGTGGGGAAGATCTCCGGCGCCGTGGGCAACTACGCCAGCGTCGACCCGCAGGTGGAGCAGATCGCCATGTCCATCCTCGATCTGGGCAGCGCTCCTATCTCCACCCAGATCGTGCAGCGCGACCGTCACGCCGAGTTCATGGCCGCCCTCGCCCTCCTGGCGACCACTATCGAGAAGATCGCCCTCCAGGTGCGGCACTACCAGCGCACCGAGGTCCTGGAGGCCGAAGAGTACTTCGCCCCCGGGCAGAAGGGCTCCTCAGCGATGCCGCACAAGCGTAACCCCATCATCTCCGAGCGGCTCTGCGGCCAGGCGCGCATCATCCGGGCCAATATGCTCGCCGCCTTCGAGAACGTCGCTCTGTGGCACGAGCGTGACATCAGCCACTCCAGCGCCGAGAGGATCATCCTCCCCGACAGCACCATCCTCCTCCACTACATGCTGAAGAAGGCCTGCTGGCTGGTCGACAGACTCGACATCCACCCCGAGAACATGCTCGCCAACCTTGAGAAGAGCTTCGGCCTAATCTACAGCCAGCGGGTGCTTCTCACCCTAATAGAGGCGGGCATGCTCCGGGACGACGCGTACGCGGTCGTCCAACGCAGCGCTATGAAGGCTTGGGAGGACAAGACCTCGTTCAAGGACCTTCTGAAAGCCGATGGCGAGGTGACCGCCCGCCTGTCGGCCGGCGAGCTCGACGCCTGCTTCGATCCCGCCTATCAACTTCGCAACATGGGAGTCATCTTCGACCGGGTGGTCGCGCTCGAGTGGTAGAGGCGGCCTCGGCGGCGATGGTGGCCACCACGCCTTGGGGTGGGCGGCCTGGGCGCCGGTCGTCCTATCGACGCCCTCGGTCGTCCTGCCGCTGCGGGGAACCGGCCCGGCCGGCGGCGAAGATGCCGGCCACCAGAAAGACCATGGCCAGGCCGCAGGCCACCCAGAAGGCCGTGCCCTCCAGGACCCAGGAGACCCCGCCGGCCACCAGGGCGGCGACCAGCAGCGTGATCGCGGCCACGTGTCTCGAGCGTTCATGAGTCATAGTGCGGCTTCATCTCCTTCTGTCGTCGATCTCTCCGGGGGAGGGTGAGCCCCATCTGCTCGATTGCCGGTCATGGCGATCCTGGTCATGGCGATCCTAGTCATGGCGATCCTGGCCGTAACGGCTTATCCTATCCGCGCCCGGCGCCGGATTCCAGAGGGGCGTGGCGCAGGCGTGCAGGCCGTGACCGGTGGTGAGGGGCCGGTGCTCGAGGCGGGCGCCAGGCAGGCGCCAGGCAGGCGCCGTGCGCCTCTTCAAGCTGATAGAATCAAACCCTGGCTTGTTCCCGCCGGCGGCCACCGCACGGCGCACCGCAGAGCCCAGCACGACAACGAACGGCGAGTTCATCCAGACTGGTCCAAAGGGGGTAGAAGCGTGTACAGAGTCTCGGTCTACGTCACACCGAAGGCCGGGGTGGTCGACCCTCAGGGCGCGGTGGTCGAACGAGCCCTGCCGGCGCTGGGCCATTCGGGCGTCCACAACATCCGCGTAGGCCGCTACATCACCTTGGAGGTCGAGGGGGACGACGCCGGTAAGGTGAGCGCCGACGTGGACGACATGTGCCGTAGGCTCCTCGCGAACCCCATCATCGAAGACTACCGGTTCGACGTCCTCCCGGTCGGAACAGCGGCGGGCGAGGGGACCTGACGTGAGGGCGG
Organism: Actinomycetes bacterium; assembly: GCA_021372435.1. GTDB lineage: Bacteria > Actinomycetota > Thermoleophilia > RBG-16-64-13 > RBG-16-64-13 > RBG-16-64-13. Next base: position 7,213 of record JAJFUK010000162.1, on the reverse strand, counting down.
GGCCTGTCCGCTTCGGCATCGTGGTCTTTCCCGGGTCCAACTGTGAGTACGATGCCTGCCACGTCCTATCGACGTTCCCTGAAGCCGAGCCGTACTACCTATGGCACAAGGACCCCGACCTTCGAGGGGCGGACTGCATCATCCTGCCCGGGGGATTCTCGTACGGAGACTACCTACGTACAGGAGCGATAGCCCGCTTCAGCCCCATCATGCAGGAGGTAACGGCCTTCGCGGCCGGCGGCGGGCTGGTGCTCGGCATCTGTAACGGCTTTCAGACCCTCACCGAAGCCCATCTGCTGCACGGAGCGCTCCGGCGTAACCGGGGGCTGCGGTTCATCTGCCATCCCCAATACCTGCGGGTGGAGCGCACCGACACGCCTTTCACCAGTCGGTTGCGCGTCGGGCAGGTGATCCAGATACCGGTGAATCACAACGAAGGCAACTGGACCGCGGGGGCCGACCGTCTGCAGGAGATCGAGGAACAAGGTCTGGTCGCGTTCCGGTACTGTGACGCCGAGGGGAACGTGACCGAGGCGGCCAACCCCAATGGAGCCACCGACAACGTCGCCGGTATCCTGAACGAAGGGAATAACATACTGGGCATGATGCCGCATCCGGAGAGGGTGTGCGAGGACCTGACCGGAGGCACCGACGGCCGAGCTGTGTTCCAGTCGATGATCGACCGGGTCTTGGAGGGATGAGTGATGGTCGCGCAGACTATCTGTCCGCGCTGCGGCGCCCGTGATTCGTTCATGAAGGGCTATCTGCCTGAGACCTGTGTCTGCCGGATCTGTCTGAGCCAGCTTGATTGGCGGGAGATCCCCGGCTGCGGACCTGACTGCACGGCGGCCACGGCGCCCGGGTCCGCGGAGGCGGCGCCCGGGCCTGCGGGGGCAGCGAGACCGGACGATGGGGGCGCGGATGTCTGAACTCTACGAGCAGTTGGGCCTAACGCGCAGGGAATACGAGAAGATCTGCAGCATCCAGGGAAGGGAGCCCACCCACGTCGAACTGGCGGTCTTCTCGCTCATGTGGAGTGAGCACTGCGGCTACAAGCACTCCAAGCCGCTCCTCAAGCGTTTTCCGACGAAGGGTGAGCATGTCCTGCAGGGTCCGGGCGAGAATGCCGGCATAGTCGATATCGGCGGGGGACTCGCCGTGGTGATGAAGATCGAGAGCCACAACCATCCGTCGGCGGTGGAGCCCTATCAGGGAGCGGCCACCGGCGTCGGCGGCATCATCCGTGACATCTTCGCCATGGGGGCCCGGCCTATCTGTGGACTCGACTCCCTGCGGTTCGGCGAGATCGAGCCGCTGCCGGCGCGCCCGGCGCGCGGCGCGGCGGCCGATACCCCTCCCTCTGAGGCCACCATCAACCGGCAGCGCTACCTTTTCGAGCAGGTGGTGGCGGGGATCGGCGGCTACGGCAACTGCATGGGCATTCCCACGGTGGCCGGTGAGGTGTACTTCGAGGACCCGTACGCCGGCAACTGTCTGGTGAACGCCATGACGGTCGGGTTGGTGCGGCACGACCAGATCATTCGCAGCAAGGCGGCCGGAGTGGGCAACCATGTCGTGTTGATCGGCTCCAAGACGGGCCGCGACGGCATCGGGGGGGCGAGCGTCCTGGCGAGTCAGGTGTTCGACGAGACTCTGGAGGAGAAGCGGCCGTCGGTGCAGGTGGGCGACCCGTTCACGGAGAAGAAGTTGCTCGAAGCCTGCCTGGAGCTGCTGCGTCGCGGGCTGCTGGTGGCGCTTCAAGACCTGGGCGCGGCCGGGATCACCTCCTCGTCCAGCGAGATGGCCGCCAAAGGCGGGGTCGGCATCGACCTGCACACCGATCGCGTGCCTCTCCGCGAAGCCGATATGGAGCCCTGGGAGATCATGATCAGCGAGAGCCAGGAACGCATGCTCTGCATCGTGGCTCCGGAGAACTGGGAGGCCGTCAAGGCGGTCTGCGACCGGTGGGATCTCGACGCCACCATCGTGGGCAAGGTGACCGACACGAGACGCCTGCGGGTGTTCTATCACGGGGAGATGGTCGGCGACATGGACGCCGAGGCCTTGGCCGAACCTCCTACCTACGAGGTGCCTCAAGAGCGACCGGCCCACGAGGTCGACGAGCCGCTCGACCCTGAGGCCTACCCCGCGCCGGATGTGGCTCCGGGCGAGATCTTGACCGATCTCCTCGGGTCGCCGAACATCGCGAGCCGCCGCTGGATCTGGGAGCAGTACGATCATCAGGTGCAGCTCAACACCGTGATCGGCCCGGGCGGCGACGCCGCCCTCCTTCGCGTCAAGAGGACGGGGGCCGGCATCGCCGTCTGCACCGACGGGAACGGCCGCCAGACCTTCCTGGATCCGTACCGGGGCGGCAAGGCGGCCGTGTGCGAGGCGGCGCGCAACGTCTCCTGCGTCGGCGCGAAGCCGATAGCCATCACCAATTGCCTCAACTTCGGCAATCCCGACAACGGTCCCATCGCCTATCAGTTGGCGCACGTCATCGAGGGGATGGCTCAAGCGTGCGAGGCGCTCGGCACGCCGGTCATCTCAGGGAACGTCTCGCTGTACAACGAGAGCTTCGAGCAGCCCATCTACCCGACCCCCGTCGTGGGCATGCTGGGGGTCATGGACGACGTGAGCGTCAACTGCACCGTCGGATTCAAGCGGGAGGGCGATCTTGTCTACCTGCTGGGGGACGCGATGCCGGTCCTCGATGGTTCTGAGTATCAGAAGCGGTGGTTCGGCGGACCACGCGGCCGTCCCGCCGGACGCATACCCGACGTGGATCTTGAAGCCGAAGTGGCGCTACAGAGTCTGCTGCGCGAGGCCATCGCGGCCCGCCTGTTGCGCTCGGCCCATGACTGTTCCGACGGCGGACCCGCCGTCGCCGTGGCCGAGAGTTGCCTGGCCGGCAAGATCGGAGCGGTGCTGACTCTGGATGAGGTTCCCTGGGTGGCCGGGAGTGCGGGCTGCGCGGCTGCGGCCGGGGCGGCCGAGACCCGCGCCCGGGCCGCCGGGCCGCTCGCTTTGCGTCCCGACCTGGCGCTCTTCGGGGAGGCGCCCACTTTGGTCGTTGTCTCGATCGCAGCGGCGGACATCGACGCCTTCGAGGACCTGTGCGAGGCGGCGGGGGTCCCCTACACGCGACTGGGGACGGTCGGAGGAGCCGACCTGGTCATGACGGTAGGCGGCGCCGGGCTTCGGGCCTCGGTCGCGGCTCTGGACGAGGTCTACGAGTCGGCGCTACGGCGCGCCCTGGGGGAATGATGCGGGAACCGTGCGGTAACGGGCACTCTTGGCGGCAGGATGACTCGCCCCACGACGAGTGCGGGGTGTTCGGCATCTATGCTCCGGAGATGGACGTCGCGCGTCTCACCTTCTTCGCGCTTTTTGCACTCCAGCACCGTGGGCAGGAGTCGGCCGGGATAGCCGTCACCGACGGTGTGCGCCTGATCGTCCACAAAGACATGGGACTGGTCTCGCAGGTCTTCGAAGAAGAGGTCCTGCAGTCCCTCCCAGGCAGGCTGGCGATAGGCCATGTGCGCTATTCCACCACAGGATCGAGCGAGATGCGGAACGCCCAGCCCTTCGCACGCACCCGTGATGGCTCCTTCATCGCCTTGGCCCACAACGGCAACCTGGTCAACACCGACGAGCTGCGCGCCGGCCTGGTTCGTAACGGCCAGGTCTTCGAGAGCACCTCCGACACCGAGGTCATCGCCGCGTTGCTGGCCGAGCATCCGTCGCACGACATCCGCGTGGCTCTGCGCGACGTCATCCCCCGCCTGCGGGGCGCCTTCAGCGCGGTGCTGTTGACCAAGGACCAGGTCATCGGTTTCCGCGACCCGTACGGCGTGCGGCCGTTGGTGCTGGGCAGGCTCGAGAATCGCTACTGCTTTTCCAGCGAATCTTCGGGGCTCGACATCATCGGCGCGCGGCTGGTCCGAGAGATCGAACCGGGCGAGATCTGCGTCATAGACGAGGAGGGATACCAGATCGAACAGGTGGTCGACCGTAGAAGGTCGGCGCTCTGCGTCTTCGAGTTCATCTATTTCGCCCGCCCCGATTCGGTGATGAAGGGCCAGACCTTGTACGCGGCGCGCCGCCGGATGGGAGAGACGCTCGCCTCCGAATCGCCCGTGGACGCCGATCTGGTCATCCCCGTACCCGACACGGGCAACTCGGCCGCCATCGGTTACGCGGCCCGCAGCGGGATCCCCTACGGCGAAGGCCTCATCAAGAACAGGTACATCGGCCGGACGTTCATCAATCCGGAGGACCGGGTGCGCAAGCTGGGCATCCGCATGAAGTTCAACCCGCTGACCTCGGCCATCCGCGGCAAACGCCTGATAGTGGTGGACGACTCGATCGTACGCGGCAACACCACGCGCGCGCTGGTGCGGGTGCTGTTCGAGGCCGGGGCTAAGGAAGTCCATCTGCGCATCACGTCGCCGCCGATCATCTACCCCTGCTTTTACGGCATCGACATGGCCGACCAGCATGAGTTCATCGCCTTCGGCAAGACGGTGGACGAGATCAACCGGGAACTGGGGGCCACCTCGGTGGCTTACTTGTCGCTCGAGGGCCTGATGCAGGCGACGGGGGTAGGCGACGAAGAGACCGACTTCTGCGCGGCCTGTTTCACCGGCGACTATCCATGTGAGGTGCCGGAGTATCTGCGGTCTTCCAAGTTCCGCTACGAGGAGAGCGCCTGCGGAGCGGTGGAGGACTAGAAGCGTGGAGCCGGCGATATGGACAGAAGACGAGGCATGATGGTCGAGGATCCCACGCACCCGGAGAAACACGACGCCGCGGCGGGTGGGCGCACGAACTGGCTTCGGGCCGCTGTGCTGGGAGCCAACGACGGCATAGTATCGGTGGCGGGACTGGTCGTCGGCGTGATAGGAGCAACGCCGAGCCGCGCGTCGCTGCTCTCTGCCGGACTGGCCGGAATGATCGCCGGTTCGTTGTCGATGGGCGTCGGCGAGTACGTGTCGGTGTCGAGTCAGCGGGATACCGAACGGGCCATGATCGACCGCGAACGCACGGAACTCAGCTCATGGCCGGACGAGGAACTTCTGGAGCTTGCCCGCATTCAGCAGGAACGGGGGCTTTCGAGCGAAACCGCCGGCCAGGTGGCTCTACAGTTCACAGCCACTGATGCTCTTAGAGCCCACGCCGAGCAGGAACTCGGTCTTGATCCTCAACACCTGGTCAATCCCTGGACGGCGGCTCTGGCCTCGATCTTCTCGTTTCTTTTGGGGGCGCTGCTGCCTCTGCTTGCCGTCCTTCTGTCGCCTGAGCCCTATCGGCTCTGGGTGACAGTGGGAGCAGTGCTCATCGCTCTCGCCCTTACCGGCTATCTGAGCGCTTATGTGGGCCAGGCCGGCCAGCTGCGGGCCGCGCGCAGAGTCGTCGGAGGAGGAGCGCTGGTCATGGCTATCACCTATGGCATCGGACGGTTGGTCGGTGAGTTGCTCTAAAGGTTGCGCTCAGCAGGTCCAATCACCCGGAATATCCACTAGAAAGTGAGGATATCATGCCCCCACACTGTGATTCGATGGATGGGCCCGTGGTGACCGCCGCCCAACGCGCTCTGGCCGAGGGTCGGGTCGAGATGGTCTTGCCCTACGCTCCCAGAGAGGGAGAGGATGAGATCCGTGAGGCGTTCGCCAAAGTGATGTCGGTCCGAGAGGGCGATGGACCGGGCCGCGAGATCGCCGATCGATGGTTTTTCGAGACGGTCGTCCGCATTCATCGGGCCGGGGAAGGGGCCGCTTTCACCGGCTTGAAGCCGGCCGGCCTGGGCCATGGGCCGGTCATACCGGTGGCGCAAAAGGCCATCGAAACCGGGGATGTGCAGCCGCTCCTTGTGCTGCTTCAGACGAAGCTGCGGGAGGAGATCGAGGCCAAGTTCGCCCGGGTCATAGACCTCCGCGCCTCGGAGACAGATTCTCTTGAGGATGCTCGAGAGTACGTCGAAGCGATGCTGGGCTTTGAGGTCTGGTCGCACAAGACATACGAGTGCATCGCCGCTGATCCGCTGCACGATCACGGGAGTATGGCGGATCACCGAGCATAGAGAAGCCGGTCGCCGCTGAACTACTTACTTCGGCTGCGTCACTCCCGCGACTGCCGTTGCGTCGGTTGCAAGCAACTGGAGACGGCCGATGGCATTTGATTGCCTTGAATCGCACTGCGCCCGTGTGTTACAAGTCGGCAGCCTTGAGCCCATCGGGCCTCGGGACGCCTATTGTACGGCGGGCCGGAGAAAGGCGGAACGGTGAGGAAACGCGTCTATCTGATACGGCACGGTGAGACCGACGGCACTGCTGAAGGCCGCTTCCTGGGGTCCTCCGACCTACCCCTGAACCTCCGCGGGGCGGAGCAGGTCCGGCGCCTCGTCTCGCTCCTGCCGGCCGGGCTGTTCGCGCCGGGAGCGCGTACCTGGTGCATCTCCAGTCCTTTGCGGCGGGCCCGGCAGACTGCCGAGGCCGTGGCCGGGAGGGCCGGACTCCCGGTGGTCATCAATGCCGACCTCAGTGAGATCGACTTCGGTGATTGGGAGGGGCTGACCGCGGCCGAGGTCGAAGCCCGGTCGCCGGGGGCGCTGGAGGGGTGGCGGTCGCCGGACGATGACGCGGGATTTCCGGGGGGTGAGACCCTGCGCGAGTTCGACCGACGCGTCGCGCGGGGACGGGAGCGCATTCTCGAGCAAGAAGCGGAGGCGGTGCTGGTGTTCACCCACGGGGGAGTAGTCCGGGGTCTGGCCTGTGGGCTGCTCGGCCTCGGTCGGTCGGGCTTCTGGCTGTTCGACGTACGACCGGCTTCGGTGACCCGCGTCGATGTCTTCGCAGGCGGAGCCACGCTTTCCGGACTCTGGTCGGTCGAGGACTGGGAGACTGAGTAGCGTGGGAGCCGTTGTTCTCATCACGGGCGGTTGCCGCAGCGGCAAGAGCGGGCTTGCCCAGCGCTTGGCGGAATCGTTACCGCGCGCCCGGGTGTTTGTGGCCACCGGCGTGGCGCTCGATGCCGAGATGGCTGAACGCATCGGCAGGCATCAAGAAAGCCGGGCCGGCAGTGCTTGGAGCACCTTCGAGGAGCCTCGGGACCTTGCCGCCGCGCTGACCGCAGCGCCTACCACTGCCGTGGCCGTTGTGGACTGCCTGGCCGTGTGGATAGGCAACCTCATGTGGGAAGCGGGGATGCG
>JAJFUK010000153.1 GCA_021372435.1 Actinomycetes bacterium | reverse complement strand
GGTGCGGGCTGAGGTGGACTGTGTGGAGATGATCGTAAGCGAGTTCACGCCTGTGCTGGGCGGACACACCGGGCCGGGCTTCATCGGAGTGGGCCTGTATGCGGATGCCGACGTCCCCGGAGGCGCCTGAGAGCTCGTTTCCAAACGAAGCCGCGGCCGCCCAGCGCGCGCCGGCGGTGCGGTAGCGCGGAACTCGCTATACGCGCTCGGCACGCACGGCCTGCCCGATGCCGGCTGATCCACATGCGCCTGTCCAATCGCCTGCTAGCATTGGCGCCTGGGACGCCCCGCTTGCCGCGCCCCGGCTCGGATATTGCGACCCGAAAGGATGATGAGCAATGAGCCTCTACCAGTACGTCCCCCACCCGCACATCGCCGCCCGCCGCGAACACCCTCCGCGCACGGTGGGCCAGCACCACGGCGTCGGTTTCAACGGCACTCTCGCCAAGTGGATCACTGAAGGGGTCGGCACGATGTGGTGCGCCTACGCCTTTGCAGCCCTGAGTCTCTTCGCGCTGCCGCAGGCCATCAAGGGTGGCACGCTACCTATCATCCAGTGGGTCTCGCAGACCTTTCTCCAGTTGGTACTGCTTTCCATCATCATGGTCGGGCAGCAGGTGATCGGGGCCGCTTCGGACGAGAGGGCCGTGCACACTTACGACGATGCCGAGGCCATCCTCCACGAATCGCAACAGATACAGGCCCATCTGGCCGTTCAGGACGCGGTGCTCGAAGAGCTGGCCCGCAGGCTTCAGGTGGAACTGCCCTCGTCCGAGGGGAAGAGCGGCTGAGACGTCCGTCAGTCCTTTAGCGCCCCGGCCGCGGCCGGCCCCTGAGGGTCCAGGGTGGTGACAAGCACGCCCGAGCCCCTGGAAAGGCCGGACTGCTGCTGCAGAGCAGCGGTGACGCTCACGTAGCCAATGCCCAGATAGGCATGGCCGGCGTGACCGTTGGCGATCAGCTCTTCAGCTACTTTCACCGCGGTCGCCGCAGGGATGGCAAAGCCGATGTTCTCCGCTCCCGAGGTGTTGGGCGGCATGTAAGCCACCTTGATCCCGATCACCCGGCCCTCGGCATCAGCGAGGGCGCCACCCGAGTCACCGGGGCTTATGGCCGCATCGGTCTGGATGAGGTCCACGAGGGCCGTCGCACCCGCATTCTCTGTGCTGCGCCCCAAGCCGCTCACGACGCCCAGCGTGACCGAGTTGCTGTAGTCGAGCGGGCTGCCGATGGCGATGGCATACTCACCGACCGTCGGCCGGCTGTCGGTAGCAAGAGTCGCCGGAGGCGGCCCACACAGCTCGCAGGTCCTCACCAGGAGGCGACCATCTCCGCCCGCAGCGATGAACATGAACGGAGCGCCTTCACGGGGTGGCTTCACGCGGCGCAACTGCGCCGCCGGGCATCAGCCTCAGCGGAACCCTCTATACGCGGCCGCGCAGCCCGAACTCTGATCGAGCAGTGGGCCGTTCCGCAGATAGCTCGCAAAGGTCTGACGGACCCGATCCGAGCCGCACTCGGGACACCGCTTCTCCTCATCCTTCAAGGTGGTGGCGGCCCGTATCTGGAAGGAATGCCTGCACTTGCCGCAGACCAGATCGAGCGTGAGCATCAGCGCACCGCCACTTCGTGCGCGGTCGGGGTCCACGGTGATCACTTTTCAAGTACCTCCATCTTCTGAGCCAACTGGCGGGTGAGCACCTCATCGATCAACCCACACGCTTCGGAAAGCCGCGGGTCGACGACCTCCCAGAGCACCCGTCCGTCCCGGCGCGAGCGCTTCACCAAGCCCTCGCGTTGAAGCAGGGCGAGGTGCTGGGAGACGTTTGGCCTGCTGACCTCCAGCGCTTCGGCAAGCTCACTCGGCGTACGAGCGCCCTTGCATAGGATATGCATGAGTTCGTGACGAGTCGGGTTCGCGAGGGCCGCGAACACGGCCGCGTGCATGGCGTAGCGCTGTCGATCATCGGTCACGGGCATATTATTGCACGATTTCGAAATTGCGAAACAAGTGGCCAGCGGTCGAAGCGAAGTGGTGAGCAACGACGCAGCTGCGCCGGATGCCGAGGGCTCTAGGCAAGGACGCAGGGGAGCGCTCGTGGCGACGCCACGAGCGCCACTGAGGAGTCCGTCTCGCTCCGTCCGATGCCGGCTCGACGGCCGCGGTTTCATGTTCAATCGAGTAGTAAGAGTTTTCTCATCCTTTTCTTAAACATCTCTCATGAAGCCTCACTAGACTGACCCCGGCCGGCAAAAGCCCGGCGATACGGCGGAAGGCTCTAGAGCCATCCATCATCGAGCGGACACACGAAGCGCACTTGGAGGTAGAGCACATGCAAAAGAGAAAAGTGATGATCAGCCTGGGAGCAGCCGTGATTCTGTCGCTGAGCGCGGCCGGCGCGGCATACGCAGGAGCCGGAGGAACCGATCAGGGGTACCAAGGCGGAACGACGGCCGTAGGTACAGTGACGCAGGCTCAGAACCAGGCCCGGGACGGCTCCGGCACGGACTGCACGGCCGACTGTGAAAGCGCCCGTGACCGCACCCATGACAGAAGCTGCGACGGCACATGCAGCTGTGACGGCACCGGCGACGGCTCAGCGCAGCAAGGTGCCGCCACGCGCGCAAGGACGCACAACTGCGCTTCCGAGCCGGCGGCTCAGAACGGAAACGGTGGGCGTTAGCCCCAACCGGGCTACACATCAGCCAGGGGACCGGACGGGCCTTCGGCCGCCCGGTCCCCTGACCAACTGAGATTTATGAAAGCAAGCAAGATGAAAGGCGGGTAAGATGAAAAGGCAGTGGAAACCTGTACTAGTGGGGGCAGTGGCGGCGCTCCTCGTCCTTACCGTCGGCGGCGTCGCCCTCGCCGGGGGTTCGAGGTGGAAGGAAGAATCCGGCATCGAACCGTCTGCCACCCGGGCGGTTTGCAGCGTCTCGGAGCCGGGAACCGCGGCCGCCGTCCCCCTCAGTGAAACCGAGAGCGAAGCGCTGCTCTTCATGCGCGAAGAAGAGAAGCTGGCCCGTGACGTCTACACGGCACTCTACGACCGATGGGGGGTGTCGGTGTTCGCCAACATCGCCACCTCCGAGAGCCGGCACATGACGAGCGTAAAGACGCTTCTCGATCACTACGGCCTGACCGACCCGGTGGCCGTCGATACCCCGGGTGTCTTCGCGGAGCCCGACCTGCAGGCGCTTTACACTCAGCTGGTCGCACAGGGCACGCAGTCTCTGAACGAAGCTCTCCAGGTGGGAGTGACCATCGAGACACTCGACATAGAGGATCTGGAAGCCCTGCTCGCCGCGTCGAACCACGCGGATATCAGCCGGGTGGCGGAGAACCTCCTATCGGGTTCGGAGAACCACTTGGCCGCCTTCACGCGCCACTTGGCTGAATAGCGCCGACCACCCGGGTCCACCGCCCTTCCGGCGCAAGGGTGGTGGACCCGGCGGCCTTCTTCGCCCGCCTTGACCGGCTCCGTCGGACCGAGGAGCGAGAGGTGCTCGGACGGTCGGCGGTCTATCGGGACTGCCGGGCGGCATGGCGGCGGTTGCTCCTGCGCATTCCCGAGGAACGGTTTCGCCGCACTGTCGGCGCGGTCATCCTTCCGCTCGGGCTGTACATGGTCTATCAAGGTGCGGCGGCCCCGGTGTGAGCCGCCCGACCGCCGACCGCCTAACTCCGTAGGAGCCTATCCGCATTCCCGCCGTAGAGCATGTCCTTCTCCTCGGCGGCCAGTCCTAGTCCTTCTAGGAAGGCGAAGGCTTCGTCCATGTCCTCGTACGGGTAGTCGGTGCCCAGGAGGATCTTATCCATGCCCAACGCTTCGCGGGTGCACTTGAACGCGGCCGGCAAGTAGTTGCCGCTGGTGCTCACCACCATGTTGTCGTGCAGGTAGTCGCTCGGCATCCGCTTGAGCGGCGCCAGCGCGCCCCTATCGGTCTTGACGTGCGGCCGCTCGTATGCCCAGTCGATGCGCTGCATCAAGAAGGGCAGGCCTTCCCCGTAGTGTCCGAGGACGATCTGGAGCTTGGGGAACGCGTCGAACGCACCGCTCAAGACCAAGCGCACCATGGCAAGCGCCGTTGCCAGACCGAAGCCGAAGGGCGGACCGGCCAGCGCGATGCCATACGTCCAGAAGTCGGGGATACTCGGCACCGTGGGATGCAGGTAGATGAGCGCGTCAAGCTCCTCCGCCTTCGCGAGGATGGGCCAATAACGCTTGTCGTCCAGGTACGAGTCGCCGTAGTTGGCGTGCGTCTTCCATCCCACGAAGCCCAGTTCCTTGATCGCCCGCTCGAGCTCCTTGACCGAAGCGTCGACGTCCCTGACCGGCAGCGCGCAGAAGCCGCCGTAGCGATCCGGATACTTGTCGATCGCCTCAGCAAGGACGTCGTTGGCTTCGCGGGCCAGCTTGGCCCCCTTGACCGTGTCGAACTGCTCCACTCCCGGTGTCGTCAGCGAGATGAGGGCCGTATCCACGCCGGCCTGGTCCATCAGGCGCAGGCGCCCCTCGCCCAAGTCGACGAGCTTCGCGACGAGCGCGTCGCCGTAGGGCTCGCGTGCGGCCGGGTGGTAGACCAGCCGCAGCGCATTGGTCTCGGGATCACGTTCGAACCGGGGATAGTCCTTGTTCTCGTTGAGGGCGTCCACCCAACCCTGGGTCGCGAAGTGGGTCTCGAAATCGATCTTCTTCATGCCGTCCTCTCCTCTCCGTGCCGTCAGCGCGACCTCGCCCGTCGCAGGCCCTTCGATTCTACCGCGCTGCTGTCTACTCACGAACGGCCTTCGTAAGGCCCTTGAGGAGCTATCATGACAGTCGCGGGAGCAGTGCTCGCCAAATACAGGGACTAGACTGCGCAGGTCGCCGGTGTCTCAAGCTGGTCGGCCGCGGGTATCGTCCTTGGCTGTGTCGAGAAAGGGGTCGGGGAGTATGTATGCAGGCGGTTACACCGGCAAGGTTCTGAGGGTCGATCTCACCAACAAGACGTTCAAAGAGGAGCGGCTTCCTGTAGAGGTCGCACAGGACTTTATCGGCGGAGCGGGCTTCACCGTGAAGTATCTCTATGACGAGGTGCCCGCCGACTGTGACCCCTTCGGCCCCGCGAACAAGCTGATCTTCGCTCCCGGGCCGTTCACTGGAACGACCGTCCCCTGCGCGAGCCGCATAGCGGTGAACGCCAGGTCCCCCCTGACCGGCGCGATGGGCGTCGCGACATCGGGGGGCCATTTCCCGGTGGAGATGAAGCGGGCCGGGTACGACGTCATTATCATCGAGGGCAAGGCTGAAGAGCCGACCTACCTCTGGATCAAGAACGGCGAGGTCAAGTTCCGCGACGCCAAGAAGCTGTGGGGCCTCACCAGTGCGGACACCCAACTGGTCATCAAGGACGAGCTGCACGACCAGAACATCAGGATCTGCTGTATCGGCCCAGCCGGCGAGAAACTGGCCAAGATCGCCTGCATCGTCAATGAGCGCCGTGTCGCCGGCCGCAAGGGACTGGGCGCCGTCATGGGCAGCAAGAATCTCAAAGCCATCGCCCTGCGCGGCGAAGGCCAGTTCACGGTGGCCGACAGGGAGAAGTACGACGCGGCCCGCAAGCGGATGCTGGCCGGCATGCGTAAGAGCCCCGTCCTTTACCCCGAGTTCTCCCGGTATGGCACTTCGACCACTCTCGACCTGACCCAGGCCCTGGGCATCTATCCGGCCAAGAATTGGACGGCGACCGGCGTCTTCACCCCGGCCGAGAAGATCGGCGGGTACGCCATCGAGAGCCGGAGCGCGGGTAAGACGGCATGTTCTACCTGTCCCGTGGGCTGCAGTCAGATGCGGCTGGCCAAGGAGGGTCCGTACGCCGGCGTGTTCACAGAGGGACCGGAGTACGAGACCCTCTACTCCTTCGGCGGGGTCTGCGGCGTGGACGACCCGGATGCCATCATCGCCTGCGACCGGATGGCCGACGAGCTCGGTCTCGATACCATGTCGGCGGGGGTGGCCATCGCCTTCGCCATGGAATGTTTTGAGCGCGGTCTTCTGACTCTTGCCGACACCGGTGGCCTCGACCTGCGCTTTGGCAACGACAAGGCGATGACTCAGCTCCTCCACATGATCGGGGAGCGACAGGGTCTGGGGGATATCTTGGCCGACGGCGTGAAGGTGGCAGCGCAGAAGATCGGCAAGGGCTCGGACAAGTACGCGATGCACATCAAAGGCCTGGAACTGCCGGCCTACGACGTCCGGGGCGCGAAAGCCCACGGCCTGAGTCTGGCCACCGCTTTCACCGGAGCCGATCACAACAAGGGCTATGCGTTCCAGGAGATCTTCGGCATCCCGGTGCCGTATCCGGTCGATCGCTTCGCCTACGAAGGCAAGGGCAGGCTCTGCAAGTGGAATCAAGACGCCCGTACGGCGGTCGCCGACTCGCCGACCATGTGCGTCTTCCTAATGGACATGGCCGTGGCCGACTTCATGTTCGAGAACACGGCCGATATTATGGGCGGAGCCACCGGGCTCGAGTACACGCCGGAAGAGGTGCATCAGGTCGGGGAGCGCATCAACAACCTAGCCCGCGTCTTCAACACGAAGGCCGGGTTCACGCGCAAGGACGACGACCTCCCCGAGCGGCTCAAGACCGAGCCCATCGCCGACGGTCCGTCCAAAGGAGAACTCATCAGCCAAAAAGACCTTGACTTCATGCTCGACGAGTATTACGAGGCTCGGGGGTGGACGCGCGACGGAGTGCCGACGCGCGAGAAGCTCGAGGAGTTGCGTCTGGGTTACGCCGCCGACGCGCTCGGGCTCTAACGGCAGGCGGCGCGATCCAGATGGCCAGGCGCCGGTAAAGAGACGAGGGCGATGATCACCGTCAAGGTGCGCAGCATCGCGCTGATCCGGGCGCTCCTCGGCAAGGAGCAGGTCGAGCTGTCCCTGCCGGAAGGCTCGACGATCCAAGATGTACTCGACCGGCTGACCGAGGAGGGCGATCCGCAGCTGGCCGCTTACCTGGCCGAGCCTAAGGACAAGAGCGCGCACGCTCCCTTGCGGATCATGGTGAACGGGCGGGACATCACAGTGCTCAAGGGACGGGATACGGCTCTCGCCGACGGCGACGACATCCTCATGTTCGTCCCCATCGCCGGCGGCTGAATCGTCAGACCTCTCCGGGCGACTACGCGGACGGCCGGCGCTCATCGATGTTGAGCAGCTACGACTCCGAGTCACGTCGTACATCGGCCCAGACGGCGTGCTCGGCCATGCCCCAGCGTGGCGGTGTGTCCTTGACAGCACCGTGGGGGGCTCCTAGAGTTCTTCTATGGTCTCGATGCCAATGTCGAGTGGGTTCGACGCAGAAGGGGGCGGCATGTCGACAGAAAACATGAGTCGCAGACAATTCCTCAAGCTCGCGGGCGTCACGGGGGCGACGATCGGCTTGGGAGCCGGACTGGGCGGCCTCGCTGCCGCGTGCGGTGAGGAAACGGCGGAAACGACCACCACGGCCGCACAGACCACTACTACCACCGCGCAGACGACCACTACAGCCGCCCAGACCACGACGAGCGGGGCGGCGACCACAACCAGCGCCGGCCCTGAGGCAGGGCGCGAGGTCAAGATCGGCATCGTGGCCCCGGCCACGGGCGCTCTGGCCGCGTTCAGTTCTGCAGTCAACTGGTCCGTCGAACGGGTCAACGAATTCGCCAAAGACGGACTGGTGGCCGGCGACGGGAAGAACCACCCGCTCAAACTCATCACCTTGGACACACAGTCCGATTCGAGCCGAGCGGCCCAGGTGACCGGAGACCTTATCCAGAATTACAAGGTCGACATGATCATCAGCGCCGGGAGTCCGGAGACCGTCAACCCGTCGGCCGACCAGTGCGAAGCCCTCGGAATGCCCAGCCTCTCCTGCAACGTGCCCTGGCAGGCCTTCCACTTCGGGCGCGGCGGCACGCCTGAATCGTCGTTCAAGTGGACGTACGCCATGGCTCTGGGGTTGGAGCAGATCGTGGGCGGGTACATCGACATGTGGGCCACTCTACAGACCAACAAGGTCGTAGGCGCGCTCTGGCCCAACACCGCCGACGGCCAATCTTGGTCGAACGAAGAGACCGGAGCGCCGCCTATGCTCAAGGCGGCAGGATACTCGTTGGTTTTTCCCGGTCTCTATCCGCCGGGCGCAGAGGACTACACCGCTCAGATCTCCGACTACAAGAAGGCCGGCTGTGAGATCGTCACCGGAGCCACGAGCGCACCCGACTTCACCAACTTCTGGACCCAGGCTGTGCAGCGGGGTCTCAGGCCCAAAGCCATGACCATCGGTCTTGCGCTGCTGTTCCCCGAGTCGGCCGAGGCCGTCGGGGACATCGTGGTCGGTTGCACGTCCGAGCTGCTGTGGCACCCCAGCTGGTCTTTCAAATCGTCGCTCACCGGTGAGACCTGCCAGCAGCTGGCGGACGACTATGAGGCCCGCAGCGGGCAGCAGTGGTCGCCGGCCATCCCGCAATACGCCCGCCTGGAATGGGCCATCGACGTGCTGAAACGCACCAAGAACCTCGACGACAAAGAGGAGATCATCGCCAACGTCGCCTCCACCAATATGCAGACCTGCTGGGGCCCGGTCGACTTCACCGCCCCCGTGCAGATGGGGACCGACCACCCGACCCCGAACGTGGTAAGGACCCCCACCGCCGGCGGCCAGTGGGTCAAGGGGACCAAGCATAGATTCGAGATCATCCCGGTCTCGAACAAGTTCGCTCCGGGAACTGAGGTGGTGGGGACCGTCCAGCCGATCACCTACCCAAGCTGACAGGGGGGCTTTGCGCGCGGCTGAGAGGGCACCGAGCGGTACGGGTTCTTCGTCGAGTCCACGGTGACGGGTGCCCAGTGCGACCGAGTGGTGTGCACGCCGTCCACATCGACTTGGCAGGAGGTTGTGTGCGCCGGGGAAACTTGCCGGTTCAACGCCATAGCGGTCAACCTGGCGCCGGTCACCTATCCGCGGGCGTTGCCATGATCTGGAGTGATCGACGTGAGCACGACGTGCGGTCGGCATGCGGGTGTTGTGGGTGACCGGTTTGGGCGGACGGGCGGTTCAAAGCGAGTTGAACCGCCGTAGGGTGCATGGTAGTGTGATTTTTTGGACGTCATGGGGGGTGCCGGATGTGGGGCAGTGCAGGTTTTCCCGCCAGCCGGCGAGGAACGTCCGAGCCAAGCACTTGAAACAGAGACAGGAGGTGTGACCTATGAAAAGCCGTCGTGTCTTGCTCGTCGTATTCACTCTTGTGATGGTCCTCGGGGTAGGGGCAGCGGTCTCTGGTTGCGGGGATGGCACCACAGAGACTACCGCAGGGACCGCTCCTGGCACTCCCGCAGAGACAACCGGGACTTCCGCGCCTGCTACTGAGAGCACCACTGCGAGCACAGCGCCGAGTGCAGGCGGCGAGGTGATCAAGCTCAAATATGCGGACCAAAATGCTGAGGGGACCTGGTCGGCCGTGCACGCCGGCAATCCTTGGCTGGATGAGATCGAGCAGGCCACCAATGGCCGAGTCGAATTTGAACGGTACTTCGGCCAGACCTTGGTGACGGGGATGGACACCTGGGAAGGTCTCAAGGCTGGGGTAGCCGACCTTGCATGGTGCATGTTCCAGTACTGGCCTAATCTGGTCCCGTTGGCCGAAGTCATAACGCTGCCATTTCTCCCTTATGAAAGCGCTGAGCTGAATAGTTCTGTGATCTGGCAGCTTTACGAAGAGTTCCCGTCGATAAGTGAACAATTCTCCGCCAACCGTCCGGCTGCAGTGTTTACATCGACTCCCTTCTATCTCTTGACCACCAAGGAAGTCCGTACTCTCGAGGACATGAAGGGACTGAAGATACGGACTCTTGGCGGCCCTCCGACCGCCCTGGTCGAGGCGATCGGGGCCTCGGGCGTGCTGATGCCACAGCCCGACATATACCAGAATATGCAGACCGGTGTTCTTGATGGAGCGCTGGCCAACTGGGAGGGTATTTACTCGTTCAGGCTTTACGAGGTAGGTAAATACCTCTTGGAGGTGCCGTTCCACTGCGGGATGTTCGGCCAGGCTTGGAACCATAACTCGTGGAACGGCCTTCCCGCCGACGTTCAGGGGCAAATCGACAGTGTGAGCGGATCCTATGCTTCCAGATTCTGGGGTAAGAACATGTTCGACAGTGCGGAGGCGGAGGTTCCCGACCTCATCGCCAAGCAGGGCTACGAACTGGTGCGCACCCGTCCGACGGACGAACAGATCGCAGAATGGGCAGAAAAGTACGGCGCGCCGCTGTGGGAAGACTGGGTCGCCAAAATGGAGTCGCAGGGTCACTCAGATGCTCGGGCTATCCTGGACAGAGCAATCGAGCTGCTTGAGCAAGGCCTGCCCCAATAGGATGCCGCTGCTGCTATTCCGGCAAACTGCTACCGAGAATAGGTCACATTGAAACTGTTCGGCGTAGCTAGAACGGCCGGCCGGATCATAGAGCGGGCGGCGAGCCTGATTTCCAGGATCGGAAGCGGCGTCCTGGCTGTGCTTATGTTCTTCACAGCCGTGGACGTCGCTCTCCGATACTTCTTCAATAGTCCGATTCCGGGCGGCTACGAGATTTCGAGCTTCATGATGGCCATAGTAATCCCCAGCGGACTCGCTTTGTGCGCCTTGCGGAAGGGACATATCAATGTCGATGTGCTCACCATGAGATTGCCCCAGCGGATACAGGCCGCCCTTGGCTACTTCGCGGACCTAACCACTCTTGGTATCCTCTGTTTCATAATATGGCAGTCTGTGAAATACTCCTCTCTCCTTTACGAGTCCAATACCCAGGCTGCTGGCGTTCCTGTTCCGCACTACCCGTTTGTCATCGTGGTGACTATCTGCTTCATAGTGTTCGCGCTTGTAGTCATCCGGAACCTTATCGACTCTATACGTCACTCCGCACACGGCGCTAAATCCGGTGGTGAGGAGTGACACCGACTGCCATAGGCTTGCTCGGTATGGGCGTCCTCTTCGTCCTTCTCTTTATCGGAGTGCCGGTGGCAGTGGCATTGGCCACAGTCGGCTTCGTAGGTTTTGCCTTTATCTCAGGATTCGACTCGGCTCTCGGGATCATCAGGATCGTACCGTATGGGACTTTTTCCAACTACAGTCTCATCGTTATTCCGCTCTTCGTTTTGATGGGCAACTTGGCATTCCAGTCTGGACTGAGCTCGGACTTGTTCTCTACCGCCCGTACGTGGTTCGGAAGGGTCCGAGGGGGCCTGGCCATGGCTGCCACCGTCGCGTGCGGAGCTTTCGCAGCCATCTGCGGCTCCAGCGCGGCCACTGCCGCGACCATGGCGAAGGTGGCCCTCCCCGAGATGAAGCGGCACGGGTACGACGACGGTCTTGCCACCGGTGCTCTTGCAGCAGGAGGCACCATCGGCATCATGATCCCGCCAAGCGTGATCTTCATAATCTACGGAGTGCTCACCGGCAACTCCATCGGCAGCCTGTTCTTGGCCGGGATCTTTCCTGGGCTACTCCAAGTGGCGCTCTACATAGCCCTTATAGCGGTTGTGTGCCTTCTTTTTCCGACGTTGGGTCCTTCGGGCAAGTCGACCTCTTTGGGGGAGAAAGTCAAGTCTCTTAGAGGTTCCTGGCTCGTACTGGTCTTATTCGCCCTCGTCATCGGGGGTATCTACGCCGGATTGTTTAGCCCGGTCGAGGCCGCCGGCATAGGAGCCTTTGGAGCCTTTGTAATCGCTTTGGCTAGAAGAAGGTTGACCTGGGCCGGCTTTCGGGACAGCCTTGTTGACTCTCTTGTAACCTCCGCTATGATTTTTTTCATCATGCTCGGTGCCAACATCTTCGGCTACTTTCTAGCAGTCACGCGTATGCCACAGACTATCGCCGATTTGTTGGTTGGATTACAGGTCAGCCCATATGTGGTCTTGTTGATAATTATATTAATATATGTTGTCCTCGGGATGCTCATGGACTCCATGGCCATGGTTCTTATCACCGTGCCTATCTTTTACCCGGTATCGGTTGCTCTGGGTTTTGATCCGATATGGTTTGGGGTTATAATTGTCAGAGTATGTGAGCTCGGGTTGGTTACTCCGCCGGTGGGTATGAACCTGTACGTTCTCAAGGGCGCTGCCGGAGATGTACCTATGGGTAAGATCTGGCGCGGGGTGGCGCCTTTCATTGGGGTTGATCTTGTACACTTGGCGCTCCTTGTGGCATTCCCTGCAATATCGCTACTGGTGCCGAACCTTATGAGGTGAGAGCATAGGCCGGGGAGGCGACAGAAGAAGGGCTTAGCCCGCATTAGCGACCAGAACCGGGCTCGACTGGAAGAGTGCTGCTTCTGCGGGAACGATTCAAGATAGGGCAACGCCGGTCTCTCCTGCTGAAAGCATAGAAGTGGCATGGTGATGGGTTGTGGAGATCGCCCTCTACAAGGTCTGAATCCCACGGCGCGGAGGCTGTTCTCAGTGCTATTCCTTCTCAACCGGTTTTGGTGAATACGGAGTCAGAAACCTTCAAGGCGGTGACGGCGACGAGAACGGTGAAGACCCACATCGAGCATGAGGTGCGCGCATCGGTCCATGGAATCGCAAGGCGAACAGGAATCCGGAACGACCGAAAAAAGCCGACGGATCTCCGGCCGACTGTATGGTCGGCGCGTTGAAGGAGGGTTGCCAGATGTCAGACCAACCAGAGAGCAAACCAGGGATCGTTAGAAAGAAGATGAGGTTCGGCGAGGAGGAGCTGCTGGTCGCCTACCGTCCGGCCGCCCGACCCGGCCCTGTGGGCGAGTTGGCCCGGGCCAAGGCCGCCAAAGGCGAGCTGCCGACCTACGTGGTAGACGGGTTCGGGGACCATCCCCCTTTGAACCCGCGCACCTACGATGCAGGCAACGGCATCATCTGTGATCAGGACGTCGCCGTACCTATGCGCGACGGAGTCATCACCTACTGCGACATATACCGTCCTGCAGGCCAGACCAACCTCCCGGTCCTCATCTCCTGGAGCCCCTACGGCAAACGTCCGGGTACCGATACTCCGGAGATCGAGTGGCAGACGCTGGGGGTACCCCAGGGCTCCCATTCCAACAATGCGAAGTTCGAGGGCCCCGACCCCAGCTACTGGTGCCACAAGGGCTACGCGATCTGCAACTACGACCCGCGGGGCATCGGCAATTCCGAGGGCGACATATACCTGTGGAGCTCACAGGAGGGCCGCGACGGATACGACCTGATCGAGTGGCTTGCCACACAGGAATGGTGCAGCGGCAAGATCGCCATGTTCGGCAACTCCGCGCTGGCCATGTGCCAGTGGCGCATCGCCGCCGAGCAGCCCCCGCACCTCACTTGTATAGCACCCTGGGAGGGCATAGCCGACATCTACCGCGAGACCATCGCCTGGGGCGGGTTCCCGGAGTGCGGGTTCTGGCCCTTCTTGACGGAGATGCTCGTAGGACAGAACCTCATTGAGGACATGGCGACCAACTACTACGACTACCCGTTGATCAACGCCTACTGGGAGGACAAGATCCCGGACTTCTCCAAGATCGAGATCCCCGCCTACATCACCGCGGGATGGAGTCACTTTCATCTGCGGGCCGCCATCATGGGCTTCAGGTTCATCAGCTCCAAGATGAAGTGGCTGCGCGCGCACCGGGACTTCGAGTGGGGCGACCAGTATTCACGGCAGGGTCTTGAAGAGGCCACCCTTTTCTTTGACCGCTACCTCAAGGGCATTCGCAACGGCTGGGAGTCGACCCCGCGGGTGCGCCTAGACGTCATGGACGCCTACGATTTCGATTACATGATCAAGCGGCCGGAGAGCGACTTCCCCCTGGCCCGGACCGAGTATAGGAAGCTCTACCTTGATGCCGCGAACCGGGCCATGTGGGACAAGCCGCTTATGAGAGAGTCGAAGTGTCACTATGATGCGAGGGTAGGCAAAGCGACGTTTGACATCACGTTCGACGAGGAGACGGAGCTTACCGGCTACATGAAGCTGCGCCTGTGGGTCGAGGCTGAAGACAACGACGACATGGATCTGTTCGTCACCGTGCAGAAGCTCGATCCCAAGGGCAAGTGGCTGCCCTAC
>JAJFUK010000133.1 GCA_021372435.1 Actinomycetes bacterium | reverse complement strand
GACGTCCTGGTCATGCCCGCCACGGGCGCCTACTGCTACGCTATGGCCTCCAACTACAACGGCAGCCTGCGGCCTGCCGTGGTCCTGGTCGACGAGGGGCGGGCGCGGGTCATCATCGAGCGCGAGCAGTATGCGGACCTGTTGGCGAAACAACATGGGCTGCGAGATTGAGAGGTCGTTTCGAAGTGGAGTCGTGCCGGCTGCGCCGCGACGGGGCAGGCGGGGGCCGGGAATCCGCGAGTGAGTGAGGCGGGGTCACGGACGCGACCCGGAACGGGGCGACGGATCGCGCAGCGCGGTCCGGGCGCGGGCGCGGCCCGGGCGTGGTCGCAGCGCGGCCCGGGCGTGGTCGCGGCTTCATTCCCAGAGACCAGAGAGGTTCGAGGACTATGACAGGAGAGGGGAACGGCATGGACCGGGATAGGGTCGTGCGTGTAGGCCTGCTGGGTTTTGGGACGATCGGAGCGAGCGTGTACCGGCTCATCCAGAAGGAGCACGACCGGATCCTCGAAGGGACCGGAGTGGACCTCCAGGTGGCCAAGGTGCTGGAGATCGACGCGACCAAGGTGCCGGCCGGCGCGCCTGAGGGGCTCTTCACCGACGACTTCTCCCAGATCGTCGACGATCCGACCATCGAGATAGTGGTGGAGGTCATCGGCGGGACCGACGCGGCCTTCAGCTTCCTCGACACCGCCATGCGCAGAGGCAAGAACGTGGTGACGGCGAACAAGCAGTTGTTGGCCACCCGCGGAGAAGCGCTGTTCACTCTGGCCCGCGACGAGAAGCGCCACCTGCGCTTCGAGGCCTCGGTGGCGGGTGCCATCCCCATCATCAAGGTCATGCGGGAGAGCATGATCGCGGCCGGTCTCCACACGGTCTACGGCATAGTCAACGGCACGACGAACTACATCCTCACCCACATGTACAACGACGAGGGCGACTACGCGGAGATCCTGGCCAGGGCGCAGGAACTGGGCTATGCCGAGGCCGACCCCACCGCCGACGTGGGGGGGGACGACGCCGCCGCCAAGATGGCCATCCTGGCCTCCATCGCCTTTCATTCGCGGGTGACTCTGCGCGACGTGGCCTTTAGTGGCATCGAGAACGTCACCTTGGCCGACGTGCGCTATGCGAAAGACCTTGGATTCGTCGTCAAACTGGTGGGAGCGGCCCGTCTGATCGAAGGTGGGGTGAGTGTCCGGGTCTTTCCGGCCCTGCTTCCTCAAGAGCACCCCTTGGCGGCCATCCACGGATCCAACAACGCCGTCTTCCTGCAGGGGGAGGCGATCGGCGAGGTCATGCTGATGGGGCCGGGGGCGGGAGGGGTCCCCACGGCCACCGCCGTGGTGAGCGACATCATCTCCATCGCCAACACCAAGGACGTGGGCTTCTTGCAGAGCTGCTCCTGCTATCGCAGCCTCGGTTTCTACCCAGCGGAGGAGGTCGAGTCGGCCTTCTTCATCAAGATGGATGTCGCCGACCAGGCCGGGGTGCTCGCCCAGATCGCCTCGGTATTCGCCGAGCACTCGGTCTCCATCGCGAGGATGATACAGAAGGGCAGGGGGGATGAGGCCGAACTGGTGCTCATCACCCATCCTACCCGGGAGAGGGACTTCTCCGCCGCCATCGAACAAACGAGGGGCCTCGTCTGCTGCAAGAGCCGGCCGATGACATTGAGGGTCCTCTAGACAATCGGGGGCTTAGGGGAAGCGACCGCCGAAGAACCCACGCGCCGGACCATTCCGGCGACGCGGGCGGGGTCCCGGCTGTGGAGCCGGGCGGAGGAAACAAGAGATGGACGATACCGACCGCTCGTGCGTCATCGCGCATCTATCCGATCTGCACACCGGTTCGCAGTACTTCGTGCCGAACCTGCTCGACCGGGCCTTGGTGGAGGTGAACGATCTTGGCCCAGACGTCGTGGTAGTCACGGGGGACCTCACCAACATGGGCTATCGCCAGGAGTTCCGTGAGGCCCGGGAGTATCTCGACCGCCTGGTCTGCAGTGACGTGCTCGTGGTCCCGGGTAACCACGACAGCCGCAACGTCGGCTACGCTCACTTCGAACGATTGTTCGCGACTCGGGAGACCGTGATCCGCAAGAAGGGGGTCACGATCGTCGGCGTGGACTCCACCGAACCCGACCTCGATTACGGACGCATAGGCCGGCATCGCTACCCGTGGATCAGAGAGTCTTTCACGCAGGAGCCCGGCGATTTCAAGATCTTCATGCTCCATCATCATCTGTTGCCGATCCCGGGTACGGGCCGCGAGCGCAACATCGTGAACGACGCCGGCGATGTACTGGAGGTGCTTGTCGAATGCGGCGTGCACCTTGTGCTGTCCGGGCATAAGCACGTTCCCTACGCGTGGCGGCTGCAGAACATGTACGTGGTCAACACGGGCACCGTGGCGACCCTGAGGCTGCGGGGCGACACCAAGCCCTGTTACAACATCATCGAGATCAACGGCGACCACGTGAAGATCACGCGGCGTTACCCCTTCCACGGAGGAGAGGTCATCGTGGAGTTCGACGCCGAACCATGAGACGGGCGGCTGTAGCCCTGATCGACGGAGAGCACTACCCTATGGTGGTCGTCGACGCGCTGCGCGAGGCCGGTGACCGCTTCGAGTTCCGGGCGGCTCTGTTCCTTGGCGGCACCGAGAAGATCAAGGCCGGTGACCCGGCAGGCGAGGCGCGCAGCATCTACGGGCTGCCCGTGGTGTTCGACCGGGACCATCGGCATGGCCTGGCTAGGATCATCGACGAGTACCGGCCGGAAGTGGTCGTTGACCTGAGCGATGAACCGGTGGTAGGATACGAAGAGCGTTTCCGTCTTATCAGTGAAGCCCTGGCGAGAAACGTCGGCTACCAAGGTCCGGATTTTCATTTCAGCCCCACGAGTTCCGTACGACTGTGCGCGAGTCCTTCGCTATCCATCATCGGCACAGGGAAGCGGGTCGGCAAGACGGCGGTCAGCGGATACGCCGCGCGGGTTCTTCGAGGGGTCGCCACCGGGCGTGACGGAACCCCGCCGGTGGTGGTGGTGGCCATGGGACGGGGCGGGCCGGCCCGGCCTGAGGTCATCGACGGTGCGGGCGTCGGGCTGACCGTGAAAGACCTACTGGCTTGGAGCCGCCGGGGGCGTCACGCGGCCTCCGACCACTTCGAGGACGCGCTATTGAGCCGGGTGACGACGGTCGGGTGCCGGCGGTGCGGTGGAGGTATGGCGGGCGAGCCGTTCACCTCCAACGTGGCCGCAGGGGTGGCCTTGGCAAACGGTCTCGGCCCGGGCCTGATCGTGCTCGAGGGGAGCGGCGCGGCTATACCGCCCGTGGCCAGCGACGCCCGGCTGCTGGTGGCCGGGGCGGCCCAGGCCGTGGAGAGTGTGGCCGGGTACCTGGGGACGTACCGGCTGCTCGTCAGCGACGCGGTCGTCCTGACGATGGCGGAGGAACCGCTGGCGTCGAAGGAGAAGGTGCGGTCGCTATCGACGGCGATCAAGCAGGTCAGACCGGGGATGCAGGTCGTGCCGGTGGTTTTCCGTCCGCGCCCGTTGGAGGACGTGAGAGGCAGGCGGGTCGCCTATTTCACGACGGCGCCGTCGGTGCAGGAGGGACTGTTGCGGTCGTACCTCGAGGAACGCTGGGGCTGCACGGTGGAGCACTTCTCCGCCCACCTCGCCGATCGGGCGGCCCTCAGGGCCGACTTCGCGAGTGAGGGGATGTCCCGGGTGGAGATGGTACTGACGGAGATAAAGGCGGCGGCCATCGACGTGGTGGCCGAAGAGGGCGAGGCTCGGGGTATGCCGGTGGTCGCGGTGGACAACGTGCCGGAAGAAGCAGCTCCGGAGCGTCCGGGACGCTTGGCTACATTGGTCACGGAGTTGGCGGACATGGCGCGTGAGCGGTTTGGAAGCGGAGCGTGAACTCGTGAGCGGCTCGGGGAAGGACCAGGAGCCGCGGGCGGGGTCCGTCGGGGTGGACGGGTTTCCCATCCAGCTCGTTAGCGAGGGACATAAGGTCCCCTTCTCCAAGGGGTTGCTCGCCACCACCTTGACGGCGACCGGACTGCCGCCCGAGAGGGCGTTCCGCGTGGCTATGGATGTTGAGCGGGAGTTGATGCGCAGTCCCGACCGCGAGGTGGCAGTAGACCGTCTGCGGCACCTGGTAGAGCTGGTCCTGGGTGCGGGGGAGGAAGAACGCTACCTTAGACGGTACCGGATGTGGAACCGGCTGGCGAGGCAAGACAGGCCGGTGGTGGTGTTGATCGGCGGGGCGACAGGGGTGGGGAAGAGTACGATCGCGGCACAGCTGGCCGACCGGCTCGGGGTGGTGCGGATCATTTCAACCGACTCGATCCGAGAGGTGATGAGGGCGTTCTTTTCCGAGAGCCTCATGCCGGCCATCCATTACTCTTCATATGAGGCGGGCCGGGGAGTGCGGATCCCTCTGGGATCGGGCATGGACCCTCACGTGGTCGGTTTCATGGAGCAGGTGGATGTCGTCAACGTGGGCGTGCTGGCCATAGTCGATAGGGCGATCGAGGAGCGTATCAGCCTGATCGTGGAGGGAGTGCACATGGTCCCGGGGATGCTCGCCTCGGTCGGGGCCAAAGAGAGAATGAAGGAGGTCCTGTTGCTGCAGATGGTCGTGGCTGTGAACGATGCCGCGCTCCATCGGAGCCACTTCCTGGTCAGAGAGCAGGAGACCTCGGGGCGCAGGGCCATAGCCCGCTACCTGCGGGGGTTCGACGAGATCAGGGAGATACAGGATTTCATCTTGGAACGGGCGCGTGCGGAAGGGACCTTGGTGGTCGACAACGTCAACATCGACGATACCCTGGGGCTGGTGGTGGACGCTCTTTATGACGTCATCGAGCAGAGTGAAGGGAGTGTCGATGCCGGCGAGTGACGGGCGATGCATCTGCGGACGCTACGCGGCCGTGACCGAGGCCGCCGCCGTGGCGGCGGCGGAGTGGATGGGCCGGGGCGACGATCTGGCGGCGGTAGGGGCCGCCCGGCAGGCCATGGCGGCGGAATTGGCCCGGACGCCCGTCAGGGGCCGCATCGTCGCGGGCCGGAGCAGCGGTCCTTGCTGTGAGGCCCTGTATGTCAGCGATGAGATAGGCAGCGAGACAGGGCCATGGGTCTCGACCGGGCTCGATGACCACCTGTGGCTGGTCGACACGCCCGAACTATGGGATCTGGCGGTCGACCCGATTCAAGCGCCCAACCTTCTGGCCAGGGGCACTGACGGCGCCTTGGCCATGATAGCCGCGGGCCCGGCGGGGAGCCTCTTGCCGGTGCCCGAGATGTACATGCAAAAGCTGATCGTCCCGGCCGAAGCCGTCGGCGCGGTGAACCTGGACGCGTCCGTGGCCGACAACGTCAAGGCGGTCGCCACCGCCCTCGGCCGGCCGGCCGACGAGCTCAACGTGGTCGTCCTCGACCGTCCCCGCCATGAGGAGCTCATCGAGCAGATCAGGCGGGCGGGAGCGCGCATCAGGCTCATCACCGACGGGGATGTGTCGGCGGGTCTGGCGGTCGCGTCCGGTGACGCCGGGGTCGACATGTATATCGGCATCGGCGGATCCACTGAAGGGATCCTGGCGGCCGCCGCCCTGCAGTGCTTAGGAGGGGAGATGCAGGCCCGCTTCTGGCCGGTGTCTCGCCACCAGGTCGAACTGGTGAAGAAGGCCGGTATCGAGGATATCGAAGCCCTCTTGACGACGAGCGACATGGCCGGCGAAGGTGTGCTCTTCGCGGCCACGGCTGTGACGGGAGGCAGGTTTCTGAGGGCCGTCAGCCACCAGCCCGACGGCATCCACACCGAGACTCTGGTGCTCTGTTCGCGCTGCCGGGCGGTAAGGAAGATACAGACGGTCCACCGGTCGCAGAACAGGGGCCCCCGGGTGATCCTCGGGGCCAGATGACCGGCCGGCCATTCAGACGACATCGAGACGAGAATCCGCAACATCCGAAAGAAGAGAAGAGAAGAAGTGAACGAAGAGACAAACGATAGAGGCGCAGCAGCGCCGGACAGCAGGGCCGTGGCATTAGCCGAGATGGAGCCCAAGCTCCTTTCCGACCTCCACATGGTGGCGGGCGAGCTGGGCATCAAGAACTTCCGCAAGTATTCCAAGCAGGATCTCATCATGAAGATCCTGAACGAGCAGTCGCAGGACAGGGGGCTGCAGTTCCGCACCGGTCTGTTGGATATCCTTCCCGACGGCTACGGTTTCCTCAGGACCCAGGGTTACACGCAATCCGACTCGGATATCTACGTTTCGCTATCCCAGATCCGCCGTTTCAAGCTACGCCGTGGTGATGAGATCACCGGGCAGGTGCGGACTCCCAGGGATAACGAGAAGTATCACGCGCTGCTCAAGATCCAGACGGTCAACGGCATGGATCCCGAGCAGGCCAGGCACCGCCCGACGTTCGACTCGCTGACTCCGCTGTTCCCGGATGAGCGGCTGCGTCTGGAGACTACCCCCGATAGGATATCCGCCCGGGTCATGGACATCATCAGCCCCCTGGGCAAGGGACAGAGGGGTCTGATCGTATCGCCGCCCAAAGCCGGCAAGACCACCATCCTCAAGGACATCGCCCACGCCATCGCGACCAACAACCCTGAGGTGCACCTGTTGGTGCTGCTCGTCGACGAGCGTCCTGAGGAGGTCACCGACATGGAGCGCACGGTCGCCGGCGAAGTCGTGAGCTCCACCTTCGACCAGCCGGGCGAGAACCACGTCCAGGTGACCGAACTGGTGCTCGAGCGGGTGAAGCGCCTAGTGGAGATCGGCAAAGACGTGGTGGTCCTCCTGGACTCCATCACCAGGATGGCCCGCGCCTACAACCTGCAGGCGCCCGCCAGCGGACGCATCCTCTCGGGCGGGGTCGACTCCACCGCCCTGTACCCGCCCAAGAAGTTCTTCGGCGCCGCCCGTAATATCGAAGAGGGCGGCTCGCTGACCATTCTGGCGACGGCTCTCGTCGAGACGGGGTCACGGATGGACGAGGTCATCTTCGAGGAGTTCAAAGGCACGGGGAACTGGGAAGTCCGGCTTACCAGGCAGCTTGCCAACAAACGGATCTTCCCGGCCATCGACATCGAGAACTCCGGCACGCGCAAAGAGGAGCTGCTGATGACGCCGGCCGAGGCGACGATGGTCTGGAAGCTGCGGGGAGTCCTGCATGCTCTCGATCCCAACGCCGCCATCGAGCTGCTCATAGGGAAGCTCAAGGAGACCCGCTCCAACGCGGAGTTCCTCGATCAGATGCGCAAGAACTCCCGTTAGGACTCGATCCAGGCTGAGGTCAGGCCGAGCAGGCTGCGTGATGGACGAGTGCGAGGCAACGAACGCGTGATGACGGCGGACGTCGCCATCGACGGTGTCTTCGTCGGCCATTTCTCCGACTACGAGGGCCTGACCGGCTGTACGGCGGTCTTGGCGCCCACGGGAGTCACGGCCTCGGTGGACGTCCGCGGCGGGGCCCCAGGGACGTTGGAGACCGCTCTCCTTTCTCCGTACGCTTCGGTCACCGAGCTGCACGCAGTACTGCTGACCGGGGGCAGCGCACCGGGACTGGGGGCGGCGGCGGGCGTATCGGCCTTCCTGCGTGAGCGTGGCTGTGGCTACCGTACCCAGTTCGCCCGCATACCCCTGGTCGCCGCGGCGGTCATCTACGATCTGGGCCTGGGGGATGCCCAGGCCTGCCCGCGGCCCGATGACGCTTATGCGGCCGCCGCGGCGGCAGGTCGTTCGGCGGAGGAGGGTTCAGTAGGAGCCGGCACGGGAGCGACCGTGGGAAAGATCCTCTCGGGCGAGGGGATGATGAAAGGGGGCATCGCCCTCTCCAGTGTGAGTGTAGGCGGAGGAGTGACGGTAAGCGCTCTCACAGTCGTGAACGCGCTGGGGGATGTACTGGATGAATCAGGGGCGATCCTGGCCGGCGCACGGCGCGGGGGATCGTTCGTGGGGAGCAAGGATCTGCTACTCGAAGCCGACGCCGCGCCGCTGTTCTCCCCGCTCGACAGCACGACCCTGTCGGTGGTGATGACCGACGCGGACCTGGACAAGCTCCAGTGCGGCATTGTCGCCCGGATGAGCCATGATGGGTTCGCCAGAGCCATCGATCCGGTGCATACACCGGTCGACGGCGACTGCGTGTTCGTCCTTGCGACGGGGGTGCGAAAGAGCAATGTCTTTCAGGTAGGGGCCGCAGCCGCGGAAGTGGTGGCCATGAGCATCCGCCGGGCCGTGCGGGTCGCCTGGGGGTTGGGCGGCGTGCCGGCGGTGGCGGAGTTGCCCGGCGGCGGGACGTCCCCGGGCCGCGGCGGAGCGCCGGGCGGCAGGACGTCCCCGGGCGGCGGAGGATCGGAGGCTGCTACTCCCAGAGAAAGGCCGGCCGATGAAGGCTCTCAGGCCGGGAGATGAGTGGTGAGTCCTCCCATCCCGCGTCTCGCGACGGTCTCCGAGATCCGGGATGCTCTGGCGCCGGTGCACAGACGCGGGGCTTCGGTGGGCTTGGTGCCGACCATGGGGGCCCTGCACGAGGGGCATCTGTCGCTTATCCGAGCCGCTCGGGAGACGAACGACGTCGTGGTGGTCTCCATATTCGTGAATCCCACTCAGTTCGGTCCGAACGAGGACCTGGAACGCTATCCGCGGGACGTGGAGGGCGATAGCCGGAAGTGCGCGGAAACGGGCGCCGACCTGATCTTCAGCCCTTCGGTGGAGGAGATGTATCCCGGACCCCATTCTACCTGGGTGGAGGTCGAGGGTCTCACCGCCGGGCTTTGCGGCCGCTCGAGGCCGGGGCACTTCCGAGGGGTGTGCACCGTGCTTGCGAAGCTCTTCAACATATGTCGGCCCGACCGCGCCTACTTCGGCGAGAAGGATGCGCAGCAACTCGCAGTCGTCACCCGCATGGTCCGCAACCTCGACTTTCCCGTGCAGATCGTGCCCTGCCCGACTGTGCGCGAGCCCGACGGCTTGGCGATGAGCTCGCGGAACGCGCGGCTGACGCCTGAGGAGCGGGCTCAGGCCCCGACTCTCTACCGGTCTCTGAGAGCGGCACAGGAGCGCATCCGGGCGGGCGAACGCGACGCGGCGGCGCTAGAAGAGATCATCCGCTCGGTACTCACCGAGGCGCCGCTGGCGGAGATCGACTACGTCGAGATCGTGAGGGCCGACGATCTCAGTCCCGTCGCGATTCTTACGGGTGACTGCCTCATGGCGGTGGCAGTGAAGTTCGGAGGGACCCGCCTGATCGACAATCTTAGGGTGAGCGCCTGAGACAGCGGGGGTGCGGGGAGCGGGGGGTTCAAAGGCCGTGACGGCCGCGCTGCGTGCCGGAGCCCACTCGGCGGCCGCAGCTTCATTTTGAAACGACTCCTAAGAAGAGGTACGAGCCGCCCCGTTGCGCGGTGGCTTCACCTTGTATCCCGTAGGCCTCCATCAGCCTGCACAGGTCGTCGGTCTTTCGGAACGCGCCCGGCTCGCCCAGGAACCGTTCGAAGACGGCCACCGCCCGGTTCAGCCCGGTGGGTTCAGCGTCCACCACCAGTACTCCGCCGCCCGGCCGGACCACACGCGCCATCTCCTGGACCGCGCGCTCCTGGTCTTTGAAATGGTGGAGCGCATCGCAGCACAGCAGCCCGTCGAAGTACGCCGCCGGGAAGGGAAGGGCTTCCGCGGTCGCCAGTCGGACCGAGACGAGCGGGTCTGTCGGCACCCACCGCAGCATCTGGCGCACGACGTCTATCACGATCACTCTGGCCCCGAGGATCCGGGCGACGCCGGCGCCCAGGTGACCGGTGCCCCCGCCAAGGTCGGCGAAGACGCCGCCCACTGGGACGAACTGCCGGAGGCTCTCAGCCAGGATCCGGAAGTCGTCCTCCGACCAACGACGACCGGCCAGTCGGAAGAGCGGCGCTGTCCATGGGAACATCGACACCATCCGCTCCCCTTAGGGGCCCGGTCCTCTCCTCGGTCCTTCCCGTGGGTCCGGCTACTTCTTCTCCCAACGCAGGAGATAGCCTACCTGGCTGAGGGTGCTCCCGGCCTGGATCTCCGCCCGCATCCGGTTCTCCTTCTCCAGCACATCCATGGCACGGTTGGTGTACTCCAGCGCTTTGTCTTTCGGGATGACGCAGACTCCGTCGTCGTCCCCGATGATCCAATCGCCGGGGGAGACGCCCACGCCGGCGACACGGATGGGCACGCCGATCTCGCCGAATCCCTTGGCCTCGGCGGCCGTAGGGGTGATGAGCGTCGAAAAGAGCGGGAAACCCAGCGCGCGGATGTCGCCCGTGTCTCGGGCCGCGCCGTATATGACCACACCGGCGAGGCCTCTCTGCATGGCCGAGTTGGTGGCCAGTTCTCCCCAGCAGGCCGGAAGGATCCCCCCGGCGTCGATGACGAGCACGTCGCCTGGGTCGGCCACGTCGATGGCCTCCACGGGTTTCGCCCAATCTCCCGGCGCGGTGCGGACCGTGAGCGCCGGGCCGACCATCTTGGTGCCGGGGGCAAGAGGCCGCATGCCCGGGATGTCGCCGCTCCGGTGCAGGGCATCCGAGACGTTGGCTGCGGAGACACGCATCAGCATCTCGCGGATGTCGGGCCCGGTCGCGCGCACGAAATACTCCGACCTGATGGAGGTCATCGTCTCCATCGCCCGCTTGATGGCTTGGGTGGCGGCGGCGGCGTCCACCGCCTTCGTGATGGCGCCGCCGACCACCACGATCGACGCGCCGGCCTCGAGGGCGAGGGGAGCGGTCTCGGAATTGATCCCTCCGGCGACCGCGATGGGGATCGACACCGAGCTTGCCACGCCCCGCAGTGTCTCCCAAGGGGCCTTCCCCTGCATCTGCTCGTCGATGGCCAGGTGGATGCCGATGTAGTCCGCCCCCATCTCCTCGACCGCTCTTGCCCGAGCGGCCACGTCGGCGACCTGGATCATATCCACGACGATCTCGGCTCCGTAGTGGCGCGCGGCCTCGATACACTCCCTGATGGTGGCGTCCGACGCCGCACCCAGCACTCCTACCACCCGGGCGCCCGCCTTGGCGGCGCACTCGACCTCGGCTCGGCCGGCGTCCATGGTCTTCATGTCGGCCATGATCACACGGTCGGGCCAGCGGGCCCTCAGTTCACGGATCGCCTGCAGACCCTCGCTCTTGATCAGGGGTGTGCCGGCTTCCAGCCAATCCGCCCCGCCGGCCACCCCTTCCTCGGCCAGCCGTATTGCCCGAGGGAGGTCGACGAAATCAAGGGCCAACTGCAATACCGGTTTCATACCGCTGTCCTCCGTGGTTGGTCGAGTAGCGAGGGTGCCGGGACTTACGCGACTCCGAGGGCCTGGACGATGACCGTCCGCTCACGAGGCCGGTTATCGAAGCATACGAAGCAGATCTCCTGCCAGCGGCCGAGACACAACTCGCCGTGTTCGAAGGGGAACACCAACGAGGGGCCCAAGAGCCCGGCCCGCACGTGAGCATGGCCATTCTCATCGGGGTGGGTGACGTTGTGCTCGTAGTGCTCATCGGGCGAGATGATACGGTCGAACATGTTGGAGAAATCCTTGATGACTCCCGGCTCGAACTCAAGGGTCGTGACCGCGCCTGTGGCTCCGGGGAAGAAGACGGTGACCGCCCCGTTTGACAGGCCGGTGTCTTTGACGAAGCGGCGCACCTCGGCAGTGAGGTCGACCATGTCGGCGTCGCCCCTCGTGTCGAAGTGGATGCGTCCGGTCACCACCGTGGCCATGCCTATGCCCGTGGTCGTCTCTATCATGTCGCGGTCCTCTCTGCCTCCCTGATCGTCTGTCGGAATCATGGGTCCTCTTTCGGGTACGCGTCCATTATGCGCTTGGCCTCTCGCCCTCTGCCCGGGCCCCGGGACCGGGGCGGGAGCGTCTCTGTCTCCAGAAGAGCGGCGAGTGCGGCCATGGAGGTCGAGTCGAGTCCGCTCCGAGCCTCGATGAGGGCGAGTGTAGCCGACCCGAGCGCCCGGTAGAGCGGGAGGAGGTGTGGAGCGTCTTTGGCCAGGGCCTGGAGGTGGCCGGCGACGGTTCGGGCATCGCCTCGGCTGAGTGGCCCGGTCAGCGCCCCGACCGGGCGGTGGTCGGCTATGTTCTCGACGGTCGCTCTCACCAGAGGCAGGAAGAGCTCAAGGGCCTCATCAGCCGGAAGACCGGCTGAGACGAAAAGCTGCTCGGCGTGGTGCTCGAGCGTGACCAGGTAGTTACAGGCGAACGTAGCGGCCGCGTGGTAGAGACCACGCTTGTCGTCGGGCAGCAGAAAGGGCCGAGCCCCGAGCGCGCGCGCCACGGCGAAGCCGAGACGCGCGCCGGGTCCGTCGCCGGGCGGCTTCGACGGGGTGATGGCCACCGCTGCACCGGCAAAGCGCGTCGCCCCGGTGACGGGCTCGCTGAAGGTCTGCAATGGGTGGAAGACCAGCGTGGCGGCCCCGGCTTCTTCGCACGGTCGAAGGACCGTCACCGACGTGGCTCCGCTGGTGTGCAAGACCACGGCTCGAGGACAACCGCCCGTCTCCGCGAGCGCCGCGCCAAGCGACTCGGAGACGTCGGGTAGCGCTTGATCGGGTACGGCAATGATGTAGAGGTCTGCTCCGGACGCCGCGACTGCGGCGACATCCGCAACCGCCCTGCTTCCCAGCCAGGCCTCAGCCCGGGCCCGCCCGGCGGAAGAACGGGCGGTAAAGCTGAGGAGGGTCGCGCCCCGGGATCGCAAGGCGAGAGCAAGGCTCGCCCCGAGGCGTCCTGCGCCGATGACGGCGAAGCGTAAGGATATGGTTGCCGTTTCGATGAAATCCCTGCCTGTTCCGGTTCTGCGCGCAGATACCAGACGCGGCTCGGTGGTTCCGTCGTACCGGCGGGGACGAGCGACGGCGCTGCCGGCTCCGACTCCCGCCTGGGTGGCCGGTCCGGTCGCGAAGGATCGCCTGACGCCCCGCGCGGCGCGCCGGTAGCATAACAGTCGCCGTCCGCGGAGACAACGGCGTCACAGCCACGATGCCCGCCTGAGCATCTGGTACTCTGAAGGGTATGAACGGTGACCTTGTGATGGCTCGCGATCCCGAAGCGGCCCAGGCTCTGCGCACGCTCCACGACGACCTGCGGGAGTGTACCGGGTGTAGTCTCTGCCGGAGCCGGACGCACGTGGTTTTCGGGGTCGGAGACCCGAACGCGGATCTCATGTTCGTGGGAGAAGGGCCGGGGTTCAACGAGGACCGGCAGGGCGAACCCTTCGTGGGGCAGGCCGGGCGGCTCTTGACGGAACTGCTCGGGGCCATCGGGCTGGCCAGGCGCGACGTATATATCGCCAACGTCGTGAAGTGCCGGCCGCCGGAAAACCGTGATCCTGCCCCGGACGAGATCGAAGCCTGCAGTCCGCATCTGATGCGGCAGATAGCGATCGTTCGACCACGGGTCATCTGTACGCTCGGCCGTTTCGCCACGAAACTGCTGGCCGACACAGAGTCGAGCATGAGCGTCATCCACGGGAAGGCGAAGCCACGCGAAGTGGCGGGTGTACAGACCATCATCTTCCCCGTGTTCCATCCCGCCGCGGCGCTCTACACTCCGGCCAATCGCCAGGTACTGGAGGAGGATTTCGCCAAACTACGCCGCCTGCTCGATCGGGGGATAGAAGTGCCGGCCTCCTCTGAGGCCGGGGAACGTGCGGCTGCGGACCCTTCGGTGCCGGCCATGCCGGAAGAGTCTTCGAACCGGTCCCGAGTCGTACCCGCGCGGACGGAACAACTGCCTCTGTGGTGAAGGACGGGCATCTGGTCCTGAGTGCGCGGGGGGTCAGGCTGGGCCGGTTGGAGAGGATCGGGCGCAGCTTCGCCCGTCTACTGCGTCCCGGGGACCTCGTGTTCCTGTACGGTCCGCTGGGAGCCGGCAAGACCACCTTCGTCCGCGCGGTCGCCGGGGCACTTGAGGTCAGCGACCCGGTCCGCAGCCCCTCGTTCACCATCGCCAACATCTACGCCGGGAGGATCGCGGTGCAGCATCTCGATCTCTACCGCCTCGACGAGATCGGCGACGACGACGCGCTGGCGCTGGAAGAGTACGTCGACAGAGACGCTTTGACGCTGGTCGAGTGGCCGGAGGCAGGTCTTGGACGCCTGGGCAGCCCTACTTGGATAGTTCGGATCGGTCACGAGTCGGAGCATAAGCGTTCGCTGGAGATCGAGGCGGCGACCGCCGAGGCCCTGGCCAGATGGACGGAGGCCCGCCCAAGTGCCTGATCGACTGCTGTTGACGCTGGACGGAGCCACGCGGGTGTGCGCGGCCGCACTGATGCGGCCGCGCCCCGCGGCCGGTGGTGGAGAACCGGGAGGACGCGGGTGGGAGGTCGTGGCGCGGCGCGTAGAACGCGACGGTCGCGGGCAGGCGAAGATCCTCCTGCGACTGGTAGACGGAATGCTGGCTGAGCTGGGGAGAGGTCCGGAGGACCTAGGCGCCATCGTGGTGGGCACGGGTCCGGGGACCTTCACCGGGGTAAGGATCGCCGTGGCGACCGGCCGGGCATTGAGCTTGGCCCTGGGCATACCGGTACTGGGGGTGAGCACGCTCGCCGCACTGGCCGCCGGCGCGGCTCTGCAAGATAGGGCGCGCGCGGCGGCGCTCGGTACCGCTCCGGCCGGCGCCATCGTCCCGGTGGTCGATGCCCACCGGGGCCAGGTGTTCTACGGCCTGTACGTGGCCGCGCCGGCCGCTCCTATTCCGCGTGAAGGCCGCGACCGCGACGGTCTTTCGAGCCTCGTTTATGTGCGGTCGGCGCCGCTGGATGTGTGTGGCCGGGGCTCACTGAGAGCCGTGGTCGACCGCCTCGACGTGCCGGAGACCACCAAGCTGCTCGTCGTAGCCGAAGAGCCCGCCTTGGTGGGGGATCTGCCGGCCGGGGCCCTGTTGATGACGGCCGGGGTGGAGCCCGAGGCCCTGGTCGTGGGTCAGGATGTCTTGGTGGAACCGGGCGAGGATCTTCAAGGACGCGCGTTGGTCGACTGGTTGGTGAGGGCGCTGGAGCAGACCCGACCCGTTCCGCCAGAACCGTCGGCAGGGATCGGGGCCGGCCCCGGCGGGCCCGGCACACCCGAATCGGTCACTCCGCTCTATGTGCGAAGCCCGGACGCCGATACCCACATCCTCAAGATGCGAGACCCGTTTGGCGGCGACTCAGCGGGTCAAGGCGCCGTCGAGCAGCGATAGGTCGGTGGGCGTGGCGCGCGTACGAGACATGAAGCCGGAGGATCTACCGGCCGTCGTCGCGATCGAAGCGGCGTCCTTCCGCTCTCCCTGGACATACGGGATGCTGCGAGAGGAACTCGATCAGGAGTCTGGGTGGAGGAGTGTCGCTGAGGACGCTACCGGCCGGGTGGTCGGCTTTCTTCTCGGCCGGTGCTATCCCGATGCGTGGCATGTGGTCGATCTGGCGGTGGCGCCGGATAGGCGCCGCCGGGGAGTGGGCGGCGCGCTCCTTGACGACTTCTTACGGGCGGCGGACGAGTGTGGAGTGGAGGTCGTCCTCGAGGTGCGGCCCGGAAACGCAGAGGCCGTGTCGCTGTACGGGCCTCGGGGATTCGCCGTCGTCGGCATCAGACCCAAGTACTACCCGGACACCGACGAAGACGCCTTTGTGATGGTGCGGCCTTTGAGGACGGCCGGGGAGAGGGAGGATGGGGCGGGCGGCCTGACCGGTCCTCTCCTTGCCATCGAGTCGTCGTGTGACGATTCGGCCGCCGCGGTCCTCAGTCCTGAAGGAAGGGTGCTCTCGGCGGTGACCCACTCTCAGGACGCGATCCACGAACGGTATGGCGGCGTGGTCCCCGAGGTCGCCAGCCGCGCCCATGTGGAGAGGATGACGGCGGTGGTGGCGGAGACCCTCCGCGAGGGCGGATGCCCGCTCGACGACCTGGGTGGAGTGGCCGTGACCGTGGGTCCGGGTCTCATAGGCGCGTTGCTGATAGGCGTCCAGACGGCCAAGGCGATCGCATGGAGCCGGCGTCTGCCGTTCTTCCCTGTGAACCACATCCACGGTCATCTCGCGGCTGCGTGGCTGGCCGATCCCGGAGCCGAGTTCCCCATGGTGACCCTCGTGGCTTCGGGGGGTCATACCGTCCTTATCCGGGTCGACGGGCGGACTACGTTCCGCCTGCTCGGTCAGACCCTCGACGACGCCGCCGGGGAAGCGTTCGACAAGGGGGCGAGGCTCCTGGGCCTGGGATATCCCGGAGGCAGGGAGCTGGACGAACTGGCCGAGAAGGGAGACCCGGAGAGTTTCTCGTTCCCCATCGGTCTCAGGCGCTCTTCGCGGCCTGACTTTTCCTTTTCCGGCGTGAAGACCGCCCTCTACTATCTCCTGCGTCGGATGACCCCCGACGAGCGCGCGGCCCGGGCTGCGGACCTCGCAGCTTCGTATCGCAAGGCGATAGTGGAAGCGCTCGTCGGTAAGGCGGTGCGCACCGCACAGTGTGAGAAGGTGCGCACGCTCGCTGCGGCCGGGGGAGTAGCGGCGAATTCTCTACTGCGAAGACGCCTCACCGAGGCCGGCTCCCTTGCCGGACTGCACGTGGTGATACCGCCGCCGGCCTTGTGTACCGACAACGCCGCGATGATCGGCGCGGCGGCGCTGGCCGGTCCGCGGCTGGACTATCCGCACTACCTTGCCGTCGACGCGTCGGCCTCGTTGGCGCTGGGCCGGTGGATGTCCACCGGCCCCGATGAGATGCCACCGCCGGTGGACGAGCGACGGTTCAGTCGCTAGGTTTGACAAATCCTCAGTCTGCGCATATCATAAGCAGCGGTTGGCACTCTTAGGTCGAGAGTGCCAATCCCAGCGGCGGGTTTTCGCTTTCTGGCGAGAGTGGACGCCAGAAAAACAGTCAGAGCGATGATAGGAGGATTGTGCATGAAACTAGTGCCACTCGAGGACAGGGTCGTCGTCAAGCTCATAGAGCAGGAGGAGAAGACCCAGAGCGGTATCGTACTCCCCGACACGGCCAAGGAGAAGCCGACCAAAGGCAAGGTCGTCGCGGCCGGTGCGGGCAAATACGACGACAAAGGCAAGCTGATCCCCATGCCGGTGACTGAGGGCGACGTTGTCGTGTTCGCCAAGTACGCGGGTACGGAACTCAAACTAGATGGGGAGGAATACCTGGTGCTTCGGGCATCCGATCTCATCGGTATCCTGCCTCAAGGCTGATCCCCTGTCGAGAATCAAGGAGAAGTGATCTATGGCAAAAGAACTTTTGTACGGTGAAGACGCACGTCGCGCTTTGGAGCGCGGAGTGAATACGCTGGCCGACGCGGTCAAAGTCACCCTAGGGCCGAAGGGCCGCTATGTGGTGCTCGATAAGAAGTTCGGCAGTCCTACCATCACGAACGATGGCGTCACCATCGCGCGTGAGATCGAGATCGAGGACGTCTTCGAGAACCAGGGCGCGCAGCTCGTGCGCGAGGTGGCCACCAAGACCACCGACATCGCCGGGGACGGCACCACCACCGCCACTCTGCTCGCGCAGGCTATCGTCCGCGAAGGTCTCAAGAACGTCGCCGCGGGCGCGAACCCTATGGCTCTGAAACGCGGTATCGAGCGGGCCGTCGACGTGGCCGTGGAAGAGATCAAGAAGATGTCGCAGGAGATCTCGGGGAAAGAGGACATCGCCCGGGTGGCCACGATCTCGTCCGACGACCGTGAGATCGGCGACGTCATAGCCGACGCCATCGAGAAGGTGGGGAAGGACGGTGTGGTCAACGTCGAGGAATCCAACACCTTTGGGATGGACCTGGAGTTCACGGAGGGCATGCAGTTCGATAAGGGCTACATCTCGCCCTACTTCGTCACCGACCCCGATCGGATGGAAGCGGTCCTCGAGGAACCGTACATCCTCATGGCCAACCGCAAGATCGGTTCTGTTCAGGACCTGCTGCCCGTGCTGGAGAAAGTCATCCAGTCCGGCAAGCCGCTTCTCATAATCGCCGAGGATGTTGAAGGCGAAGCTCTCGCCACTCTCATCGTCAACAAGCTGCGGGGTACTTTCACCGGCATCGCAGTCAAGGCTCCCGGCTTCGGCGACCGGCGCAAGCGCATGCTGGAAGACATCGCCATACTCACCGGCGGAGAGGTCATCAGCGATGAGATGGGCCTCAAGCTGGAGAACACCCAGATCTCACAACTGGGCCGCGCCCGCAAGGTGGTCGTCGACAAGGACAACACCACCATCGTCGACGGGGCCGGCGATCTCGACAAGATCAAGGCCCGCATCAACCAGCTGAAGGCTGAGATCGAGAACACCGACTCCGACTTCGACCGCGAGAAGCTGCAGGAGCGCCTGGCTAAGCTGGCCGGCGGTGTGGCGGTGATCAAGGTCGGCGCCGCGACTGAGACCGAGATCAAAGAGAAGAAGCATCGGGTCGAGGACGCGCTGAGCGCTACCCGAGCCGCGCTCGAGGAGGGCATCGTGCCGGGCGGCGGCGTCGCCCAGTTGCTGCTGGTACCGGCGGTCAGCGCCGTCGAAGCGGAGGGTGATGAGCTCACCGGTGTCCGCATCGTTGCCCGCGCGCTCGAGGAGCCTCTGCGCCAACTGGCCGACAACGCCGGTCTGGAGGGTTCGGTCGTGAGCAACGAGGTCAAGACCCGGCCTAAGGGTGTGGGCCTGAACATCGTCACGGGCGAGTACGAGGACATGGTCAAGGCGGGCATCATCGACCCGGCCATGGTCACCCGTTCCGCTCTTCAGAACGCGGCCTCCATCGCCAAGAACATCTTGACCACCGAAGTCATCGTCGCCGAAAAGCCCGAGGAAAAGGGCGCCGGTGCGGGTATGCCCGGTGGAATGGGCGGCATGGGCGGCATGATGTAACCGCCGCTCTGCGCCCGGATGGGTGTCAGTTGACATCCGGACGAGCTTGGGGCCATCGCGGTGGTCGCGCTCCTGGGGCACGGCCGGGCCGCGATGGCCCCTTTTTTCGGGGGTGCACCGGCGTGGGTGATAAACTCTGGCGTACTTCGCTGCCACGGGGGGCGGTGGACGTCAGGAGAGGAGGCGCTGATGAAGGAAGAGGTCCAGAGCGCGTTCGAGGAGATGCTTGACGTCTCCACCGACATCGACAAGGCCATCCTGTTCTCCTCGGTGGGGATCCTTGCCTCCAACATGCCCGAGGAGACACAAACCGCGGCGGTCGCTCAGGCCGCTGGACTCGTCGAGCTGGGGACGGCGCGCGCTCGGGAGATGGGCTCGCAGCCCCTCACGCAGCTGGTTGTCGAGACCCCGGCCGGATACGTGTTCCTGGCTCAGGAGAGCGCCGCCGACGGCATGACCATGATGGCGACAGGCAAGAAGGGTAGCAGGGTGGGGTTGGTTCTCTACGATCTTCGCACCTGCATACGGGATGCACGCGAGGCCATGACCACCGAGACCCGCGAGGAGCAAGCAACGGAGGAGGCATAGGTGAAGAACAACGCGAAGCGCGGGCTGACTGCGTTCGGAGCGCTGGCTCTCTTGGGCAGCCTGGCGGCCGGAGCGTATTACTTCCTTTTTGTGCGTGGCCGCAGGCCGCAGGTGGAGCTGTATTTCGACGACGGGTCGATGGTCGCCCTCCCAGGTGACGCGGCGGAGGCGCAGCCTTTCATGACGGCCGCGGCTGAGATCCTGAGGACGAATCCGATCGAGGGCTGATAGGCGGTCTGGCCCAGGCAGGGCCGCTGTTGCTATGCGGGTCGGGAATAGTTCGCGCCAATAATGCAAAGTTCTGCCGGAAGCATGGACTAGGCCACGGCGCGGACTATGATGTAGGCCTTGAGCTTCATCACTGACTACGTCCGAGCAAGCGAGTGAGAAGGGGTACTTGGATGGCAGGTAGGAAAGACGCGGCGGAGAAGACGGTGCACAAGGCGCTCGGTCTCAGCGGAGGCATCTTCGGGGCCTGTCCCTGCGCCGTGGATGTGAAGGACGGCAAGATCGTCAGGATCAGGCCGCTGCATTGGGACTCGGCCTACGACCCGAAGACCTTCAATCCCTGGAAGATCACCAAGAACGGCAAGACCCTGGAGCCGCTGTACAAGTCGGTGCCGGCTCCCTGGAGTCTCGCCTATAAGAAGCGGGCCTATTCCCCCAACCGGATCAAGTATCCCCTCAAGCGGGTGGACTGGGACCCCAAGGGCGAACGCAACCCCCAGAACCGGGGCAAGAGCAAGTACGTGCGCATCTCCTGGGACGAGGCGGCCCGTCTGGTGGCCGACGAAGTCAAAAGGATCTGCGACACCTACGGACCGCTCGCCATCCTGGTGCAGGGCGACGGGCACGGCGAGTGCAAGATGGTGCACGCTGCACACGGCTGTTCCACCCTGCTGCTCGACAAACTGGGCGGC
>JAJFUK010000119.1 GCA_021372435.1 Actinomycetes bacterium | reverse complement strand
CGACTTTGTCGCGCCCCCCGGCCCCCGGACCACGTACGTAGCGTTACTGGGTCGCGAAGGTCTTCAGTTTCGCAGCGATATCAGGATCGGCGGCCTCGCACTGCTTCCAGACTTCGTCGTAGGCGGTCTTCAACCAGGTCTCACGCATCTCGCCTTGGAACTCGATGACCTCCATCCCGGCGTCAGTGATCTGCTTGATCACGTCGTTCTGGATCGAGGTGTTGTGGACTTTGGCGTCCTTTTCCCAGTCAAGCGCGGCCTTTGACAAGGCGTCTTTCTGAACCTGGGCGAGCTCGTCCCACGTTCCCAGCGGGCAGAGCAGACTCGAATCAGAGATGTAGAACATCGGCAGTATGAGGTACTTGATCACATCCTGGAGGGAGTTGTCGGTGATGTCGGTGAGACTCACGCCCGCGCCGTCGACCACATTGCGTTGGATGGCATCGTAGATGTCGCCCAAGGGCATCGACACGATACCGGCTCCCAGCGCCTTGAGCAACGGCTCATACACCGAGGTGGCACGTATGCGGAGTCCGTTGAAATCCTCGAGGGTGGTGATCTTCTTGTTCACGCAGATCGCATGCTGAAGACCATTGGCGGGCCGGCCGAGGAAATGAGCGTTCAAGCCCTGCTCGCAGAGCTCGTTGATGTACTCGTAACCACCGTTAGTGCGGCAGGCATCCGGGTCCAGAAGCTTGACCCCTACCAGTACAGGCATATGGCTTACCGTGTAGGCCAGCGGCGTGAAAACGAGTTGCACGGTATCGCTGACCATAGCCTCAGCCAACTCATTCGAAGGAATAGCCTCGGGCCCCGCGCCCCACTCGACGGTCAAGGTGCCTCCGGAGTATTCCTGCACCTTTTGGCAGAACGTGTCGAAGTAGTAGTAGTGCGCCGTACCCTCAGGGAAGGCTCCCTGCAGCTTCAGAGTGACCGGCGTCACACTCTCACCCGTGGTCTCAGTCGTCGTCGCTCCGGTGGTCTGCACCGGCGCCGAGGTA
The DNA here is from genome assembly GCA_021372435.1 of Actinomycetes bacterium. GTDB lineage: Bacteria > Actinomycetota > Thermoleophilia > RBG-16-64-13 > RBG-16-64-13 > RBG-16-64-13. Next base: position 1,518 of record JAJFUK010000119.1, on the reverse strand, counting down.
GTGGTCACCTGCTCCGTCGTGGCCGTGGTCGCGGTAGTCTCGGGCGTGCCCTCGTCGCCGCAGGCCACCGCGATCACGGCCGTGGCCAGCACCAACAGCACTACACAAGCTACAGCAGATACCTTTCGTAACATGCTCTTTCCTCCTTCACTCTGTCCTTCTTGATTACGCCCTGCACACACGCCGCCGCGCCGCCCTACATCAACCCCGGGATGAAGGTGGCCAACGCCGGCACTGCCGCCACGATAATGACCGCGACAATATCCAACACAATGAACGGAACCGCTCCCCGCATGATGTCGCCCATCGATACCTCCGGCGGTGAAACGGCTTTCATGGTGTAAAGAGACATGCCGACCGGAGGAGTGAACTGCCCCACCTCTTCCATTATCAGGAAGATCACCGCAAACCAGATCTCATTGATGCCGTATGCTTCGACCAACGGCATGAACAGAGGCAGGCACACCATCATTATGGAGGCCTGCTCGAGAAAGAGGCCGAGGATGAAAACGATCAGGTACATCAGGAAGACTATCAGGAACTTCGAGCTCACGAGTCCCATGATCGCCGCCACCATGTCACGGCTGGCGCCCGTCAGCGACAGCACCTGACTAAAGCCGACCGCACAGGCGATGATGATGAGCAACATACCCGACGTCTTGAGTGAGTCAAACAGTGTGCGCCACACCAGTCTCCAAGAGAATCTCCGATAGGCCGCGACGAGTACGTAGGAGGCCACAGCGCCAAATGCCGCCGCCTCGGTGGCCGTGCCCACTCCGGAGAATATGACCGCCATGATGACCACGAAGATGGACAGGAGCGGAATCACATCCCTAAGAACGATCTTCACGCGCTCGCCGCGGGAGGGCGCTTCCTCGACCTCGACGTCGCGAGGAGCATAGTGGGGCCTGAGCAGGCATATGCCTATCACGTACAGGCAATACAAACCAATCATGAGTATCCCAGGAAGGATGTTCCCCAGTAGAATGCCTGCCACGGGGATCCCGGCGATGCCGCCCAACATGACCGCCTGGTTACTCGGTGGGATGATCATCGCCAGCCCCCCGCCGGCCATGATCGACCCGGTAGTAAGCGATTTGGAATACCCCCTGCGCGTCATCTCCGGTACCATGAGCGACCCGAACATAGCCGTATTGCCTAACGACGACCCGCTGAGGGCGGCGAAGATACCGCCGCCGAGCAGAGTGACGATGCTGAGCCGGCCGGGAACCTTGCGGACCACCATGGTCAGTGAATCGAGCGTCTTCTTTATGATCCCCGACTTGAAGAACACCTCTCCCATTATCACGAAGAACGGGATGGCGGTGAAGGTAAAGCTGGAGATCTGACTTCGCATCCCCAGCACGAGCTGCCGCAGGGCCGGGAGTCCCGTGGCCGTCATGCCCAGTGCGTCGCCGAAGAACATGGCGAGACCCGCTACCAAGAAGAAGCTGAAGGCCACCGGAACACCGGCGAACATGACCGCCAGGAGGCCGGCCAGCATGATGGCGAGTATGA
>JAJFUK010000097.1 GCA_021372435.1 Actinomycetes bacterium | reverse complement strand
CACGTCGGTTCGAAACTGGTTCTTACGCGCGTTTTGGGGTTTGTTGACACTTTCTTCACATGGGGGCGCCAAACTAGGGTCGTGAGCGGTGCGGAGGGGCTTGGGTGGGATCGGATCCCTGACTAAGGAGGCAAGGACTGTGAAGAAGCTGTGGGAACGTAAGTGGCTGGTCTTGACGGTGACGGCGGTCGTCTTCCTTTCCGTGGGAGCGGTCGCCTGGGCCGCCACGGGTGATGGACAGGCGATCGAGGCTACCGCGACCTCTGTAGGCAACGCGGCCGGTGGGACCGCCACGACTGCGGGGTGCCGCGGAGACTGCTACGGAGACTGCGACGCGGGCTACCGGGAACAAGGGCGGCCGCGCGTGGCGCTTCGCGGGGACCTGCGGGACAAAGCCGAGCAGTGGGCTCAGCGACACCAGGAACTGATGGATGCCCTTCGGGAAGATATGACTCCTGAGGACCAGGCGCTCTACGACGAGTTGGTGCAGACGGCCAAGGAGCAGCGCGAGGCCCTGCGGGAGGCCCGGAACGACCTGGTGGAGACCCTAAAGCAGCTCCGCGACTTGGCCGGCAAGTACACCGACGACGCGAGCTGACCGACGACGCGAGCCGACCGACGACGCGAGCTGACCGACGACGCGAGCCGACCACCCCTATCGGCTCGGCCTCAGACTCTCTGAGTCCGTGAGTCCCTGAGCCGCGGGACGCCCGCCGGCGGCGGCCGGCCCGGCGGCCCGGGCTGAGGTTAGCGCACGGCACTGGAGGGAATGTCGGTATCGGGAGGAAGTAAGGACTCGATGCACGATGATGCAGGCCGCGCCATGCCGCATCGTCCCGCCCGGGCGGACGCGGCGTCCGGCGCGCACAGGGCGCCGCGGCTTCATTTTGAAACGAGTTCTAAGTGGGCGGGGCCGGGAGGGTGGCCTTCGCCCGGGTATGCAGGTCGTTGAGAGGAAACCGAACGGTGCCGGTACGCGAGCCGACAGGCGGGCGAAACGCGGTGGTGATCGAGGATGATGCCTCGATCTCCGAGCTGCTCCAGCTTTATCTGGGGCGGGAGGGCTACGCGGTGCACGCCACGGCGCTGGGCAAAGAGGGGATAGAGCTCGTCAGAGAAAAGGACCCGGCTCTGGTGGTCCTTGACCTCATGCTCCCCGACTCCACCGGCTTCGAGGTCCTCAAGGCGGTGAGGGCGTTCTCTCGGGCCCCTCTCATCATCCTCACTGCCAAAGACGCCGAGCAGGACAAGATCCTCGGCTTGGAACTCGGAGCCGATGACTACATGGTCAAGCCGTTCAGTCCGGGTGAGCTGGTGGCCCGGGCGCGGGCCGTCCAGCGCCGGGCCGGCACCCCTGAGGAACCCGGGGACGGGTCACAGGTGCTGGGCGGCATCGAACTATCACCGGCCGAACGCACCGTGCGGGTGGATGGGGAGCGGGTGGAGCTCACTCCCAAGGAGTTCGAGCTTCTCCATTACCTCCTGCTCAACCGAGGACTCGCCCTCACCCGCGAGCGGCTCCTGGAAGAGGTCTGGGGGTACAGCGCCTATGGCGACGCCCGCACGGTCGACGTGCATGTAGGACAGCTGCGGAAAAAGCTCGGCAAGTGGGGCCGGGTCATCCAGACGGTATGGGGCCTGGGATACAAGGCCGACCCTGGAGCCGGCCGGTGAGCCTGCGCGCCCGTCTGCGGGCGGGTTCCTTCCGCTCCATTCGCTGGCGGCTGGTCGCTGCCTTCGCAGGGGTGTCTCTCCTGACCCTGGTGGTGGTGGGCGTCATGTTCTACGCCCTGCTGGGCGGCTACGTCGTGGACCGCCACCAGGACCTTCTGCTCGAGCAGGTCGCCGAGGTGGCGGAGCAGGTGGAAGGGCTGGGCGAGGCGCTCCCCACGGGAGTGGTGGGGTCGAGGGTCGTCTGGGCGCTGCTGCGCGCCGATCTCCGAGTATTGCCTTCCGGAGCAGGGATCGTGGTCTTCCGCGACGGCGAGGTCGTGGCCAAGGCCGGACCGGTCCCAGGAAGGGACGAGTATCTGCAGCGCCTCCGTTCGGAGGCCGCGAAACTGGGGGCGGACGGCCCGGCCGCTGGGGTCATCAGCTCGGTGAGCGGCAGATCGGGCCGCAGGAGTGACCTGCTCGTGGCCGCGGCTCCTGTCGACCTCTTCGGCGAGAGCGGAGCGATGGCCGTCGTCATGATGACCCGGGAAGCTGCCTTCGCCGCGAGGACGGAGATCCTGCGGGCGCTCCTCATCCCTGGGGTCATCGCCATCGCGCTGGCGATACTGGTCGGCTGGGGATTGGGCACCTGGATGACGCGGCCCCTGCGACGGCTTTCGGCCTCGGCGCGGAGGATGGCGCAGGGCTCGTACGACCAGCCGGTCACGGGCTCCTACTCGGGCGAAGTGCAGGAGCTGGCGGCGAGTATGGAGACCATGCGCACAGAAGTCCGGCGCAGCGAGGATTCTCTGCGGGGGTTCGTCGCTTCGGCGGCCCACGAACTCCGAACTCCGCTTACCTCCATACAGGGTTTCTCCCAAGCGTTGCTGGACGGCACGGCGGCCACCCCCGAGCAGCGCAGGCGGGCCGCGGCGGCCGTCTACCGGGAGTCGACCCGGCTCAGGCGGCTGGTGGACGCCCTGCTCACTCTCTCGCGTTACGACTCTCATGAATTCCGGCCGAACCTGAGTTCGGTCGCCGTCGACGTCCTCATGGCCGAGGAGGCGGAACGCCTGGTGGAGGCCGGACTCGCGGAGCCCGGGCGCATCATGGTGGAGGCGGCTCCGGACACCCGGGTGACCACCGACGGGGACATGCTGCGCCAGGTGATCGCCAACCTCCTTCGCAACGCGGTGGAGTACGGCGGCTCCGACCCGGTGACGGCCCGGGCCTGGCTCGACGGAAGAGAGCTGAAGCTCGAGGTGGCGAACGGGGGAGAGCCCCTGGCTCCCGAAGACAGGGCCCGGATCTTCGAACGCTTCTACCGCGGTCGCGTCGGCCGGCAGACCGACGGTTTCGGCCTGGGTCTCGCCCTGGTCTGGGAGATCTGCGAGGTGCTCGGGGGTAGCGTCGAGTTGGTGGAGGGAGGGCCGCCGACAAGGTTCCGGGTGACGCTACCGAGCGAAGGCCCGTCGGCTGTGAAAACGCCGGGCGCGTAGTCGCTTCGGGCATCCGCGCACCTGCGGGTCACGCCCCACCGGGAGCCGCTGGGACCGTGTGTTACCATAGGTCACACGCAGCAGCACATACGGTGCGACGTGTCGAGCGACTGCGAGGTCGGTGTGCGCATCACCTTTATCGAACCCGCTGCTCCGGGTTTCCATGTATATAGTTTTGTGAAGCAACTTCGCCTGGGTCTCCCTCTCCTGGGGGCCATGATGACCGCTCGGGGGCACAAGGTCCGCATCTACGCCGAGAGTCTGAGCGAGATCGATTGGGACGACGTGCTTTCTTCCGACTTGGTGGGGATCTCCACCACCACTTCCACGGCCATCCGCGCCTACCGCTATGCCCAGAGGGTGCGCGAGGCGGGCATCCCGGTCATCATGGGGGGGCCGCACGTGACCTTCTTGGCCGACGAAGCCATGGACTTCTGCGACTACGTAGTGCGTAACGAGGGAGAAGAGACGCTCGTCGAGTTGGTCGACTATCTGGAGGGCCGCGGGTCTCTGGAGGGCATTCTGGGCCTGACCTATCGGGCCGCCGACGGCCGGGTCGTGCACAACCCCGCGCGTCCGCTGCTGACTTCGCTGACCGAGCTGCCCTGGCCCGACCTGAGCCTGGTAGTCGGTGGGGAGAAGGCGAGCCCCACGCCCATACTGGCCTCGCGCGGTTGTCCGTTCGGGTGCGAGTTCTGCTCGGTGGTCTTGATGTTCGGGAGGAAGGTCCGCACGGTCGATGCGGTAGAGACGGTCAAGCAGATAAAGCGCCTGCAGCCCCGGAAGCTCTTCTTCTACGACGACAACTTCTTCATCAGTAAGCGCAGGGGTAAAGAACTCCTCAGCGAGATGATACGGCAGCGCACGGAGGTGCCGTTCTTCGCTCAGATCAGGGTCGATTCCGTCTGCAAGGACGGCAAGGTCGACAAAGAACTGCTCGATCTGCTCTGGAACGCGGGCTGCCGGATCGTCTATCTGGGGCTGGAGTCGATCAATCCGGCTACGCTCAAGGAATATCACAAGGAATCGAGCGTGGACGACATGGCCGGCGGCCTGGAAGCGCTGGCCAACCGGGGCATCAAGACCCACGGCATGTTCGCGTTCGGCGGCGACTCCGACACCAGCGACTCGTTGTACCGGACGGCCGATTTCGCGCTGGATCACGGCCTGAACAGCGTCCAGTTCCTCGTGCTGACCCCTCTACCGGGGACCCGGCAGACGGCCCAGTTCGAGGCCGAGGGTCGCATCTTCACCAAGAATTGGAGTCTCTACGACGGGTTCCACGTGGTCCACTGGCCGAAGCGCATGACCCCCTACGAGTTGCAGGACGTGGTGCTCCAGGCCCACAAGCGTTTCTACACGGCCCGGCGCATGTTCACCATCAAACCCAAGGGGCCGATGTATCACAAGCATCAGGTCGAGGGGTATCTGCTCAGCCGCGCCTGGGAGCACGTGCGCGAGAACCGGGAATACCTTCGCGAGTTGAAGGACTTCTCCGAATCACAGTCACCACCGGTATCGGTGGCCGACGGCTTCTTTCAGTCCGATCTCGGGAGTCTTGGCCAATAGCGCAGGCATCCGCAGGCCGGCCGTGCTCACGGAGGATTTCCTGCACCCTGTGCGAAAACCTATCTGGTGCCGACCGGGTCCCAGTCAGTGCAGCCGGTGAGGTGGAGGAGAGAGCTTGGCCAAGATCCTGGCCTTCACGAATCAAAAAGGCGGAGTCGCAAAAACCACCACCACCCTCAACCTGGGCGTAGCCTTCCAGGAGCTGGGTCACTCTGTGCTGGCCGCGGATCTGGATCCCCAGGGCAATCTCACCATGAGCCTGGGCCTCAACCCGGATACGGTGCGCCCCAGCATGTACGACGTGCTGACCGGGGGAGTGGGCATCGAGAGGGTCATCCACCAACGTGAACTCGACGTCGCCGTCGCGAGCATCGACCTGGCGGCCGTCGAGATCGCCCTCAGTTCGCTTATCGGCAGGGAGCGGGCCCTGAGCAAAGCCCTGATGCAGGTGGCCGACCGGTACGACTACATCCTCATCGACACGCCGCCGTCCCTTGGGCTTCTCACCGTGAACGCCCTCACCGCCGCCGACGCCGTGATCGTCCCTGTGCAGTGCGAGTATCTGTCGCTGAGAGGCCTTGCCCAATTGGAGCGGACCCTCGAGCTGGTAAGAGAGAACCTCAACCCGCGCGTCCACATAGCCGGGATCGTGCCCACGATGTACGACCCACGCACGCTACACGGCCGGGAAGCCGTCGAAGTGCTGAGGAGCAGCTTCGGCGACCTGGTCTTCCAGACGACCATCAACAAGACCATCAGGTTCGCGGAGGCTCCGGTCAGGGGAGAATCGGTATTGAAGTACGCTCCGGATAGCCAGGCTGCCAAAGCATATCGCCAGCTTGCGAGAGAGGTGCTCAATGGAAAGAAGATCTAGCATGAAGGACAGCGGTATCAGCTCTCTCTTCAGGGCGACGGAGGCGGCGAAGCCTGCCGAAGAGGAATTGAAGGGCGGGGTGACCGCCGAGGATGAGGGGCCCCGCGAGCCTGAGCCGGCCGCGGGCGGCGGCCGGGAGCCCGGTCCGGCCGGCGGAGGAGAAACACCCGGTGCCGGCCCGTGGATGGGGCAGGCCGTCCCCGACGCGGCCAGGCGCACGCTCATACCTCCCTCTCGCAGCTTCCCGGCGGTGATCCGGGTCATCGGGGTCGGAGGAGCCGGGGTGAACGCTATCAACCGCATGCTCGAGGCGGGACTGGAAGGGGTGGAGTTCATCGTCATCGAGACCGACGCTCAGGCGCTGGCCGTCTGTGAGGCCGACCACAAACTGCGGATCGGGGGCGACCTGACGAAGGGCCTCGGCGGGGGCTCCGATCCCAAGATCGGCCGGGACGCGGCCTTGGCGGCCTACGACGAGATCAAGAACATGCTCCGCGGCAGCGACATGGTGTTCATCACGGCCGGCGAGGGCGGCGGCACCGGTACCGGTGCCGCGCCGGTGGTCGCCGAGATAGCCAGGTCTCTGGGAGCGCTCACCATAGGGGTGGTGTCGCGCCCCTTCTCGTTCGAGGGCAAGCGCCGCGGTCTGCAGGCGCTGGAGGGCGCCCGGGCGCTGAAGCAGCGGGCCGACACCGTGATCGTGGTGCCGAACGACAAGTTGCTCGAAGTGGCCGACCGGCATACGACCATGGTCGAGGCGCTGCGTCTGGCCGACGACGTGCTCCGGCAGGGAGTGCAGGGCATCTGCGACCTGGTCACCGTTCCGGGCCTCATCAACCTCGACCTGGCCGACGTCCGCACCATCATGAGCGGCGCCGGCACGGCCCACATGGGCATCGGGCGGGCCCACGGCGAGGGGCGGGCGCGCAAAGCCGCCGAGATGGCCCTCAACTCATCTCTGCTCGAGACCTCGATCGACGGCGCCCGCGGCATCCTCCTCAACATCAGCGGGGGCAAGGAGATGTCGCTGCACGAGGTCACCGAGGTGGCCGAGACGGTGAACGCGGCCGCGGAGCCGGAGGCGAACATCATCTTCGGCGCCGTGGTGGACGATTCACTCGGCGACTCGCTGTGGGTGACCGTGGTGGCCACCGGGTTCGATGCCACCAGCGAAGAGGTCCTCACGGCGATGGTGGAGGAAGCGACGCGGCACGATCACGCCTCTACGCTGGAGACTCCGGCGCCCTCTGAACCTGCGCGTGAGGCACCCCCCGCGCAGCCCCGGGTGGAGCGGACCGAGCGCACGGTCTTCCGGCCCCGCGACGAGGAACTGGACGTCCCGCCCTTCCTACGGTAAGGAGGCGCGCAGGTCGCGCTCGAAGTACACGCAGATCTTCTCGGCGAGACCCAGGCTGCGGTAGAAGGCATGGGCACCCAGGTTCCAATACTCGGCCAGCAGGAAAAGCCGGGCGCAGCCGCGCTCCTTTGCGATCCCTTCGGCGGCTTGGACGAGGCCACGGCCTATCTGGCTGCGCCGGCGGGTCTCGGTCACGACCACGTCCTGCAACTCGCACACCGGCGAGGCCGACCAGGTGCTCTGCGAGAATATGAGGGCGCACATGCCGACCAGTCGCCCGCAGTCGTCAGCCACCAGGAGCAGATGGCCGGGCGTCTCGAGGATGGTGGCGATCCTCGTACCCAGGCGCTCAGGCTCCGGCGGGACGACGCCGTGGTAGCGCATGAGCTCCTCGAGAAGCTCGAGCACCTGCGGTGTGTCGGAGGCGGTTGCCGGGCGATAGGTGATCATCGACGCGAGGTTAGCAGATGGATATCGAGTTGCTGTACTTGAACGGGACCTTCATGCCTCTGGCGGAGGGACGGGTGCACGTGGAAGACCGGGGCTTCCAATTGGGCGACGGGGTCTACGAGGTCATCAAAGTCATGAACGGAAGCCTTGTCTGGCTCGAAGACCACCTGGCCCGGCTGGACCGCAACCTGGCCGAGGTGGGTCTGTCCGCAGCGACGTGCGGGCACGACCTGAGCGAGGTACTTCCCCGACTGGTGGACCGCTCGGGGGTGGGCCACGGGTCGGTCTATGTCCAGGTGACGAGAGGCTGCGCGCCCCGCGATTTCGTGTTCCCCCGGCCGGCGCATCCTACGGTACTGGGATATGCGCGCAGCAAACCGGCGCCCACGGTCGAGGAGATAATGACGGGCACGGTCCTTCATCCTGTCGCAGACCTGCGCTGGGCCCGGTGCGACATCAAGTCGACGAACCTGCTTGCCGCGGTATTGGCAAAAGAGGAGGCCCGCAACGCCGGGGCGGACGAAGCCCTGTTCATGGCACCCGACGGCACGGTTCGCGAAGGGGGGTCGTCCAACGTCTTCGCCTTCCTGGAGGGCATCATCCGGACCCATCCCCTGGACAACCGTATCCTCGGCGGGATCACCCGCAGGCATGTACTCGAGATGGCGCGCCGGGAGGGCTACCTGGTGGAGGAGCGGGCCTTCACTCTGGACGAGGTCTTCGCCGTCTCCGGTCCGTGCGAGGTCTTCACGGCCTCCACCACCAAGGACCTACTGCCGGTGGTCAGGATCGGTCCTCAGGTGGTGGGAGACGGCAGGCCGGGGAAGGTGACCCTCACTCTGCTGGACCGGCTGCGGCGCGAGCAGGCCCTCTTGGTGGGGCTGGAGCCCCCGCCCGCATTGACTTGACCAGAGCCACGTTGGGCAGGTCCGGCCCATGGCCGTCCGCGCCGGGGGTCTCCAATACGAACGGGACGTGAGTCAGAGCCGGATGCCTGACCACGCGTGCCAGGCCCTCGTAGCCGATGAGCCCCTCTCCAGGGTTGGCGTGACGGTCACGGTTGGAGGCGAAGGCTCCCGCGGAATCGTTGAGGTGAACGAGACCCACCTTGTTCAAGAGGGCGGCTTCCCGAAGCTCGTGTATCACCTCGTCTAATCCGGCGGTGTCGTGGATGGGATAGCCCGCCGCGAACAGGTGGGCCGTGTCCAGACACAGCCCGACCTCCGGAGACCTGGCGGACGTGGGCTGCAGGGCGGCCGACTCCCAAGGGGACGCCTGCGACCCCAAGGCTTCTACCAAGACCGCCAGCTCCTCCAGGCGGCCGCCTACCACGGCGCCTGTCCCTGCGCCCGTCTCCAGCAGAAGTGGGGGCAAGGCCGGGGCCTGCCCCAGGGTGGTCAGAAGCGCGTGGGCCCTCGCCTCGGCCGTCCGCACCGCGGCGACGACCCGGCCGGGCACCCTGTCGAACCCCTCTCCTTTGTGAGAGCCGATATGCGTGACGACACCGGCCGCGCCCGCTCGGGCTCCTGTAGCCAGCGCATGCGCCAGAGACTCGGCTGAACGCTGCCGCAGAGACTCCTCGGGTGAGGCCAGGTTGATCAGGTAGACGGTGTGGAAGAAGAGCGGAAGGCGATGCCGCCGGAGACCCGCCACCAGGGCCGCCATCTCGTCCGGGCCGGCGCTCCGCGCCCGCCAGGTCCGGGGATTGGAGCTGAAGATCTGCACGACCTCAGCGCCTAGGGCCAGCGCCCGCTCCGGCACCGGAGCGAAGCCTCCGGCGGTGGAGATCTGAGCGCCTATCCGGGGTAGCGGTGGGCGCCCCGGCCGGTCTCTGCCGGTCCGGGGCGGCCCTTCGCCGTCGCCGGCCGGTCGAACTCCGGGGCGATCGCGGTCTTGTCGTGCCGCCGGCGTGTGCCCGCTGGGTCTATCCATCGCGTCTCGGATCTTTTCTTCCTCGGATCTCCAGACTCGCGGCCCTCTTTACCTGCTCCTGGGGCCAGGATATAGAATCGTGACGGCTGTGTGAACCGGCGACGACGGCGGCGCAGGAGGCGCAGACTTGGTTGATGACGACCGGCACGGCGGACCGGCGGTCAGGAGATCCGGGCTGCGCGTCTGGGGTGTGGAGCCCTACTTCGGCGGCTCGCACAGGGCCTTCCTACAGGGGCTGGCCCGGAATTCGCATCACGATCTCACCCTCTTCACCCTGCCGGGGCGCAACTGGAAGTGGCGGATGCACGGGGGTGCCCTTTCCCTGGCTCGACGGGCTGCGGCGGCGGCCGCGGGAGGCGAGGTCCCGCAGGTCCTCTTCGCCTCGGACATGCTCGATCTGCCGGTCTTCACGGCCGTGGCCGGAGGTCCGCTGAGGACGGTCCCGGCGATCCTCTACTTCCACGAGAACCAACTCACGTATCCCTTGCCACCGGGTGTGGAACGTGACCTGGGGTACGGCTTCAAGAACCTGGCGGCGGCCATGGCGGCCGATTCCGTGCTCTTCAACAGCCGGTATCACCTGCGGGAGTTCCTGGCCGCCGCCGCCGATCTGCTTCAGGCGATGCCCGACGAGGTGCCTCCTGGGATCATCGAAGACCTCGAGGCGAAGACGCGCGTGCTCCCGGTGGGCTGCGACCTGCGGCGTTTCGAGCGATACCGGGATCAAGCCCTGGTCGACGCGGAGGCCGGACGGTGGGGCGATCCCGCGGCCGGGCCCCTGCTCGTGTGGAACCAACGCTGGGAGTACGACAAGGCCCCGGGAGATCTGTTCGACACCCTGTACGCGTTGCGGGAGACCGGCCTCAGGTTCCGCCTGGCGGTGGCCGGTCCCAATCAGGGTACACCTACGGCGGAATTCCTCCAGGCGAGGGCCAGGCTGGCCGATATCATCGTGCAGTGGGGAAGAGTGGCGGGCGCCGCCGACTATGCGTCGCTCTTATGGGCATCGGACGTGGTCGTCTCTACCGCGATCCACGAGTTCTTCGGGATCGCCGTGGTCGAGGCCGTGTACTGTGGGTGCCGGCCTGTGCTTCCCCGGCGGCTCAGCTACCCGGAGCTCATCCCTCCGGAGGCCCATGACGAAGTACTGTATGGCGAAGGGGAGTTGGCGGCGGCATTGGCCCGGGCGCTGGCCGGACCCCACGCCTGGTCTGAAGAGTGGCAGCGGACGTGGGTGAGCCGCTTCGACTGGGGAAGCATCCGGACTCGTTACGATGACGAGATCCGACGTTGCTGGGAAAACGCTATGCGCGCCCGGGTTCCGGATGCCGGTGCGCGGTAGCCGGCTGGGAGGATCGCGGTGGAAAGGCTTACGCTCGACACAGCCAAGTGCATGAGTGGCGCCGAGGACGGCACCTCATTGACCCCGAAGATGCTCGAGAGACTCGCTCCACGGCTTGAAGGCGCCCGCCGGGCCGTCGTGGACGCCGCCGGCACCGGGATGCTGGGTTGGATGGACCTTCCCGGCCAGGACCCAGCTCCCTATCTGGCTTTTGCCGCGCAGAACGCCGGCCGGTACGACTGCCTGCTCGTCATAGGGATCGGTGGATCGGCCTTGGGGACGACCGCGCTGGCTACTGCGCTCCTGCCTTTCTACTACAACGAATTGAGTCCGGCCCAGCGTGCCCAGCGGCCCCGGCTCTACGTGCTCGACAACGTCGACCCCGACGAGACCGCGGCCCTTCTCGGCCGTCTTGATCTGGAGAAGACGCTCGTCAACGTCATCTCGAAGTCGGGGACCACCGGCGAGTCTATGGCCGGGTATCTCGTGGTGCGGGAACGGTTGGCGGCCGCCGTCGGCGAAGCGGCCCTGAAGGACCATTTCGTCTTCACCACCGATCCCACCGGGGGGGCCCTCCGCAGGATCGGCGAGGCGCTGGGCGTGACCATGTTCGACCTGCCTCCAGGCGTGGGAGGCCGGTTCTCGGTGTTGAGCGCCGTGGGGTTGGTGCCGGCGGCCCTTACCGGGATGGACGTGCGCGGCCTTCTGGCCGGCGCCCGGGATATGGCGGAGTGGACCGAGCGCGCCGAAGGGTGGGACAATCCGGCCTGTCTGTTCGCGGGGGTGCAGTATCTCGAGGACACGTGCCTCGGGCGCTACATAAGCGTGATGATGCCGTACTCGGCCCGTCTGCGCGATGTGGCCGACTGGTACCGGCAGCTTTGGGCGGAGAGTCTGGGCAAAGAGACCGACCGCCAGGGACAGACGGTGAACGTGGGTCCGCTGCCCGTCAAGGCACTCGGCGTGACCGATCAGCATTCACAACTGCAGCTGTATGCCGAAGGACCGGACGACAAGGTCGTCACCTTCGTCGGCGTGCGCGAGTTCAGCGAGACGGTGACCATCCCGGCGCCGGGGCCCGAGGGGGAGGCGCTTGCATATCTGGGCGGCCACACGCTGGCCGAACTGCTCTGGGCTGAGCAGAAGGCTACGGCCTGGGCCTTGGCTCAGCGGGGCAGGCCCTCGTTGACCATCACGCTGCCGCGGGTGGACGCCTTCTCAGTGGGGGCGTTCCTGTACATGCTCGAGATGGCCGCGGCCATCGCGGGCGAGCTCTATGACGTCGACGCCTTCGACCAGCCGGGTGTGGAGCTGGCCAAACAGGCTACATACGCCCTCATGGGGAGGCCGGGGTACGAGGCTCTGGCGCGCGAGATCGAGTAGCAGGGGGTGCGGCCGGAACGTCTTGACGTCATGATGGCCCGGAGGAGGCGCGGCGAGGTTAGTTATCTGGCACAATGACGTAAATGGTGCCATTATGTCATACCGTAACAAGCACCAGGCGGCTCGGCTATGCGTACTATGTCCATTCGAGAACTGAGAGATTCGCTCTCCTCGATCGATGAGATCGTGCAGAGCAATGGTGAGGTCGTCCTCACGCGTCATGGGCGAGCCTTAGTGAAGCTGGTGCCGCTCAATGCACCTCGCTCGACCCCCAGTCACGCCGACCTGCGCGCCGGTATGCCCCGCATGGCCGTTGCCAGTGAGGAACTCGTCAGGGCCGACAGGGACAGGGGGTAGAGTCGACGAGCGTCTACGTCGACACCAGTGCCCTGGCCAAGTGGTATCTCAACGAGGCGCGGTCCGAGGACGTGGAGGAGTACCTCAGGCAGGTCTGCCCGGTCTACATAAGCCTTCTCACGAAAGCAGAGATGAGGTCCCTGATGGCCCGGCGCAGGCGGGAGGGCCACGTGGATCCGGATACCCAAGCCAAGGTCCTCGCCACGTTCGAGGTCGACATCGCGATGGGCCATCTGGTGGTTCTGCCGCACACGGCGGAGTCGTTCCTGATCGGGGAATTCTTGCTGGGGGCGCACCCGGATGTCCCGCTCCGTACGGTCGACGCGCTCCATCTCGGGGTGATGCGGTCGTCCGGCGTGACGACTCTCGCCACCGCTGATCGGGTGATGGCGCAGGCGGCCGCGGCCCTAGGCATGGACTGCCGGATCTTCTTCTAGGGCCGGCGTCTGCAGTCGACCGCTGTGGGCGGCCCGCCACCCGGTCGAACAGGCCTCCGCCCGCCGTGGCATGAAGCATCGGCGTGGACCGCAACGCCGCTGAGGCGGACTTCTTCCGCATCAAGGATTGAGTGTATCGACGGGCTCCTTCGGCGACCGAAGGTGGCGACGGGGTGTCTCATGGGCCTTGCTCTTGTCTACGAACATATGTTCGGCTATGATAAGCGCCTATGGAGGTATGGACGACATCCACCGAACCTGTCGCCGTCGCCGAGCCTGTTGCCGGCGTTGAGCTCCGTACCGGTGCCGAGCCCGGCCACGGCGCCAAACCCGGCCACGGCGCCGAGCCCCGCACCGGCATCATCGCCCGTCCCCGGGCGGTGCACCGGGTCATAGCCCACCTTGACTTCGACGCCTTCTTCGCCGCGGTGGAGGAGAACCGTGACCCGTCGCTGCGGGGCAAACCGGTCATCGTGGGGGGTGGCGAGCGGGGGGTGGTGTCCACCGCCAACTACGTGGCCCGG
>JAJFUK010000090.1 GCA_021372435.1 Actinomycetes bacterium | reverse complement strand
CAGGTCCGCATACTGCTCGCGCTCGATGATGACCCGCGCCCGCCCCTCGTCGACCAGGACCACGGCAGGCCGCAGGCTGCCGTTGTAGTTGGAGGCCATAGCGTAGCAGTAGGCGCCCGTGGCGGGCATGACCAGGACGTCTCCAGGCTCCGGCCGGGCGATGAGTGCGTCACGGATGAGCACGTCGCCGCTCTCGCAATGCTTGCCCGCCACGGTGACGACGGTGCCGGCCGGGACGTCCGCCTTGTTGGCCAGCATGCACTCGTAATGGGCGTCGTACAGCATGGGCCGGATGTTGTCGCTCATGCCCCCGTCGACGCTCACGTAGGTCCGCACCCCCGGTATCTCCTTGATGGTGCCCACGCGGTACGCGGTGATGCCGGCCTTGCCTACGATCGACCTCCCCGGCTCGATGAACACGCGTGGCATGGGTAGCCCCGCCGCGGCCATCTCTTCCCGGACCCCCTCCACTTTGACCGTCGCGTATTCGCCGATCGACGAAGGGACATCTTCGTGCGTATAGCGGATGCCGAGCCCTCCTCCGACGTTGAGCTGCCGGCAGTTGAAACCGAAACCGGCGTGGGCCTGGGCGATCAGCCGCACCAGGATCTCGATGGCTTTGCGGTACCCGTCCAACTGGAAGATCTGGCTGCCGATATGGGCATGCAGTCCCACCAGGTCGAGATGGGGAGAATCGAGCGCCTTCCTGATCGCCTCCAGCGCCACCCCGTCGCCGAGACCGAAGCCGAACTTCGAATCGACCTGTCCGGTCTCGATGTAAGAATGCGTGTGCGCCTCCACGCCGGGAGTGATGCGGAGCAGGATGCGTTGAACCCTGCCCCGGGATGCCATCAGTCCCTCGAGAAGCGCAAGCTCCTGGAAGCTGTCGACGACCACGGATCCGACCCCGCCCGCCAAGGCGTACTCCAGTTCCTCGCGTGTCTTGTTGTTGCCGTGGAAGAAGATGCGCTCGGCCGGGAATCCTGCCGCTTTGGCCACGTGGTACTCCCCGCCGGAGGACACGTCGATCGACAGGCCCTCCTCCATGACCAACTGGATGATGGCCACTGAAGAAAAGGCCTTACTGGCGTAGATCACCTCGAAATCGGGGGTGTGCTCCCGGAACGCGGCCACGTAGCGGCGGCACTGGTCGCGGATGGTCTTCTCGTCGTAGATGAAAAGGGGCGTCCCGAACTCGTTGACCAGGTCGACCACGTCGCACCCGCCGACCTCCAGATGACCGGCAGAGTTATGAGCGGTCGTGATGGGATAAACAAGCGTGTGGGTCAAGAGGGCCTCCGGAAAGCGAAACAGGGGTACGTTACCACACCGGCCAAGCTGGTAGAATGGAGTTCCAGCATGATCGAAGAGACACCTACCTTCTCCTACTATCGGGGCGTGAAAGAACCGAGCTTCGCCACCCGAACGGAGCTCGAGGCGGCCAAGCTTTTCGACTACTACCGCATCGCCTGGGAATACGAACCGCGTACCTTCATCCTCGAGCAGGACGAGAAAGGGAACATCCTCGAGGCCTTCACCCCAGACTTCTACCTGCCCGACCTGGACCTTTTCATCGAGGTCACCGAGATGAAGCAGTCGCTTGTCACCGCCAAGAACCGTAAGGTCCGCAAACTGCGCGAGATGCACCCCGAGTTGCGCGTCAAACTGCTCTACCGCAAAGACTTCGTCCGCATGGCCCAGAAGTACGGCCTGTGAGACGGCGATGGCGGGTTCCCCCTTCTCAGCGCCATCATCGCTCCCTGCCAAGCCGCGGGACGAGCGGCTCGGAGAGGTGTTCCTCGACGCCGAGACCATAGCCGCGCGCGTGCAGGAGCTCGGGGCTGAGATCACCCGTGACTATCAGGGAAAGGACCTCCTCCTCATCTCGATCTTGAGAGGGGCCGTGTTCTTCATGGCCGACCTTGCCCGAGCCATCGACCTGCCCCTGCAGATGGACTTCCTCGCCATCAGCTCCTACACCGAGGAGCACTCCGAGACAGGGACCAAGGCCATCCGCTTCCTGAAGGATCTCGACCAGCCGGTCAAGGACAAGAACGTCCTCCTCGTCGAGGACATGGTGGACTCGGGCCTCACCCTCCACTACATCA
This sequence comes from Actinomycetes bacterium, assembly GCA_021372435.1. Classification (GTDB taxonomy): domain Bacteria; phylum Actinomycetota; class Thermoleophilia; order RBG-16-64-13; family RBG-16-64-13; genus RBG-16-64-13. Next base: position 899 of record JAJFUK010000090.1, on the reverse strand, counting down.
CGCGGTCGCTCACCCTGAGGCGGCCCGGCTCCCTGGAGGTCTGTACTCTCTTCGACCGCCCCCATCTTCGCCTCGTCGACGTCGAAGTACGCTACCGCGGTTTCGAGGTGCCCGATGACTTCTTCGTCGGCTACGGCTTCGACTACCGTCAGTCGTTCCGCAACATCCCGTTCGTCGCTTATCTTAAGCTGGGTCCCGATCAACCCACGCTGTTCTGACGGCGAGGTCGCATGGACCCGGTCTTCGTCCGTCTCCGCTCCTCCCGACAAGAAGGCCTTACGCCCGACCTGGAGTTGAGCGCCGGCCTCTACCTGCCATGCGGCGCCGCTGAACCTGCGACTTCCCGGAGCGTTCCCGGCCTGGTCGTCGGCCATGGCGCCGGCAGTCGCGCAGCCAACCACGACGATTTCTGCGTAGAGGCGTGCCGGCAGGGCTTCGCCGTGCTGGCCCTTGACTTCCGAGGACACGGCCGGAGCAAGGGGAAGGCCGACGGGCCCCTGGAGCTCGACATCCTCGCCGCGGTGGAATTCCTGCGCGCACACCCCGCAGTCGACCCGCGACTCGTCTGCTATCGAGGCTCGAGTCTGGGCGGCTTCTACGGGCTGAAGGCCGGGCCCCTCGCCGGGTTCATCGCCATGGTCCTCCTCTGCCCTGCCGGTGAGGACGTGATCCTGGATGCGCTGGACGACCTCGAGGGTATGGAGGTCGACGGTGACACCGAAGCCCCGGACGGCCGCCCGACGGCCGGAGGGTCTTCGGCGGCTACGGCGCGCTGGGATAGACCCCGGCTTCGAGCGTATTTCCAGGAGCAAGACAGCCGGGAACTGGCCGCCCGGGTCGACTGTCCGGTCCTCTTGGTGCACGCGAGACCCGACCGGCAGGTCCCCTTCGAGCACTCC
>JAJFUK010000089.1 GCA_021372435.1 Actinomycetes bacterium | reverse complement strand
CTGCGCCGTCAGGGCGCGATGGCTGCGGGCGAGAGAAGAACGCAGGAAGCGCGAATAGCAGCGCTATTTGCGCGACCGAGGACGCTCTATCGCGCCGGCCGGTGTGTCTTGGCGGCCGTGGCTTCGTTTTTCAGCAGCCTCTAGCCTGAGGCTCCCTCTCGCACCTCCCCTGGACGGCCGCTCCGACCATCCAACTGCAGGGCCAACACGGCGACATCATCCGCCAAGTGACCCCCGGAGAACTCGAGGACCTCGTCGAGCACGGCTTGAGGGAACTTCTCAGGAGAGGGCTCGGGCCAGCGCCGGAGCACTTCCTGCAACCGCTCCTGGCCAAAGAACTCGTCGCCGCAGCGGGCTTCCATAGCTCCGTCCGTATAGAGGAACAGGAGACCCTGCTCGCCGAGTGGAGCCGTTCCTTCCTTCCACGAGTAGCCGGGAAACACTCCCAGAGGAGCGGCAGCGGCTTCGAGCAGGGTCACAGACCCCGTGGCGGCCCGCAGCATCGCATTGGGATGGCCGGCTGAACAGTAGGTGAGGGTCTTCGTCCGCGGGTCCACTACACCCAAGAACATGGTGACGAAGCCCGGGATCTCCTTCTCGAGGAGCAAAGCGTTGGTCTTGCTGAGCACGATACGCGGATGCTGGAACTGATGTGAGAAGGCGTGGACCACGTCCTTCACCAGCGTGGCGATGCGGGCCGCCTCCACCCCGTGACCGGAAACGTCACCGACAAGCACGACAAAGCGTTCGTTCTTGATCTCGAAGACGTCGTAGAAGTCGCCGCCGACCCGGGCTCCATGAGTCGCTGAACGGTACAGGTGGCCATACCGAAGGCCCCGGAGCTCCCTGGGGGTATCGAGCAGGGTCTCCTGGAGCATGGCGGCGATCGCGCGTTGCTCCTCCAGCTCTTTGAGCGCGGTGATGTCGCGGGCGGCCGCGAACACCCCGAGCACGTTGCCCTCCTCGTCCGTATACACGGAGGCGTTGTAGAGGACGTCGGTCAGCCTGCCGTCACGACCCCGGATGGTGAGCGGGTAGTCGGTGACGGAGCCTTTATCGAAGACCTCAAGGTAGCCGCCGCGGGCGCTCTCGGGGTCGGTGAAGTAGTCCGAGAAGTCGGTGCCGATGAGCTCATCGCGTCCGCGACCGGTGATCTTGATCGTGGCCGCGTTGACGTCGGTGATCTTGCCCTCAGGGCTGATCGTCACCAAGGGGTCAAGCGCCGCCTCGATCAGGCTGCGGGCGTATGCGCCCGCAGCCAGGGCCTGCTCCTGCGTGCGCAGGCGCTCCCGCTCCGCTTCCGCCCGCTTCCGGTCGGTGATGTCGAGACAGATCCCGCACATCCGTTGGGGACGTCCTTCGGAGCCGTAAGTAGTGTCCCCCAGCGTGTTGATCCAGCGCTCTCGTCCGTCGGGCAGGACTATCCGGTACTCGTTCTCCAGAGACTCTCCGAACTCGGCCGCCCGGTCGAGCGCATCCCTCACATGCCGGCGATCATCGGGATGGATGACGCCCAACCATCTCTCGAATGTAGCGGGAACGGCCGGCTCCAGGCCGAACAGCTCGAATAGCTCGGGAGACCAAGAAAGACCGCCTCCGGGAATGTCCCAGTCCCAGAACCCCGTCTTGGTCGCCCGCTGAGCCAACGCCTGTCGTTCGAGAGACGCGCGGAGCGCGTCCTCGACCGCTCTCTGGTCCGTGATGTCGTGAACGACTCCGAAGCCGCCTATCGGGCGGCCTTCGGCGTCGAAGTCCACCTCGGCCAGCTCGTGGACCCATTTCACCTCATCTCCGGCCAGGATCCGATGCTCGACGTCGTAGGGGACGCCGCCGATGGCCGCCGCCCAGGCCCGTTCTACCTTCTCGCGGTCAGCGGGATGGACCTTGGCAAGGAACGAACCGTACGTGAGCGCAGTACCCGGCGGGACGCCGAACATCCGATACGTCTCTTGCGACCACAGAAGCCGGTCTCTTCGGGTGTCGAGCCACCAACTACCGGTCTTCGCTACTGTCTGCGCCCGTTCGAGCGTCCTTCCGGTCTCGGCCATCACGCGTACGGTGCGCATGCGCGCCAGCGCGACCGCCACCTGGTCGGTGACGCTTCGGGCGATCAGCAGATCCTCCTCGGAGAAGCGAGACCTGGTGCGGGTGCCGAAGGACAGAGTGCCGAGCAGGATCCCCTGGTACAGGAGCGGATGGCACGCGTACGCTTGGATGCCAAGCGCCTTTACCACCTCCAGCCGCGGGTCGCCGTCGACCGCGATGTCTTCGGCCACGAAGTGGTCGGCAGTCTTGGCCACGTATCCACACACCGTGGCCTCATCGTCGAGCCATTCGAGGGAGCGGGCCTGCTCGTCCGTGAGGCCGCCGCATGCGTTCAGGTGCAGACGAGGCCCGTCCTCTTCCGCGAGGAAATTCAGGAAGATCTGGCAATCGAGCTCGGCCATCACTTCCCGGCACACGTCTTCAACGAGGGATTGCGGGTCTGCGGTCGTGAGAAGAGTCCTGGCAGTCCGCGCCATGAGTTCGGCCCGGCGCTTGCTGGTCCGCAGCTCGTCCTCCACACGCCGGCGTTCCGTAACGTCCCTCATGACAAGTTGGATCGCCGGTTTTCCCCCGAGCGTCACCTGGGTGCCGGCCACCTCCACCTCGACAAGGACCCCGTCCGTGCGGACTATCGTAAGTTCCTTGGCCGGCGCGGAAGCCCCCCTGAAAGCCTGCTCGATCCGCCGCGTGACGGCTGCGCGATCGTTGGGATGGACCCATTCGAGGACGCTTCGCCCTACGATCTCTTCCGGCGCCTCGACGCCGAAAAGGCGGGCTGCAGCTTCATTGGCAAAGAGGTACCGGCCGTCGCGGTGCACGAGGATAGCGTCGGGGCTGAGTTCCACGAGACCCCGATAGCGGCCCTCACTCTCCAACAGGGCCCGCCTCATGGGCATCACCCATGAGCCGGTCCCCCGCACGGACGCAAGGACGGCGGCCAGTATGCAGATCCCGCCCAAGTACTGGGCCGCCCGAGCGGCCCAATTGATGGGACCCCCGAGGTTGAGCTGTACGGAGACCCCGGCGAGACCTATGGCGATCAGCCCCAGGCCCACCCCATACCACCGGCTGAAATCGGACGGCCGGTCGGCGAACGTCACCGTCATCAGCACGGCCGCCATGGCAAAGAGAGCCGCCGCCACCCACACGACCGCGAAGCCGAACCTGGTCATGCCCATGCCCTGGACAAAGTACTCGGGCCACACGTTCTCGCGGACCAGGAAGAGCAAGGCGACAAGAAGGACGACTGTCGCCAGATACGCCAGAGCCAGAAGGCCCCGACGATGACGGGGGCGCCCTGCCGACCCCTGCGCCAAGACGACCGCGCCCCAGAAATGGCAGGCGCCGGCCAGCAGCGCGGCGGTGTTGTACACAGCGGGCACCGGGTTCACCCCGGACCCCCCGGCATGCGTCGCCGCTAGGGCCGCCCCCAGACCCAAGGCGAGGGCCCCCGTCCCCAGAAGCAGAACCGCGCTGGGCTGTCCGCTTAGGAAGCTTCTGGCGCCTACGACCGCCACCAGGAGCGATGTGAACGTCAAGAAGACCACGTTGAGCGTGATGAACAGGGGAGCAGGATTGTACGCGACGTCGAAACGAAGGAGGCCGAGCACCGCGATGATGACGACAAAGACGGGGAGCGATACCCACGACCATCGGGCGACACGGGCCCATCCCCCCGGCCGCACCGGCGGAGCTGTGGCCGTGTCCGGTCGTGACCGCGGCGGCCAGACGGCTGCCGCCCCAGAGCGAGACGTCCCGAGCTCGGCCGGGCGCGCCGGAGCATCCGGGTGGGCCGGAGTATCCGGGTGCGGCGGAGTGTCGAGGAAGAACGTGAGCAGGAGCTCGGTCCTATCCTGCGAGAGCCGCGAGATCTGTACCTGGTCGGCCAACGACACCATGAGCGGCAGCCCCAGGCCGCAGGCGCGCAGGTCGCCTTCTTTGCGCCGCTGGGTCCTGAACACCCCTTGGTTGGTAACCTCGACCGTCAAGCGGTCGGGCAGGACGTGGGCGACGACCTCGACTTCGCTCGACGCGTGCTCGATGGCATTGGCGGCCGCCTCGGACACGGTCACCTTGATATCGAAGAGCCGTTCGGCCGGAAGCCCGGCGGCTTCCCCCACCTGGTCCATCAGTCCTCTGACCCGGCTGAGCTCGGAGAGGTCGGCTGGGATGAGAAGGCGAAAGACCCGGTCCTGCGCGCCGGCCCCGGGGTTCTTGGACTTCATGTCTACGTGCCGACCGCCGCGGCGGTCTCCCGCCTCACCTTGAGTCGGCGCACGCGGACGAGCGGGGATGGCGAGACGCCCGATCGCGAGACCGATCGCAAGACCCGCGATCGCGAGACCCCCATCTCCCTTATGCGGTATCCGAAAGTGGATGGCATCCAGGCTCCAGCAGCCTCCGTTGGCTTCCGTCCGGCGCGGCCCGAGACGCGTGCCTGGCGAATTCTTCCCATACCTGGTGGAATCCACACGTGGGAGCGCCCATCACTGCCGGACGGTATCAACGGCCGATATCGGGTATAACAGGGTCACCGATCCACAACGGGGAGAAAGCCATGCCGCACCCACTTTGGAAGGGAGCCATCAGTTTCGGTCTGGTAACGATCCCGGTGTCGCTCTATGCAGCCGAGAACCCACAGGAGAGCGTGCGGTTCCATATGCTCCACAAAGGTGACCTGCAGCGTGTGCGCAACCGCTGGGTCGATGACAAGGACCATGAGGTCCCCTTCGACGAGATGGTCAAGGGTTACGAGTATGAGAAGAACCGGTACGTGGTCCTCACCGAAGCCGATCTCCAAGCGGCGAACGTCGAGGCCACCCAAGGCATCGAGATCATGCATTTCGTGGAAGCCACAGCCATCGACATCGCCTTCTACGACACCCCCTACTACACCGAACCGGCCAAGATCGGACGGAAGGCATACGCGCTGCTGCGAGAGACCCTCAAACGGACGAGCAAGGTGGGCATAGCCAAGCTCGTGACACGAGAACGGCAGCATCTCTGCGCCGTGGTACCGGATGGACCGGCCCTCCTGGCCTTCACCCTGCGGTGGCCGTATCAGCTGCGCGGCGCCTCTGAACTCGACCTTCCGGCCGAGGACCTTGCTGAACTGGGCGTCGGCCCCCAGGAGCTCAAGATGGCCGAGAAGCTGGTGGAGGTCATGACCACGGACTGGCAGCCGGAGCAGTACCGCGATACCTACCGTGACGACCTGCTCCGACTTATCGAGCAGAAGGTGAAGAACGGGAACGTGACTCCGGCGGTCGAGGCTCCCACCACCCCCGAGAAGGAGGCCGAAGTCGTCGACATGATGGCCCTGCTCAAACGAAGCGTCGAAGAGCGCAAGAAGCCCGCCCGCCGAAAGAACGCGGGCGCGGCTTCGTAGCCGCGGCGATGACCTCTGGGACCAAGAGGCCGTCCGGAGCCGCAGGGACCCACCCGGGAGCGCTCGCGGCGCGCAGAGCCTCGCGCCCGCTCGATCCGGCCGGTCAAGTCGACCTCTCGCATCTGGCGGGGGCCCGCTGGGCCGGCCCGTTGCCGGGTTTTGTGCCGCCCGAGCTGGCCACTCTGGTCAAGGAGGCCCCAGAGGGTGATGCCTGGCTCCACGAGATCAAATTCGACGGGATCCGGACTTTGGCCGGCGTCGAAGACGGGTCCGTGCGCATGTACTCGCGGAACGGCAAGGACTGGACGGACCGCTTCCCGGAGCTGGCCGGCGAGCTCGCCGTACTGCCGGTGAAGAACGCCCTGCTCGACGGGGAGGTGGTGATGCAGCTCTCGGACGGCACCACCAGCTTCGAGAAGCTCGTGGAAGCCCTGGGCCCGGCCACTTCGCCCGGTGGTCGGCCCGAGTCCGGCCGAAAAGGTCATTCCGACGGGCGGCTGCTCTACTACGTCTTCGACCTCCTGTGTCTCGACGGTTTCGACCTATTGGGGGTACCCCTCGAGAAACGCAGGGAACTGCTCCGGCGGATACTGGCCCGGGCCGGTGAAGAGGGCCGGTTGCGGTTCTCGGAGAGCCTCCGCGGGGACGGGCGCACCGTCTTAGAAGAGGCCTGCAGATCGGGGCTCGAGGGGGTGGTCAGCAAGAGGATGGCGACTCCTTACCGGCCCGGTGTGAGGGGGACCGATTGGGTCAAGAGCAAATGCCGGCGCCGCCAGGAGTTCGTGATAGGCGGGTTCACCGACCCTTCCGGGGCCCGGACGGGCTTCGGCGCCCTCCTGCTGGGAGTCTACACGCCGAGAGGGCTGCAATACATAGGCAAGGTGGGGACCGGCTTCGACGAGGAGCGTCTCGCCAGTCTGAGCAGGCGCCTCCGGGAGATCGAGACCGTCGACCCGCCGTTCGTGGCCAAGGTTCCCGCGGCTGCGGCAAGACGAAAGAGCGTTCACTGGGTCAGGCCCGAACTGGTGGCGGAGGTGGAATTCATGGAGTGGACGGCGGGCGGGAGTCTCCGTCATCCGAGCTTCGCCGGCCTGCGCGAGGACAAGTCCCCGCAGGAGGTCGTCGCTGAGATCCCGGCAGAGGGACAGATCAGATGAGCGAGGCCGACAGACTCGTCAACGGAGTGGCGCTCACCCATCCTGAGCGGGTCTTCTGGCCGCTGGGCCGCGTCACCAAGCGCGACCTCGCGGCCTACTACGACCGGGTAGCCCCGCTGATGCTGCCCTACGTCCTCGAGAGGCCGTTGGCGATGGTACGCTGCCCCAGCGGCATCGGGGAACTGCCGGCCGGGGTACGCGGAGGCAGACGCAGAGTCGGGGAATGTTTCTTCCACAAACACCCGGCGGGCGACTTCCCCGGGCCTTTCGGCCGGGTCACGATCACCGAGTCCGACGGCCCGGCCCCCTACCTCACGATCACCGAAGCCGGGAGCCTGACCGCGCTCGCGCAGATGGGGGTGCTCGAGATACACGTTTGGGGAGCCACCTGGCCCGACATCGAACATCCGGACATGCTGGTCTTCGATCTCGATCCCGATCCGGCGGTAGAGTGGCGGGCCCTGGCCGGTGGAGCCCGTCTGGTGCGGGAGGTGCTGCACAGCGCCAGCCTGGAGAGCTTCGTCAAGACCACCGGCGGCAAGGGACTGCACGTCGTCGTGCCCGTGACCCCGTCAGCAGACTGGGAAGAAGCCCGCCTCTTCTGCAGGAAGATGGCTGAGACCGTCGTCGAACAGGCGCCCGGCGGCTTCACCGCCCGCATGTCCAAGGCCAAGCGGGCGGGCAAGATCTACGTCGATTACGTGCGGAACAGTCGAGGAGCGACCTCCATCGCCCCCTACTCGACCAGAGCCAAGGAGCGGGCCTCAGTGGCCGTGCCGCTCCGGTGGAAGGAGCTCAACGGCCGGATCCGCCCCGATACCTACACCGTCAGAAACCTCGCAGGCAGGCTGGCCCGGCTCAAGAGCGACCCCTGGGAAGGCTACTTCGAGGTCCGCCGGTCCCAGAGGATCGACGCTACATAGACGGCCAAGGACGGGTTGCAGGACGCCGCAGATCACCGGAGGCCGAGAGACCTCAGCCGGGTAGGCTCCTTCAGATCGAACCTGTGCTTCCAGGTGACGATCATGGTCTCCAGCAGCCACAACACCAGAAGATAGGGCAGCGGAGCCACTATCAGCAGAAAAGCCAGCAGGCCAAGATGGCCGACGACGGTCGCCCAGCCGTCGACCCTTTGGATCAGGTGGAAAACGCCGATGGTCCCGGCCAGGGCGAGAAAGCCTCGCCCCCGTCCTCGTAGACGTTCCCTCCCAGGTGTTCGACCTGGATGAGGTTCTCGCTGTAGTCGACCGGGCAATCGATCACGGAAACGACCGGGTCCTCCAGCGCCCGCCGCAAGATCGGCAGGAGGTCGCCCGCCGCCGTCACCCGGTACCCACGCGCTCCGAAACTCCGGGCGTATTCCACAAGGTCGGGGTTGGTGAAGCGTACCCCGAAGGTCCGGCCGAGCTGGGCCAGTTGCTTCCATTCGATGAGACCGTATCCCGAATCGTTCCAGATCAGGACGATGTAAGGCGTTCGCTCCCTGACTGCCGTCTCCAACTCCTGGGAGTTGAACATGAACCCGCCGTCACCGGTGACCGCCACTACCTTCCGCTCGGGGAACAACATCTTGGCGGCGAGCGCTCCGGGCACGGCGATGCCCATGGCCGCCAACCCATTGGACATGAGACACGTGTTGGGGCGCTCGGCCGAGTACATGCGCGCCACCCACACCTTGTGCGCCCCCACGTCGCTGATGACCAGGTCGTCCGGGTCCAAGGCCCGGCGTAGGTCGGAGAGGATCCGCTGGGGCTTCAGGGGAAAGGCCTCGTCGCCGGCGAAGTGGGCCATCTCCGCGAGGAGGGCCGCGTGCAGTTCGGGTCCGTGAGAACGGCTGTGCGGTGTGGCCTCAGCCGCGATGGCCTCGAGACTCCACCCGATACGGCCCAGGACCCCGACCTCCAGGATGTAGTCCTCGTCGACCTCGGCGGGCATCGCGTGGATGTGGATGAGCTTGGCGCTGATGCCCTTGTGCCACAGGTAGGGGCGGTATTCGACCATGTCGAAACCCACGCAGACGATCAGGTCGGCCGCCTCGAAGGCCGTGGAGGCGTAGTCGCGGGTCTTCAGGCCGACCGCCCCCACCGACAGAGGATGGCTGAAAGGGATCACGCCCTTGGCCATGAAGGTAGTCGCGACCGGGATGTTGAGGGTCTCGGCGAAGCGTACGAGATCGGCCGAGGCTCCGGCGCGGATGACCCCGTGCCCCGCCAAGATGAGCGGCCACTTGGCCTCGGAGATCACTCGGGCCGCTTCTGTGATCTTCTCCGGAGGAGCGATGGGCGAGAGGGGACTCTGCCGTTTCAGGGGACTCAGGCCCTGGATCTCGACGGCCGCCACGTCCTCAGGTAGCTCGATGAAACAGGCGCCCGGCGTCTCGGTCTGAGCGACTTTGAAAGCCTTGCGCACGATCTCGGGGATGGTCTTTGCCGCCCGCACTCGAGCTCCATATTTGGTGATGGGTTCGAACATCCGCACCAGGTCGATCACCTGGTGGCTCTGTTTGTGGACCCGCGCCGTGGAGGCCTGGCCCGAGATGGCCACGAGAGGAGCCCCGTCCATGGTCGCGTCGGCCACCCCGGTCACCAGGTTGGTGCTGCCCGGCCCCAGGGTCGAAAGGCAGACCCCAGCCCTTCCGGTGAGTCGTCCGTGTACGTCGGCCATGAAGGCTGCCCCTTGTTCGTGCCGGGTGGGAACGAACCGGATGGGGCTGTCCGAGAGGGCATCGAGCAGGTCGAGGTTCTCTTCGCCGGGGACGCCGAAGACGACCTCCACGCCTTCGTTCTCCAGGCAACGGACGAATAGATCGGCGGCACGCATGGGCGCTCCTTCGAACGACGCGGACCGGACGCGAGTGGGCAACGCGAGCTATTGCAGCACCCTGGATACCACACGTCAAGAGACCGGAGGGCCGGGTGATGGCCGAACCGATGTGCAATTTCAGCCGGTCGTGTGCGAACATGAGAGGGTACGGACGCGGAGAGCAGCCCCGATAGGCACGGCGAACACTCGGAGACACGACCCATGAATCTGCTGCAGGCGATCGGCAACACCCCTCTTGTGGAGCTTGTCAACCTCAGCCCGAACCCAAAAGTCAAGGTCCTGTGCAAACTGGAGGGCTGCAACCCCGGGGGATCGGTCAAGGACCGCCCCGCCCTCTACATGATCACCAAAGCCGAAGAGAGTGGCGAGCTCACCCACGACAAGACAATCCTCGAACCGACCTCGGGCAACACCGGCATCGCCATCGCCATGATCGGCGCCGCTAAGGGGTACCAAGTGGAACTGTGCATGCCCGAGTGTGTGAGCACCGAACGACGTCTGATCCTTGAGGGCCTCGGGTCCCATGTGGTCATTACCCCGGCCAAGGAGAACATCGACGGCGCCATCCGTCAGGCGCACGCCCTCATGCGGCAGTTCCCCGGCAAGTACTACATGCCCAACCAGTACGAGAACGAGGCGAACACGCTCGCCCACTTCGAGACCACCGGACCCGAGATCTACCGGCAGACCCACGGTGAGGTCGACTACTTCGTGGCCGGCATGGGGACGACCGGCACCCTGATGGGCGTCGGAAGGTACCTGAAGTCGGTCAAGCCCTCGGTCAAGATCGTGGGGGTCGAGCCGGTCGCCGGCCATACCATCCAGGGACTCAAGAACATGACCGAGTCGAGCGTCCCCGGCATCTATCATCCCGAGGAGCTGGATCTCAAGGAGATGGTCGACGATGGCGAGGCCTTCGACACCACGAGACTCTTGGCTACCAGGGAGGGCATATTCGTGGGCACTTCGGCCGGCGGGGCCGTCGCAGTAGCTTTGCGCCTGGCCAAGATGGTCGACTCCGGCACCATCGTGGTCATCCTGCCCGACAGGGGAGACCGCTACCTCAGCACCATGCAGTTCAGGTCCGTCTGCGCGAAGTGCCCGCCGTGATGGTCCCGGCGGCCCGCCGGTCGTCCTGCTGCGGCGTCTCGTTCCTGACGCCCAGCGGTTTCTCTTTGACGAACAGCAGGATCACCACGCCGGCGGCCATCAGCGGTACGAGGTAGAGAAACACCGGGGTCAACGCGTCCGCGTACGAGGTGACCACCGCTCTTCTCAATTGGTCCGGCAGTGCCGCCACAAGGGCGGAAGTGAGCGAGTTCGGGTCCAACACCTGCGCGCTCACCCCGGGTTGACCGACCAACCGCTCGTTCAGCAGGTTCATCAGACGGTTGGTGAACACGGTGCCCACGACGGCCGAACCGAGCGAGGCCCCTATCTGGCGCAGAAAGTTGTTCGCGGCAGTGGCCGTCCCCACTTCGCTGATGGGGAACGAGTTCTGCACGATGAGCACCAGTATCTGGATGCTCAGACCGAGACCCACGCCAAAGACGAACTGGTAGGCGCCGATCGCCCACACGGACGCGTCGGCTTTCTGGTTCGAGAGGAGGAACAGGGCCAGACCCACTATGCAACAGCTCGCTATGGGCATCCATTTGTACCTGCCGGTCCTGGCAGCCAGCACACCCGACCCGACCGAGGTCAGCAAGATCCCGACCGACCCGGGCACCAGAAGAAGGCCGGACTCGCTGGCGCTCAGACCGGTAGCCATCTGCAGATAGCTGGGTAGGTAGGCGATCACCCCGAACTGAGCGATGGCGATCAGAAGAGCCGCGAGCGTGGGCAGATTGAAGTTGCGCTCGCGGAACAGGTGGAGCGGAATGATCGGGTGGGCCGCCCTCCTTTCCGCCGCCACCAGCAGGGCGCCGAACACCAACGCCGTGCCGATGAGGCCCAAGATGGGGCCCGAGTCCCAGGCATACTGCCGGCCGCCCCACGAAGTGACGAGGACGATCGCGGTCACACTCACCGCCATCGTGACGCTGCCCAGGATGTCGAGTCTGGGCAGATCCTGCCTGCGTGAAGACGTCTTGAGAAAGGCCGCGGCCGTTGCCACGGCCAAGACACCCAACGGGAGATTGAACCAAAAGGCCCAGCGCCAGCCGATGGTGTCGGTGAACCAACCGCCGAGCAGGGGACCGAGCACCGACGCGACCGCGAAGCAACCGCCTATGATGCCCATGTAGGTCCCCCGCCGGCGCGGCGGGACCACATCGGCGATCACCGCCTGCGAGAGCACGATGAGCCCGCCGCCCCCGAGCCCCTGGACCGCCCGGGCGGCGATGAGGACGGGCATGCCGTTCGACAACCCTCCTATCACCGAGCCAACCAAGAAGAGGAAAAGCGCACTCAACAGCAGGGTCTTGTGGCCCATGAGATCCCCGAGCTTGCCGTAGATGGGCATCGTGATGGTCGCGGCCAACATGTAGGCGGTGGTCACCCACAGCATCTGGTCGACCCCACCCAGGTCTCCCACGATGGTCGGAAGCGCGGTGGAAAAGATGACCTGGTCCAGGGCGGACAGCAACGTGGTGACGATGAGGGCCACCACTATGAAGGCGAGGTCTCGCCGCCGCACCGCCTCCGTTCCCGAGCCGGCGGGCGTGCCCACCGGCGCTCCGTCCTTGAGAGTCATGACCCCTTCCGGTGGATCTCAGCCATCAGGTCGATGGTCTCTTCGATGTCCTCCGCGGCGATGTCGGTGTCGATATCGCGCTCTATCGCCTGCTGCACCAGATAGTGGACGGCCGAGGAGACGGCGGCCACGGCCAGCCGGGCCTCCTCCTCCCCGGTGGCCCGGCCCATAAGCCGCCGTCGCGACGGATGCACCCGGAAGTACTCGGTGACGATCGTGGCGAGCCAATTGTCGAATCGGGCATCCAAGACCACCCGTGCGTGCAGTAGCGGCGGATTCTCGTGAATGAGGCGCCGCCGACGCCGCATGAGCTCCGAGGTCGGATCCGCCTCAGCCGCACACGCCTCCGCCACCCGGGCTATCCCTTTCAGCAGGTCTGCGCCGGATTGCTCCAGGATGCGGCCGGCCTGCAGGTCGTCGATCAGAGCCAAGCCTTGGCCGACGATGGCGACATCCTTGCTGGGAAAGTAGTTGAAGAACGTGCGCAGCGACACGTTCGCCCGGGCGGCGATGGCCTCAGCGGTGGCTGCCTCATATCCCCGGTCGCAGGCTATCTCGACGGCCGCCCGCTCGATGGCGAGCCGGGTCTCCGCCTTCTTGCGTTCCCGCAGCCCGATGCCGGCCTGACCTTGCATACCGTGCATCATTGCACGTTATGCATGAAAATGGGAGCGTTTCTCGCACCGAACCGCTACCAATCCTCCCGCGCCGGGTTGGGCAGCCGTTCAGGCCTTATGGTGAGCACGCAGACGATGGCGGCCAGTGCCGCTAAACCCACCAGTGCGGCCGACCAGGAGAACGCCTCCTCGGCGGGAAACGTCTCCAGCGTCGGACCGGCCGAGGTCATGACCTCCACGGCCACCTCCCGTACGGTGAGCACATAGCCGGCCGCGGCCGCGGCCAGAGCCGCCCCGCCCCCTCCGGCCGTGTGGTAGATGGTGCTCACGATGACGCCCTGTCGCGGTGACACGGCCTCGGTTCCCACGGCATAGGCGGCCGAGCCTGCCCAGGCCGTCATCACGCCGGTCGCCGCCAGCCAGACGAGGTTGATCCCCACCGACCCGTGCGCGACCGCCATCCCGAGACCGCTCAGGCCGAAGCCCGCACCCAGCAGCAGGGTCCGTTTGGCACCGATGCGTCGCATGAGACCGGTGGCGGTCGCAGACAGCAGCATAATCAGAACGGCCGGCACGGCCAGGGCCAGTGCTACCGTTAGAATGCTCGCTCCAAAGCCGAAGCCGGAAGCAACCGGAGTCTGAAAGAGATACGGGACGGCCACCGAAGGAACGCAGAGCGTGACGCTCATCGAGAAGACCACGACCGCCCCCTGCCACACACCGGTCCTCCCGAGCAGCCGCAGATCGACCAGGGGCGCCGAACGGCGCAGTTCCCATACCACCCAGAGGGCTAGGACCACGAGGCCGGGTAAGAGCAGACCAAGCACCCGGACACTGCCCCACCCCCAGGAGTTGGCCTGGCTGAGCGGAAGGAGCAGGAGCACTGCCCAGACGATGAGACCGGCACAGCCCCCGTAGTCTACCGGTACTCCTTTCGACTGTTTGGTTTCCTTCACGACCATCAACGTCAACAAGAGGTCGAGACCGGCGGCGGCGAACAAAGCCCAGAACATTATGCGCCAGTCTCCCCCCGCCTCTGCTATCAGCCCGCCGGCCAGGTAAGCGACCAACCCGCCCAGACCCATGGACAGAACGATCAGGCTGATCGCCCGGCGCATACTCTCGCCACGCCAGTAGTAGGCGATGATCCCAATGGAAAGCGCCTGAACGGCCATGGAAACGCCCTGCATCGCCCGCGCGACGATGAGAAGAACAAGATTCGTGGATAGGGCGGCCACAAGGCTGCCGGCCATAAGCAGGACAAGCGCCACAGCAAGCATCCGCCGGTTGCCGACGACTGCCCCCAGCGCCGCCGCGACCCCGCCGACCCCGGTCGCGATGACGTCGAAGATGACCATGGTCCAGACCACCGTGCTGACCGGCCTGCCGAACTCGGTGGATAGGCTGACAACCTGGGGGAACAGGCAAACGCTCGCCACGTTGGCAAGCAACGTGGCGAGCATGAGGGTGGCCAGAACCGCCCAGCCTGGGCCGTCATCCCTCCGGTCCTCGCGTGACCGCCGACCAGTCCGCATACTCCCTCCGGCACAGTCCCTTCCAGGCATGGCCACAATACCTGATTTCGGAGACGGCCCACGGCACAGCGCATGACCGGCCGGCCTTCGCCGCCCGACATGGTAGTGCAACTCCTCGCGCTGCGTTATCCTCACGGGACACGCGAAGCGGGCGCGCGAGGTCGGCGAGCGCGCGCCCCGCCGCGGCTGTACGGCCGTGGCCTTGGCAGGGCCGTGCCCTGCCAAGGCCGTCGCACGTGCAATGACGAAAGAACGGGAGTCGGAGCAGAAAGGGCCCTTCTGATGCGTTTTTCCGAGCGTGTCTTCTGCGGGCGGTTGACATCCGACGACGTCGGCCGCAGAGTGCTTCTCGCCGGCTGGGTCGACGCCTTTCGGGACCACGGCGGATTGATCTTCGTGCACCTGCGCGATAGAAGCGGCATCGTCCAGATCGTCTTCAGTCCCGAGACCGCCTCGTGTGAAGTCTGCCAAAGGGCCGCCTCCCTGCGCTCAGAATACTGCGTCGCTGTGAAGGGCGAGGTAAGGAACCGGCTCCCCGGCACGGAGAACCCAGGCATCGAGACCGGGACCATCGAGGTCATGACTACGGAGCTTATCGTGCTCTCGGAATCGGACACGTTGCCGTTCGCCGTCTCCGAAAAGGCCATGGTGGCGGGAGCGGCCTCCGGCGAGGCGGACCACGTCTCCGAGGACCTGCGGCTTCAGTACCGTTATCTCGACATCCGTCGCCCCTCGATGCGCGACAATCTCACCTCGCGGCACCGCATCTTCCAGACCGTCCGGCAGTTCCTTGATTCGCGGGGTTTCGTAGAGATCGAGACTCCGGCCCTGACGATGAGCACGCCCGAAGGGGCGCGCGACTACCTGGTGCCCAGCCGCCTCCATCCCCGAAGCTTCTATGCCCTGCCCCAGTCGCCGCAGCTTTTTAAGCAGCTGCTCATGATCGGCGGCATAGAGCGTTACTTCCAGCTGGCACGCTGCTTTCGCGACGAGGACCTGCGTCCCAACCGGCAGCCGGAGTTCACGCAACTCGACATCGAAGCCTCCTTCATCGACGAAGAGTCACTGTACGAGCTGACCGAGGAGCTGGTCGTCAAGATGTTCGCCGTCGGCGGTATCTCGCCGGCCCGGCCTTTCCCCCGCATGACCTACGCCCAAGCGATGGACACGACCGGTTCCGACCGGCCCGACCTGCGTTTCGGCCTGCGTCTCGTCGACGTCACCGACGTGTTCACAGAGACCGGCTACGCGATCTTCCGGCAGGTGCTCGAGCAGGGCGGGCGCATCAAGGGACTCAACCTCAAAGGTCAGTCCGACAGGCTGAGCAAGAACGTCCTGCAGAACGAATACGCTAAGGAGATCGCGCCGTCGTTCGGCGCCAAGGGCATGACCTGGATGCGCGCCGGGAACGGCCGGCTCGAATCCAACATCGTCCAGTTCTTCAGCAGTCGGGAGCTCGACCGGTTGCGCTCCCGCTTCGCCGTCGACGACGGGGACGTCCTCATTATGGTGGCCGATCCCTCGCCTGAGGTCGTCACCTCGGCCCTCGGCCAGCTCCGCCTGCATCTGGCGAAGCGCCTCGACCTGATCCCCGACGACGCCTTCTGCCCGGTCTGGATCACCGACTTCCCGCTGTTCGAGCCCACGGAGCAAGGGGGCGTCACCTCCAGCCATCACCCCTTCACCGCGCCGGACCGCACCGACTTCGACCCGGCCGATGTCGAAGAGCTGCTGACGCTACGCTCCCGCGCGTACGACCTCGTGGTGAACGGGGAGGAGCTGGGCGGCGGCAGCATCCGCATCAGTGACCGCGGTCTGCAGCGCAAGATATTCACCGCGCTGGGGCTGACGGACGAGGAGGTCAACGAACGGTTCGGTTTCTTCCTGCGGGCCTTCGATTTCGGCCCGCCCCCGCACGGCGGCCTGGCGCTGGGCATGGACCGGACCGTGTCGATGATCCTACGGACTCCTTCCATCCGCGAGGTGATCGCCTTCCCAAAGAACCGCAGCGCCGTCTGTCCTCTGACCGGTGCGCCGACGCCCGTGAAGCGAGAGCAACTGGCCGAACTCGGCCTGCTCGATCTAGGAAGCCGCGAGGTACTGCCCGGGGCCGCCGAGAAAGAAGACCGTATCGACCGTCTCTCCTGGTTGTCGCGCATCGGCATCGCTGCCGAGGAGCGCGCCGTCATGGCGGAGACCCTGAAGCAGGCCGAAGAGCTGGCCCTGATTGCCGCCGGCAGCGCGGGCGAAGACGAGCCGATGTACACCGTCGTCCCCCTCGCCAATCGCATGCGTCCCGGGACTGTGGAGCGACGCTGCGAGCTATCCCGAACGGGCGACCTCCTCAAGAACGCCCCTTCGGTGAAGAACGGCTATTTCAAAGTCGCCGGCATCCTGGAATAGAGAGACCCCTCATGGATCCCATCTTCTTCCATCGCAACCCTGAGACCGCCACCGGGCACGGTCACGCCGCCGTGCAGGGTCACGCCACCGGGCACGGTCACGCCCCAGACGACGGCCGTCTGCGCGGGCTCAAGGTCGCCGTCCAGCCCGGTGTCGCGGTGAAGGGCTGGCCGACAGACGCCGGCTCGCATGCCCTGGCCGGCTACGTCTCACTGGAAGACGCCACCGTGGTGCAGCGGCTGCGGGGGGCCGGCGCCTACTTGTGCGGCTCGATCCACGCGGCCGAATTCGGCTTCGGTCTGGCGGGCGGCCGGACCGGCGAGGCCGTGCGGCAGGCGTTCGCCGATATCGAACTGGTCCTCGATTCCATCGGCGAAAGCCGGGTGGCCGCGGCCCGCGCGGGAGTGTGCGGCCTCAAACCCAGCTACGGCCTGGTGTCGCGTTTCGGCCTTATCGGCCTGATCCCGTCGATGGAATGCTGTGCCGTCCTTTCCCGGAGTCTGGACGACATCCGGGAGACCCTCCGGATCATCACCGGTCAGGACGGGCTTGATTTCTCTCTCCCCGACGAGGAAGCTCCGGACTTCAGCTCTATGGCGATCGACCCGGGCAAGATCACCATCGGCGTGATCGACGAGGCCCAAGACGCTCTTCCCGCAACAGAGGGCGAGGAGTTCCGAGCGTCACTCGAGGCCCTGAGGAGGCGGGGGTTCACCCTGCAGGAGATGTCCCTGCCGGACTTCTCCCTCTTCTCTCTCGTTCACAGGATCGTGGGTTCGGTGGAGGCCTCGTCCGCTGCGGGACGCTACGATTCGGTCCGCTATGGGCCGCGGGCCCCGGGCGCCAAGAACTGGAACGAGATGTATCTGCTCTCGCGCGCTGCGGCCTTCGGCCCGTTCGTCAAGAGCTACTTGATCCAGGGCGCCTTCTTCCAGTTCGAACGCTACGGCGCTTTCGAGGACGCCTGCCGCATCCGCGCGCGCCTGGTCAGAGAGATGCGACGACTCACGTCGCAGGTCGACTTCCTGGCGTTCCCCGGCATCGACGGCGGCGCGGCCGGGGTGCCTTCCGGCGGCATGGCCGGGGTGCCTTCCGGCGGCGCCTCCGGCGACACTGCGGCCGGCGTGCCGGCTAAGGGCGGCCCCGGCAGCCCCGGCGAG
Organism: Actinomycetes bacterium; assembly: GCA_021372435.1. Lineage (GTDB taxonomy): Bacteria > Actinomycetota > Thermoleophilia > RBG-16-64-13 > RBG-16-64-13 > RBG-16-64-13. The sequence goes on along the minus strand of JAJFUK010000089.1, from coordinate 15,828 downwards.
GCACCTTCCGCCCCGCGCTACGGCGCGCAGGCGTCACTCCGCGGCGTCTATGCCGAGTTCGCATCCACCTTGTTCGCCAATGTGACCGGGCAGCCCGTCCTGTACCTGCCGTCGTCGCCGGGCGGAGGCCGGGCCGGCATCCAGCTCACGGGCCCCCGGCTGGCCGACGGGCGGTTGCTGGCTCTGGGGGAGTCCCTTCTCGAGACGGACCGGAAGGGCGATTGACCATGGAGTTCGAAGCGGTCATCGGACTCGAGATACACATCGAGCTCAACTGCGCGACCAAGATGTTCTGCGACTGTCCCAACCGTCCGGGAGATGAACCCAACCTCAATACGTGTCCGACCTGCTTGTGGCTCCCCGGGGCCATGCCCCGGCTGAGCGAACAGGCGCTCGAGAAAGCGGCGCTGCTCTGTCTGGGGCTGGGCGCCGAACTCCAGCCCCGGAGCGCCTTCGACCAGAAGGTCTACTACTATCCTGATCTGCCCAAAGGCTACCAGCTCTCCCAGGCCCATCTTCCCCTCTCGCGTGGCGGCGGCCTTGACATCATCGACGAGAACGGCGCTGCGAAAAGAATGCGCATCCACCACATCCACATGGAAGAAGACGTCGCGAAACTCGTGCATGAGATGGAAGGGCGCGTGCCGGTCAGTCTGGTGGATTTCAACCGGGCCGGCACCCCGCTGGTCGAGATCGTCACAGAACCGGATCTTCGTACGCCCTATGAAGCCATGGAGTTTCTCAAAGCTTTGCGCACCCAGGTGCGCTCTGTGGGCTCCTCGGAATGCAACCTGGAGAACGGCACCATGCGCGCCGACGCCAACATCTCCATACGTCCGCGGGGCACTACCCAGATGAGCACCAAGGTGGAGGTCAAGAACATGAACTCCATCCGTCACGTAGGTGATGCCATCGCTTACGAGATCAGCCGCCAGACCGCCGCGGTCCAGGCGGGTGAAGCCGTGCTTCTGCACACCCGTCTGTGGGACCCAGACAAGAAAGTCACACTTCCGATGCGCGCCAAGTTCGAAGGACCCTGCGTCCCCGACCCGTGCGTCCCCGTCCTCGAGCTGTCGGAGGAGTGGATCGAGACGATGCGCGCGCGGCTCCCGGAGATGCCGTCCGTCAAGGCCGGGCGCTTCAGCCGGCGATACGGATTGACCGACGACGAAGCCCTGTCCCTGATCGCCGACCCGGAGGTCGCCCGCTACTTCGAGGTCGTGGCCGAAGAGGGCGTCGCTCCCCGCACGGTCATGCACTGGCTCATTACGCAACTCGTGCCGGCCGTCAAGGAACGGCGACAGGAACTGGCCGGCTCCCGAGTGACCCCGGCGCGCTTCGCCGCACTGCTCCGGATGCTTGCGAAAGACGAGATCAACGCCAGCGCCGCGCGTGAGGTGCTCGTGTCCATGTTCGACAGCAACGAAGCACCGGAGGCGATCGTCGGCGTTCGGGGCTTCGAACAGATATCCGATCTCGACGCCCTGGATGCGCTCATCGACAAGGTGATCGGAGAGCAACCGGGCGCCGTCGCCGACTTCAGGGGCGGTGAGGAAAAGGCTTTGGGCTTCCTGGTCGGCCGGGTGATGCGGGCATCAGGCGGCAAGGCCAACCCGAAAGTGATACGGGGATTACTCGCCGACAGGCTCGGCGAGGCCAAGCCGTAGCACCTCCCGGCTACCCGCCCGCGGGCTTCTTCTACAACCCCAGGCCCCGCGCGATCACAAGGCGGATGATCTCGGAAGTCCCCTCGCCTATCTCGAGGAGTTTGGCATCCCTCAGATAGCGCTCCACCGGGAATTCCTTGATGTAGCCGTAACCGCCGTGGATCTGGATGGCGTCCAGCGCGGCCTTGGTCGCCATCTCCGAGCCGAACAGCTTCGCGTAGCCGGCCTCCTGGGTGTAGGGGCGGCCGGTGTCCTTGAGCCAGGCGGCTTTAAGGTACATGTTGCGGGCCAGCTCGATGTTCATGGCCATATCCGCCAGCTTGAACTGGACGGCCTGGAACTTGCCGATCGGTTGGCCGAACTGGACGCGCTCCTTGGCGTATTTCAACGCGGCGTCCAGACCGGCTTGGGCGATCCCTACCCCCATGGCCCCGATGGCGATGCGGCCCCCGTCCAGGACGGCCAGGAACTGCTTGAACCCCTCGCCCCGCACGCCCAGGAGGTTCTTCTCCGGCACCCGGACGTCGTCGAAGAAAAGCTCGGTGGTGTTGGAGCCGTGGAGCCCCAGTTTCTCATAAGCCGCCCTCACCTTGAACCCGGGGATACCGGTGGGCACGATGATGTCGCTGATGCCCCGGGTACCCTTGCCCTTGTCGGTGACGGCGGTGATGGTCACGAACTTGGCATAGGCGGCGTTGGTGATGAAGCATTTCGAGCCGTTGACGACCCATTCGCCATCCGAGAGCGTGGCGGTAGTCTGGGTGCCCCCGGCATCGGAGCCGGCGTTGGGCTCGGTCAGGCCGAAGGAGCCAAGGCTCTCACCGCTGCAGAGCATGGGAAGGTACTCCCGCTTCTGCTCCTCGGTGCCGTAGTAGTAGATGGGCATGCAGCCCAGAGAGATATGGGCCTCGTAGGTCAGTCCCGTGGACCCGCAGGCCCGCGTGATCTCCTCCAGGGCCAGGCAGTAGCTCGTGTAATCCGCCCCGGCTCCCCCGTACTCCTCCGCTATCGGCAGTCCCATGAGACCCAGCTCGCTCATCTTCTTGAGAATATCCGCCGGGAAGGCTCCGGTCCGGTCGATCTCCGCCGCCTGAGGCGCGATCTCAGCCTGGGAGAAGTCCCGCGCCATCTCCCGGATCATCCGTTGGTCGTCTGTCAGTGTAAAATCCACTTCGGCTCCTGTTTCTCGAGAACGGGACCAGGTCTCCACGACGCCCGTGGGCGAAAGGTCCTAGACTTCACGCCCTTGTCTCTCCCGTGGCACAAGGACTTCGCCCCGGCCCCGGATTACGGCGGTCCCATCTTGATTGGTCCACACCGAACTGACCATGACCCGGCGCTTGTCCTCGATCTTCTCGGTGACGCGCGAGACCACTGTTATCGTATCGCCGATCCTGACCGGCGATTCGAAGGACACTTCTTGGGACACATGCACGGCTCCTTCGCCGGCCAGGGCCGACAGCGTCCGGGTGACCAGGGAGGCGACGAGCATGCCGTGCGCGATCCGGCCCTGCCACCGTGAGTGTCCGGCGAACGCCTCGTCGACGTGAATGGGGTTAAAGTCACCGGCTATGCCGCAGAACGCGAAGATGTCCGCTTCGGTGACCGTCTTGCTGAAGGCGCTGGTGTCACCCACCCCTATGTCTTCGTATCTCCGCCTGTCCATCCGGCTCACCAACCTCCTCGAAGCATCGCGTTGTGCGGATCGGCCCCGAAAACACCGCGGGCGAAGTAGAATACCTCGCAACAGGAGATCGCGACACGGTGGTAAGGACCGAATGATCCAGATCCGATGGCACGGCAGGGGAGGACAAGGGGCGATAACGGCGGCGAAGATCTTCGCCACGGCGGCGTTCAAGTCCGGATATGCGGGGGTGGTCATGGCCCCGACCTTCGGCACCGAGCGGCGTGGCGCCCCCGTCTTCACGTCGCTCAAACTGTCCGAGGAAAAGATTTACGACATCTCCCCCATCGAGACCCCGGACGTCGTGGTGGTGCTCGATCATCTTATACTCACTGAGGTGGATGTGGCCGCCGGGCTCAAGCCCGGCGGCCTCGTCGTCCTCAACACGCCCAAGCCTCTGTCCGCCCATGACTTCGGCGGCGCCCGGCTCGCCGCAGCCGACGTGACCGCCCTCTCGGTAGAAGCGGGCCTGCCGCAGGGACGGGTCAACTCGGGTATCATCGGAGTCCTGTGCCGGGCTTTCGACGCCGTCCCCTTCGACCTCGTCCTTGCCGAGATCGAGGCGGAGTTCAAGACGAAGAAACCCCAGGCCAACGTCCAGGCGGCCAAGCTCGCCTATGAGAAGACCATCGTGAGAGGCGCCTGATGGGCACCCGAGGCTACCGCTACAAGACATCGCACAGCCTGGCCGGTCCCGGTGACGGAGGCAAGACCGGCTCTTGGCGCGTCCAGCGCCCGGTCATCGACCTCGAGCGCTGCACCCCGGCCAGGCGGAAGGCGGAGGCCTGCTTCATCTGCTGGCTCTACTGCCCCGACTGCGTGATCTCGCGCAGCATCCCGCCCACGATCGACTACGAGTACTGCAAAGGTTGTGCCATCTGCGCCGAAGAGTGTCCGACCAAGGCCATCACCATGGTCGACGAAGCCGGGCGGCAGGAAGACGATGAGCAGACCTGCTCACTCGAGGGATCGAGACCATGCACATAATCGAAGACGGCAACGTCGCGGCAGCCATGGGGGTCAAGCTGGCCGGCGCGCAGGTGATCGCGGCCTACCCCATCACGCCCCAGACGCCGCTGACCGAGAAGCTTTCCGAGTTCGTAGAGTCCGGGGAGCTGCGGGCCCAGTACATCCCGGTGGAAAGCGAACACTCCGCCTTGGCGGCCTGCATCGCCGCCGGCTCGGCAGGCGCCCGCGCCTTCACGGCGACGAGCGCCAACGGCCTGCTGTATATGCACGAACAGATCCAGTGGGCCGCGGGCGCCCGTCTGCCCATAGTCATGTGCGTGGTGAACCGGGCGGTCGGTGCCCCTTGGTGCATCTGGAACGACCATCAAGATTCCATCTCGCAGCGCGACACGGGCTGGATCCAGATGTACGCCTGCGATCACCAGCAGATCATCGACGGCGTCTTGAAGGCCTTCGCTCTGGCCGAGGCAGTGAGCATCCCCGTGATGGTCTGTTATGACGGCTATCTGCTCTCGCACACCTACATGCCCTTCGAGGTGCCCGAGGAGGAGAAGGTCGCGCGTTTCCTCCCCCCCTTCGAACCTTCGTACGCCCTAGACCCGGAGAGCCCGGCCAACCTCAATACCGTGACCCTGCCGGACGTGCGGATGGATGTCACGGGCGAGATGGCCCATGGGTACATGGAGATCCGCTACCTGCTGCAGGAAGACCTGAGGGCCGCTCTTGAAGTGGCCCAGGAGATCGAAGACAGGTTCAAGGAGGTTTTCGGCCGGGGTGGCGACGCCCTTCTCGAGCCCTATCGTTGCGACGATGCCGAACACATCGTGGTGGGCCTGGGCTCGCTCACCTACCAGTTGCGGGATGTCGTCGAGATTCTCCGCAACGAAGGGCATAGGGTCGGCGTCCTTGGGGTCAGGCTCTATCGGCCCTTCCCCGACGAGGCCCTCGCCGCCGCGCTCCAGCACGCCGCCGGCGTGATCGTCATAGAGAAGGCGGTCTCGTACGGCTACGAAGGGGCGCTCTGCTCCGATCTCAAAGCAGCTCTCCTGGCGCACCGCACGGACGGCGGCCGGCCACCGGCCGTCAAGGGCATGATCGCCGGCATCGGGGGTCGCGACATCAGGACCGCCGACCTCACCGATGCCCTCCGCGCCCATATCACGGGAACGCCCGTGGAAGGTCCGGGCTGGATCGGCCTCAAGCTTTACGACTCGTTTCAAGATGAAGCTCCGCCGCAAGGGACGAGCCGGGCGAGCGCAAGAGGAAGAGGCAGGGAGCGTGAGTAGCAGCACTACCTGCGCGACCAAGGACGCGTTATCATGCCGTCCGGCGCGCACTGGGCGGGCGCGGCTTCATCCTGAAGCGAGTCCTAAGGAGCCTCCGTCATGAGCGCCAAGACCACCATCCTCACCCTACCCAGAGAAGAGCTCGTCTACCCGGGCAACCGGGCCTGCGCGGGCTGCGGACTCAGCATCGCCTACCGCATCGGCCTCAAGGCTCTGGGCCCCGACACCATCCTCGTCGTGCCGCCCAGTTGTTTGACCGTGCTGCAGGGGTTGTTCCCCGTCGCCTCCACCAAGCTGCCCTGCCTGAACGTGACCTTCGCCTCCACCGCGGCTGCGGCCACCGGTCTGCTGGGCGCGCTCAAGATGCGGGGCAGGCAGCATACCAAGGTCGTGGGCTGGGCCGGCGACGGTGGCACGGCCGACATCGGCATTCAGGCCCTATCGGGGGCCGCCGAGCGCGAGGAGGACTTCCTTTTCATGTGCTACGACAACGAGGGCTACATGAACACGGGAGTCCAGCGTTCAGGCACCACGCCCCAGGGCGCCGTGACCACCAACACTCCCTTCAAGGGCAAGCAGCAGAAGAAGAAGGACGTGCCGGCCATCATGGCGGCGCACGGCATCGATTACGTCGCCACGGCGTCGGCGGCCTATCCGCTGGACCTCTACGACAAGATCAGAAAGGCCCTCTCTCTATCGGGCACCAAATACATCCACATCCATACGCCCTGTCCGCCGGGGTGGGGTTTCGAACCCCGCTACAGCATCAAAGTGGGCCGGCTGGCTGTAGAGACCGGATACTTCGACCTTTACGAGATCGAGCAGGGCATGCTCCGACTGACCGGCGCCTCCGAGAAGCTCGTCGAGAAGCGGGAGCTCGTCCCGGTGGGCGACTATCTGCGCAGCCAGTCGCGCTTCAGACTCCTCAGCGACGAGCAGATCGCCGAGATCCAGGCGCAGGTCGACACCAAGTGGAGCGGCTACTACCGGGCGGCCGGCCAGGCGGCCGCCGAGTAGACCACTCATAGCACCGAGCCGTCCGCAGGGCGCGGGGTTCGCCGAGAGCTTTGCGGTACTCCGCAGTCCTCGAGGCGGGCTCCGCGCTCTGCGGTCACTCAGCGAGCGCCTGCAACAGGTGCCCGTGATCCAGGTTGCCCCCGGACATGATCAGGACGACGTTCCTGCCGGCAAGCCGCTCCTTGATCTTGAGCGCCGCTCCTATGGCCGCCGCCCCGGCCGTCTCGGCCAGATTGTGGGTGGTCTGTAGAGCCAGCCGGACGCCCTCCAGTATCTCCGCCTCGCTCAGCAGGACCACGTCGGTGATGTGATCCTTCATGATGACGTACGGGAGTTGGAAGACGCTCCGCGCCGCGAGACCGTCGGCCACGGTGTCCGCTCCCTCGATGGTGACCCTCTCGCCCTTCTTCCACGACTCGTAGAAGGCGGCCGCCCGTTCGGCCTGCACCCCGATCACCTCCACTTTCGGGTTGACGGCCTGGGTTACCTTGATGACCGAGGCGCAACCGGCGCCTCCCCCAATGGGACAGATGACCACGTCGACGTCCGGAAGATCCTCGAAGATCTCGAGCCCCATCGTACCCAGACCATTCAGGATCTCGGGCTCGTTGCCCTGCTCGACGTAGTAGTAACCGGCCGAGTCGACCAGTTCGTCACAGTAGGACTGGGCGTCGTAGAAGTCGTGCCCGTGGACGATGAGCTCGGCGCCGAAGCTCTCCACGATACGGTTGATCTCGGGGTTGTTGTGCTCGGGGACCACCACCGTGCACGGTACGTTGAACCACCGTCCGGCCCACGCCATGGCCAGACCGTGGTTGCCGCGAGTAGCGACCAGTATGCCGTTCTCCAGCTCTTCGCCGGACATATGATGGAAGAAGTTGAGCGCGCCCCGTATCTTGAAGGAGCCGGTCGGGTTATGGTTCTCGTGCTTGACGTAGACCTCGCACCCCGCAAGGCGCGAGAGCTCGGAGTAGTAGGTCAGGTTCGTGCGGTTCAAATAGCGCCCGACGACCGCCCTGGCCTTGATGACGCCTACAAGGTTGACCTCGGCGCTGAGCAGGTCATAGTTTCTGAGCATTGACCCTCCACCTTACCGTGAGATCGTTGCGACTGCCGCGACACGGCGCCATGACGGTCTTTCCCTGCCTTCTACGCATCCTCTCCTCAGAACAAGAAGCCTTCGGGCAGCGCCTCCGCCTTAGTACCCGCGGGGACCCAAGAGAGATCGAGGATGGTATAAGTCGGGTTGTAGTATTTGAAAACCGGCGCGACCCGCATCCCGATCTGAGGTTCGCCCATCAGTAGGTAGCTGAAGAGGATGGTCGATACGCCGTCGAACTCGATGTTGATGAAGCGGATCGGCTTGTCGAGAACGTTGAAGGCGCCCGACCGCTCGCACACCATGAAGGTGTGGATGGTGGCCGTCTGCTTAGCCAGCTCGGTCATGTCGATGACCGTGCACCTGGAAAGACAATCCGGGCAATAGATCCGGAACGGTTGGAATATCGAGCCGTTGGCTTCGCAGGCGGGGTTCTCGCACTTGGTGGCAAAGAGCTTCCCCTGCGACAGCGACTCGAAGAAGAGGGCCTCGCCCCCGTAGCTGTGGACATAGGTCATGTCCCGAGGTTTTGTCACACCCACCAGCCTCCAGCCATGGTCGGCATCCCTGATGGGCATGTGCTGCTCGAGGCGGTGGAAATCGCCCCGGAACCGGTATCGTCCGCCTTTGACCTGCACCTGTCCGTATGAACTCATCGTCGGCCTTTCTCACGCGTCTTTCTTGAGCAGATGATCGGGGTCCATGAGGATAGTCGCCGTCACGTGCGACCCCACACCCGCGTGACTGACGGAAAGGGCCCTCTTGGCGCCCTCTACCTGCAGGTCGGTCCAGTCCGCCGGTTTCTCCCGCCCGAACTCCTTCCAGCGCTTCTCGTCGCCGTGGATCTCGCTCCAGCGGCCCCACAATTGAGTCGCGATCTCGAAGACCTGCATGATCCCGCTGGCCCCAACCGCATGCATGCAGCCGATGAGCCCGCCCGAGAGGTTCGACGGGAGCCTGCCCGGTCTGCCTGTATGAGGGTTGGTGTGATAGCAGTCGCCGGACTCCACGAAGTCGCGGCCGTATCCGTAAGGCCTGAGGCCAATGTCCTCGTAGGTCTGGACATCGCTGATGGTGAAGGCGTCATGCAGTTCGATGACGTCGAAGTCCTCCATGGGATCGACAACGCCGGCCATGCGATAGCCGTAGTAGGCGGCCATCCGCGCCGCGAGAAACCCGGTGAAGCCCGGATACCGGTCGCCACCTGGGAACTCCTTGCCCAGATCCTTGTACTGATCGGCCGTTTCGTTGGGAAGCAGAGGGATCTCCATGTGCCGCCTGTCGGCCGGACGAAGGGTGTGCGAACCGGCCGTCACCCAGACCCGCAGCGGCTTGTGCCTGCTGTTCTTCGTCAGCTCCACGGCCGTGTCTTCGTCGCAGAGGACCGCGCAGGCCGCGCCCACGCTCATAAGGCAGCAGTCAAGCGCCCGCAACGGGTCGGCGACCACGGGCGACACCAGAACGTCGTCAACCGTGATCTTCATGGGTCCGTGGGCGAACGGGTTGAACCGCGCGTAGCCGTGATGTTTGACGGAGATCTCGGCCAGGGTGCGCCGGAACGAAGCCTCGGCTTTGCCGAACACCTGCCAGTACTTCTGAGCCATGACCGCGTAATAGCCCGTATAGATCTGGCCCAGGGGAGATTCCCAGTCACGGTCGGCGGCGGACGCTATCAGGAAGTTGCCCTCGTCGGTGGGGACCTCGTCCATCCGCTCCCAGCCCATGGCGAGGGCACAGTCCGAATATCCGCTCGCGACCGCCTTCGCGGCCTCCCAGAGAGTCGACCCCCCCGTCGCGCCCCCCGACTTGATGCCCACGTTGCCCAGCGGATCCAATCCCAGCCGGTCATGGATCAGCGCCTCCCCGAGCAGCTGATCCCCGAAGTGATCGGCGAAATGGCCATAGTAGCAGGTATGGATATACTTCTTGAGCTCCGCCGGCGTGAGGTCGAGCAGCTCCGCCGCCATGGTGAAGGCGTCGATGCAGAGCTCTTCGGTCCGTTTCTCCGGGATCGCCCGCGCGTACTTCGACTGACCGGCGGTCACCAGGTACACCGGCCGCAGATACCTGGGCGTTTTGAGTTGCTGCTGACTGAACGTGATCATCTGTCCTCTCTTGTACCGGGACCAAACCGAATGGGCCTTCTCGCACCGGCCGGACGCAAGACCGGCGTTGAGCGTCCTATGAGCGTTCTATGATAATGCCCGAGGCGGACTTCGCATAGATGGACGGCCGCGCCTTCATCTCAAAGCAGGCCCCCAGTCAGTAGCCGACGGTTCCCCACGGGCCGGCACGATGCAGATGAACTCGAACGGGTAGGCTGCGATGTTCTTGAAGCTGTGCGTCTCATTGGGGGCCACATACACATAGTCACCGGCACTCACCTGAGTCTCTCCCCCATCAGGACCTAGTACCGCTCCCCGGCCTGCCTCGACCTTCACCAAGTGGGGGAAGTCGTGGGAATGCCGGGGAGTAGCCCCGCCCTGAGCCACGCTGAAGTAGCGCAGAACGATCTCGTTGGAGCCATCCGCCGGCCCTAGAACGATCTGCTTGGCCACACCCGCGTAGCCCGAGGCCGCCGGAGGCGCATCGTCACGCTGTTTGATCTTCACCGTCATCCTCCTGAGGTTCAAGCCATAGCTCCACCGCGCGGTGGGTCGCCCCCTGTTGGACGACGACCGTCTCAAGCCTACCTCGCCGCGAGGGTGCCGTTCATGTCGAGCGCTACACACCTGATGTCCACGGCACCCCGGCCGGGGATCACCAACCTCACTCCACACACCCCCTTATCGCGTCTGTCTCGGTCGCACCTTGATTCGCGGAAGTCCCGCAGGTGCCGCTCCGACTCTATCACGGAGCACCGCGCTTCATGGACGAAGCACCGTGCTTTCTGAAAGCGGCCTCCCGGAGCCTTGCCCGGAGGTACATCCCGCGATAGAAGAGATGCGACCGGACCCACGGGTATGGGTCCGATGACGGGCCGCGCGGCCGGATACTGCGCGGGCTACGATGTTCCCGGCTACGCTGATCCCGGCGGGGGCGGGGTTTCATGGCCGGCCAAGGGTCGAGTCTGAGTCGAGGCTTCGGAGCCGGCCGCTGGTGCTGGGGCGGCGGAGACCGCTGCCGGCGCGACACATGTGCTACGCCACCGCCCTGCCCGGCTGGGCGCGATACGGTGGTTACACGGTTCCCCCTGTGCACCCCGTCCAGTATGGTGAATCCGATTCGGACATCCAGAAGCAGGCGTTGAAGAACCAGGCAGACACGCTGCAGACGCAGCTGGACCTGGCAAAGAAGCGGCTTTCTGATCTTGAGGACCCTGCAGAGTAACAGGCGGCACGGCTGCGCGTTCATCGACCGCGCCCGGCGACCGGTCGGCGACCAGGTCTACGCGGATCCGGGTAGCGTCCACCAGGTTTTGCGGACGCTTGAAGCGACCGGCAGGGTGAATTCCAGATGGGAAGCGGGGCCATCGTCGGCATGCCCCTGAGTCAGAAGACGATGACGGTCCCTACTCCCATCTCGATGAACCCCTCTCCGAAGGCCGCCTTTATCTGAGCGGTCGCCGCCTCCCCTGTGCAGTGGGCCGGTCCGCACCGTTCGACACCGAGCTCCTTGAGTCCCTCAATGATCCGGCCAACCTGGTCGCCGGAGCACGACACCAGGTGAAAACCACCGAGGACCGCAAAGACCCGCGCGCTCACAAGGTCCGATGCCGCCCTCACCATCTCGACTATGCCCGGGTGGGCGCATCCCGTTATCAGAACAGGACCTTCCGGCGTGTGGACCACGAGAGCCGATTCCGCCGGAGCGCCCAGCGGACTGGTGACGAGAACCCCCTCGCCTATCGATGTCGGGGCATCGACAGGCACCAATGCCGCCCCGGCCGCCTGCGCCCGGCTGATCGAGGCCGCGGACGACGATGCCGGGTAGTAGACGGTGATGCGGTCATTCTGAACAACGATCCGGTCAAGCCCCCCGGTGTGGTCGCTATGCTCGTGTGAGAGCACAACGACGTCGACATCCTCCGGCCCTACTCCTAGAGCTTCCATATTGAAGAGCAGGATGTCCCCGTCTTTGCCGGTGTCGAACAGGATGGTCCTTTCGAGACCGGTCACCAGACAGGAAAAACCCCAATCGGCCCGGGTGCCGGAGCGCAGTGCCGTATTGTCGTAGAGGACGGTTATCGTGACCGGTGCCCCAGGCTCGGGAGGAAGGGCCACCGGCTCCATCGTCCCGGTGGTCGAGATCGGCGCGGCTGCGGGGATCGTAGACATCGCGGAAGCCGCGGAGGTCACTGCGGCCGTCGAGACCGTCGAGGGAGACGCCGCCATCGTGCTCCCGGACGTGGGCGCCGGGAAACCGCTCTCGGGGGCGACGGAACCGCAGGCTCCCGTGACCATGGCCGGTGTCGTAAGGATCAACAGACCGGCAAGCGTCCGCAGAAGGATCGATAACCATACGGCCCGTCTTCGCATCAGAAAGGCGCTCCCCTATGTTCGCGGACGCCGGTCCCGGGTATGCTCCAAGAATCCCGCGGCGCCACGCTACAGGTCGTACCCGCTGCGGCTGAGCGCGGCCGCGTACCGCTTCTGGCGGGCCCGACGGCGACGGACCGTCTGCTCGTCCTCTTGGAAGAACCCCTCTTTGGGGCGCCACCGGTCGACCGACAGGGTCTGCGTGTGCCACATATCGGTGGTGAACCACAAAGCCTGAGTCTCGCCGCCCACGACCACCACGTTGATCGCCTCCGGCCAGGCGGACGGAGCCAGCAGCTCGTCTTTGGGAAGCTTCAGCCAAGTGGCGAAGGGTTCCATCCCCGCGCGCGCGTTCGGCTCTACCAGGGAGTAGACCACGTCCGACTCCCAGTACCGTCCGGCCGGCATCTTGAAATTCTCGGACAGATACCGGGAAAGCCGGTCCGGATGGTCGAACCCTTGCTCCTTGAGGTGCTTGGCCACCAATGGATCCATGACCAGGGTGAGGGCTCCCCGCAGGCAGGGAAAGGCCTGCATGATCATGAGCATCTCCTCATGGGCCGGCCGGCAGCATCCGGCGGCCCCCATGCTGTTGACCGCGCTCCAGCCCTGAAAGATGCTGACGGTGCTTTCCTCTTTCTTGAAGCCTTTGCGCACATGGAACGGCGCGTACACGCTCCGCTCTTCGTTCTCGGCGAAAGTCAGGTTGTTGTAATTGAGGTTGTTGCCGGTCGAGGCCATGAAGGTCTCCCCCGGGCGCGCGTCGGCCAGATTGAGGCTCATGAGCGTCCAGGCCCGGCCGATGACCGTGTTGGCATGGTTGAAAGGACTGAGGGCGCCCAACCCTGAGTTCATGCCTATCTCTTCACGATGGGTCCGTTGACTACCGCCATCCTGGCAAAAGAGGTGGTCGAGCTGGGCATCGAGGGTTCCCCGCCGGCGGCCAGGGCAAGGATGACCGGGAGGTGCGCGGGACCGGCTCCGGCCATGACCGCGTTGACCGCCACCTTCTCCACGGTATATTCGAGCTTCTCCTCGTGGACCGTGACGGTCATCCGTCCCACGACCTCGTTTGGAGCAGCCGCGGTCCCCTTGAGCATATGCTCGACCCGTTCCTCCGTGGGCAGCACGATCGGAGCTCCGTCGGTCCAGCCGTTCTCCAGGAACAGCCGGCGGAGACTCTCTTCAGTGTCGGGCTTGAGCAGGCGCGGCCGTGGAGCGCCGCGCGCCGGACTAGGGTTTCGCTCCTCTTCGGTGAGCGGCTGCGTGAGTGCGTCCACGATCGCCTGCATCAGGGGCCTGCCGGTGACCGGGTCGTTCCCCTCCACGTACCTGCGCAGGGCCTCCCGCGGCCTGCCGACCAACGGGTACGGAACGTACGTGAAGCGGAGGTTCATCCCGTGGTTCTGGGCGTCCAAAGCCAGGTATTCGGCAAAGCGCGCGCTGGACAGCGGCGCCGTCGGGATGCCGTATTTCGATTCAAGTTCTCTGCAGTGGGCGGCGATACTCGTCGCACAGCCGTCTCAGCCGCCCACCCCGAAGATGACGGCGTCGGCGTTGGCCTTGGCGTCCTCCCACATCTGCGGCTCGTCCACGAACATGATGCCGCTCTTGTGCTTGAGCACGGTCTTCACGCCGGGCATGTGACGGGCGAACCAGGCGACCACTTCCTCCAGGAACTCCCATCCGCCTCCGAACCCCACATCGATCAGATATACGGTCTTGCCCTCCAACGTATCCAAGCGGGACGCGAGCGGCTTCGGCTCCACGATGCTCGTCGGCTGACCCCGGGGATCCAAGACAGTGGCCAGAGAGCCGGAAGACCGTGTCGGCATGTCGATACCTCCGAAGCAGGTGAGCAAGTAGGGGGACCACGAACACACGTGTTGCGCTCAACCGTACCACGCGGAGGGCAAAGCGCGAAGACAGAAGCCCAAGCGTCGGGCCGTTCCGGGGCAACCGCGGCTCGGCGCCGGCTGCCGCATGACAGACGTACTACTGACAGCTCCGCCGCTCCGTCGATCTGGACCACCACGCCGGCCGGAGGTACACTCGCCGCGTCATCAAGCACATATGCAGGGGCGCGGCCGGCACGGGGATCCTCCGACGGTGGAACCCCGTCGCCGGCGGTAAAGCGCCGTTCTCCGGCAGCCTATAATGATCGAGCAGTGCGGTCCCGACGGAGGACCAGAGAGGAGCCACGCGGATGCCCGTCAACCTCTCTATCAAGAACGTGCCGGACGACGTGATCCGTGGTCTCCGGAACCGGGCGGCCGCTAATCAGCGCTCGCTCCAGCAGGAGCTGCTGGACGTACTGAGGCAGGCCGCCGAGGGGCAGAAGGAGGTCACGATCGACGTCCTTCTGGAGCATGCCCAGCGCAAGAAGCCCGCCCTTGACGAAACCGCCTCAAGGGTCCTCTCCGCCCAGGACGCGGAGCACAGGCGGGCCGCTCAGCGATTCGAGGATCTTCTCGGCCATGCCGAGGAAGCCGGTCCACAGAGAGGCCCCGATCGATAGTCGCAGCGTCGCCCCAGGCTCCCGATGATTTACCCGCACCGGCCGTGCTTCAGCCAAGCACCTTCGTCACCGTCTCCTTGAGCGGCGTGGGCGGCCTCCCGATGAGTGCCGCCAGATCTGGGGTGGCCTCCGCAAGCCCGCCCTCGGCGATACTCGCTTCGAGCGCGGCCGCTCCTTTCGCCATGGCCTCATCGACGCCAGCAGCCACCATGACCGCGACGAGCTCGGGGGGCGTCACGGCCTTGTAGGTACAGGGCCTCCCCGTCACCTCCGCGATCACATCCGCCAGCTCCCGATAGTCCCAGGCCCGGTCGCCGCTCAACTCGTAGATCCTGCCTTCATGACCTTCTCCGAGCAGCACGGCCGCAGCCGCCTCGGCGTAGTCGGCCCGCGAGGCGCTTGCCACCCGCGCAGCGCCGACCGCGGCGACCAGTTCTCCCTTGGTGGCGGCGGTCCGGATCGCCTGTGCGTAGTTCTCCGTGTACCAGTTGTTCCGAAGAATCGTGTAGGGGAGACCGGAGGCCAGGAGATACTCCTCCGTGGCCTTGTGCTCCGGCGCGACGACCAGAGTGGAGGTAGTCGCCTTGGGCGCGCTCGTGTAGATCAGATGCTTGACCCCCGCGGCTTTGGCGGCATCGATGACGTTTTTGTGCTGCAAGACACGATGGCCGACCTCGCTGGACGAGATCAGCAGCAGCTTATCCAGCCCCGCGACGGCAGCGTCGAGCGCCTGCCGGTCGTCATAAACGGCTACCCGGATCTCCACGCCCGCTTCGGCAAGGTCGGCGACTTTCATGCGATCGCGCACGATGGCGACGATGTCCTCCGGCCGGCCTCGCTCCAGCAACTTCTGCACGACCAGACGGCCCAACTGCCCACCGGCACCGGTCACTCCCACCTTCATCTGCTTCGGCTCGCTTTCTGAGGGTCCCACCCTCGTTCACTGCAAAGGACCATCGAAGAATCGACGAGTGCTCTTCTACCCCAGATCCCGAGTCGGAAACGTCCGGGCACCGACCGAGGCATGAGTCTTGGACTTCAAGGGAAGAAGGAGGAGGAATACGGACCGGCCGCGTCACAAAGGCCGCAAGCGAAAGGGGAGATCACGTG
>JAJFUK010000131.1 GCA_021372435.1 Actinomycetes bacterium | reverse complement strand
CGGTCTGCACCGAGGTGCCCACCGCCCGGGCGATGGCGACATTCGTCTCGCCCTCCGCCGCCAGGCTGACGATACGGGCCCGCCTCACCAGTTTCTGCGGCGTAGCGGGGGCGCGCAGCACGCGCGCCAGCTCGTCCCGCTATTCTTCGCTCAGTATGTTGGAGACAGCACTCTGTGCCATACTCAGCATCATACTCTAACTCCCTTTAACAATCAAGATATTATCGGAACGGAGCACTAGCGTAGTAGGTAGAAGGGGCGATGGGCAGCACTTGGCACATCGGCTCGACCCCGAACTCGTCTTTGCGCTCCTCGATGAAGGCGGTCATCTCTTCGGTCGGCGGTCGAGCTCCGCCCCAAAGAAAGCCGCTGCAGCTTTCAAGATCTCGTTAGCCCGGCGCAGCTCCTTGTTCTCCTTCTCGAGCTCTTTCAGACGCTCACGCTCGGTGGTGGTCAGCCCGGGCCTTTGACCTTCATCGATCTCAGCCCGGCGCGCCCACTTCCGAAGCGTCTCGGGGGTCATCCCCAACTTGGTGGCAACGGAGGTGATGGCCGCCCACTGAGAGTCGTACTCGTCCTGGTGCTCGAACACCAGACGGACGGCCCGCTCCCGCATCTCCTGTGGATACCTCGCTTGTCTGTTCATGCTCCAATCCTCTCAAAGGTTGGAGCCTCCATCAAAGCCGGAGCGGTTCAACCTGTGGATTGAGCTTGAGCAGGAACCGCTCGGAGACATGGCGTTGTCGCCCGAGGAATCCGAGGTGCTCAGAAGCGTCCGCGACTCTCAGAATTCATCCCCATTTCCACTCTTTATCAACGGTCGAGCTGGAACGCCCCGGGTTCTACGTCGGCTCGTTCACTCGTATGCCACGGCTGAAGTGGCGAGTTCCTGATTGTAGCGTTCGAGCATTTCAAGTCGAGAACGAGGATAAGTGCGTATTCCGGCCCAATTCGGCCACCGGTTCCGGTTCATTTCGGCCGCTGATTCCGTTTCATTTCGGCCACCCATTCCGGTTGAAATCGGCCGCCCCTGCAGGCGCACATCGGCCCTGACAACGGCATCGCCCCTCGGCCCGTACCCTTCCTCACAAAGGAAGGCGGGAACGGGAGGCAGATAGTGCCGAGAAAGAAGCTCGAGGTGCGCAAGATCCATGATGTGCTTAGACTGAACGAACAGGGCTTCTCCCAGCGGGAGATCGCCCAGAGCCTGGGGTGTGCGAGAAGTACGGTGGGAGATACCCTCTGCCGGGCGGAGGCGGCCGGGCTCAGCTATGTCTCCGCCCAGGAGCTCTCCGACGCCGAACTCTATGCCCGTCTCTATCCAGGCAACACCGGTTCGACCCGCCGGCGTGTCGAACCCGACTACGAGTTCCTGCACCGGGAGCTCAGGCGGGCAGATGCGGCCGTCACCCTTCAGCAGCTGTGGATGGAATACCGAGAAGACCATCCGAAGAACGGGCTGCAGTACTCGCAGTTCTGCCACCACTACCGGAGCTGGGAAGGCACCATCGACGTGGTCATGCGCCAGCAGCACCGGGCCGGGGAGAAGGTGTTCGTCGATATGGCCGGGAAGACCCAACCCATCGTCGATCCCCACACCGGGGAGGTCTTCCAGGCTCCGGTGTTCTGCGCCTGTCTCGGGGCCTCCAACTACACCTATGCCGACGTGCTCCCCGCCGCGGATCTTCCGTCGTTCCTCGGGGCGCACGTGCGCATGCTCGAGTACTTCGGCGGCTCCCCAAGAGTTATGGTGCCAGACAATCTAAAGGATGCAGTCCGGCTCGCCTGTTTCTACGAGCCGGATATCAACCCCAGCTATGCCGATCTCGCCTGCCACTACGGCGTGGTCATCCTACCGACTCGGGTGCGCAAACCCCGGGACAAAGCTTGGGCATCTGACTACTCCTTGTCGAGCGCATCCGGCAGGAAACCCTTGCCGGTCATGCGATTTCCTCCTGGCGTGCGGCCTCTCTCCCTGCTCGTTTGCGGCTGCGATAGGCCGCGAACAGACAAGCCTG
>JAJFUK010000077.1 GCA_021372435.1 Actinomycetes bacterium | reverse complement strand
TTGAAACGAGTTCTTAGTCCGCGTCTCTACACCGATGGTGTGGGATCACCGGCACCAGCAGGTGCGAGGGGTACCGCGCGTCATGGAACACCTTGTGCAGCACGGTCTTGCTGGAGCATACATGGTAGGGGACGTACTCCGCATAGGTCTCGCCGGCGACTCCCTCCGACAGGTCCAGGCTCGTTATCTCCAGGCAGATCCGATGCCCTTGCCTAAAGAGATTGGCAGTCGAGAGGATCTCGACCCGATACTCATCGACCTCGCCGGGCACCACCGGTTGGATCGTCTCCGGACTGAGGTAGGGCCAGGGCTTCCAGGGCTTCGAGCGCTCCGGATCGAGCGCCCGGCGGGAAGCCTTAAGCCAGCCCCGGGTGAGCTCCCGCTCCGGGAGGTCTCTGGGCACTTCACGCTCTCCCGGCCGCACCGACTGCACCGATACATCCGGGCCCACGTCCTTGAGGATGATGATCCAGTTGGTGTCTTCCTGGTCGAGCGACGCCCAGAAGGTCAAGGAGAGGGGACCAACCACCAGGGTGTCCTCGGCCAGGGGCTCGGTCAGGTAGCGCAGGCGCTCGATCTTGTTGGTCTGTGTGGGGGGCATCTGTACGAAGGCATCGGGCGGCTCGTTCACGAAGGTGTGCGCCGCCGGCAGATGCCCCTCGGTGCTGAGCTTCTCCCAACTGTGCAGGTAGTACTTGGTCCAGGTGGTCTCCGGCACCGGCCGGCCGTCGAAGGTCCGCCACTTGTTCTCGCCCATGATCCAGACCTTGACGGCCGGGTCGTCCTCCACGCCGTTGTCGATCCCTTTCAGCCAGTGGTCATACCAGCGGATGATCTCGTCGTGCCACTGGTGGAACGGCCGTTCGGCGTGGGCCGGGGGCGTGACGAAGAGATGCTTGTGAGGCACGTCGATGCCGTAGAAGAAGTGCTGCGCCCCCTGCCAATGCATCTTGTAGGTGTAGGCGCCCTCGAAGGCCCCGGTCACGAAGGGGATCGTGATCTTCCCCAGCATCTCCTCCGTCCGTTCGATGGTCCCCGGGCGTTCGAACGGGAAGAGCAGAGGATAGAACATCCCGGGGTCGCGTTGTCCGCGCAATGTAAGGATGTTGTACAGGTTCACGTACATCAGGTAGTCGGGGTTCTGCATGGCAGCCTGCCAGGCGGCCTCGATCTCCGGCGGCAGTTCCGGCGGTGTGCCGACCTGAGTGTGGAGGCTGTTGAACAGGCCGATGTGGTAGGGCATGGTCTGGATGACCCCACCCGGATGCTGGTCCCGGAAGCCTTCCAGGCCTCCGTAGCACCCCCCGGCATCCAGCGGGAAGATGGCCTTGAGGGCCGGGTGGGCCTGGGCCGCGGCCCGCCACTGCTCGGCCGCGTAGGCGGAGAGGCCCACCATGCCCACATTGCCGTCCGACCAGGGCTGCTGGGTGATCCACTCGATGGTGTCGTAGTGGTCCCACTCATCGCCTACGGACGGCAACCCCTCTGACTTGTGGCCGCCACGGACCTGCCCAATCACGTGGACGTAACCGTTGGCCACGAAGCGCTTGGAGTCGCCGGCCTCCATCACCCCGTACCACTGCGTAGACCAGGCCGGCTGCCCCACCCCGAGGTTCTCCGCGACCTCCACCCGCTGCAGGTCCTTGTTGTGCATGGCGCAGCTGTACAGAACGGGAAACCTGCCCGGGGCAGCGGGGCGATAGACGTCGACCCGCAGGACCTCCCCGTCGCGCATGGGGACGGGGAGATCGTATTCCTTGATCGTCCGGTCGTAGTAGACGTGCTCTTCAGACATGGTCGCCTCCGGGCCTAGGGTCGGAACGGGTAGTCGCGGACGGGTACATCCTCCGTGGAGAGGTGCATCTGTCCCTCTCTATCTTCGAGCATCATCCACTTCAGCCACGCGGCGTCGTCCCGCTGCGGGTAGTCCTCGCGCAGGTGCCAGCCCCGGGACTCCTCCCGCGCCAGCGAGGCCCGGTAGAACATCTCGGCGCACAGGACCATGGCCCGGGCTTCGTGGACCGCGGCCAGATGATGGGGGTCGCCGGCCGCCAGTTCCGGGATCCGGTCCCGGGCCGCCAGGACCAGTCCGAGGGCCTCTTCCATGCGCTCTCTGTGCTTGTAGATTGAGTAGCCGACCGGGGCGACCGCCGCCTGCACCTCCCGCACCAGTTCGATCGGCTGAAGACCGGGAGCCCGCTGGAGCGGTGCGAAGATCTCCTCCTTGAGTACCGCGGCCTTGTCGGCGTCGGGCAGTCCCACCGGCCTCTCGGTCACGTATCCGCCCACTGCGGCCCCGGCCCGGATGCCCATCCAGGTGGACGAAGTGAGGGCCTTCCCGCGGACCCTACCGGGGGAAGCAGGGACGGCACCCGCCATGGCAGAGCCACTGGTGGCAGTGTTTCCGACGGCGTAGAGCCCGGGCACCGTCGTCTCCATCCGATGATCCACCTTGACCGGCGAAAGCTCGCCGCTCAGAGCCGGGAAGACCTCGGACACCGCATCTAGACCGTCTACAGCCGCCGTCTTGGAGCGGAGCTTACCCCAGAAGGCCTCGGCTTTCGGGCGGTCCCACGGCCCAGGAGCGACATCGCCGTAGGCGCCTTTCTCTGCATGTGTCTTGGTGGTGTGCTGCAGCAGCCAATTCTCCTCATTGTGCGTGAACAGCGGACCGTTACCGGCCAGCATCTCCCGGTACCAGACAGCGGCCGCCATCGGATCCACGTCGGGCTCGAGCTCCCGCCTCCAGGTCGAGAGGAACTCCCCCTTAGCGTTGTAGAGCGCGTCCTCAGCGCCCAGCAGGGGCTCTTTACTCCGCTTGTGCACGAGCTGCATGAAGGAGCCGAACTCCGCGTTCCGCATCTGGGCGCCGGCCCGGTAGGCGGCGGCTATCCCGTCTCCGCGAGCAGCGCTCCACATGGATAGGATGCGGTAGTTCTGCCCGCCGGTCGCGAGGATCACGGCTCTTGCCTGGAAGAGATGGCATGAGCCGTCGAGTAGGCTGAAGCCTATGGCTCCCGCTGCCCGCCCGTCTTGCTTGAGCACGTCGACCACCATCGTCTTGTCCAGGAACTCGACACCGAGGCGCTTGGCGTGGCGCTGGACCTTCATCTGCGTGTCGTGCTCGGCCGCCGCGAGGTGCCAGGGCAGGCCCGGTTTGAAGGTATCGGCGGCCAGACTGCCGTCGGCGTTGCGACAGAACGTACGGCACCAGGAGTCTAGCTTTTCTATGGTCGCTTGGGATTCAGCGGCGAATTCGCCCAAGAGCTGCTGGTCCTCAAGGAACATCCCGATCTTCCGCGTGTGATAGTCGAGGAACCGGTCGACCGGATCGTCGGGACCCAGGAACATGAACATGCCCGCCCCCTTATTGGCCTGGCCGGCCCAGCCGCTGAAGTTCTTGTCGACTACGAGCACGCGGGCCGCGGAAGATCTCTCCTTGGTCGTGATCGCCGCCGCCAGCCCGGCTATCCCACTGCCGATGATGAGAACGTCGGTCTCGTGGACGGTGCCCAGCGTATCCAGCTTCCTCACGACGGGTACCTCCGTCCGTGCTCGAGTACGGACGGAAAGGGCTTGTCCCAGTCGACCGTCACGTTGATGGCTCCCACCGGGCAGTGCAGCTCGCACAGGTTGCACTGGACGCAATCTTCCGGGTAGGCGACGACCGGGCGCTTCGCGCTTTCGTCCCAACGGATCACATCGACGAAACACGCCTTGTAGCAGATCTTGCAGCCGTTGCAGGCTTCAAAGTCGATATCGATGGTGTTCATACACGCGCCTCCACCACCCGCTTGACCGCATGTGCCGGTCCGTGATCCCTCGCATTTCTCACAGACCCGGTTTATGCGCAGAGCCGGTACCTGCGCAGGAGGGAGTCCAACACTGTCGATTGTGACCTTGGTCTCAGTGGACCGCGCCTTGCCCGCACCCTGTACCTACGCAGTCCTCCCTAAGCTAAAGAGTGCTCCTCAGCCTTCTGTAGCAAGACCAGATCCATGGTGACGCTCTGGTCAAGAGTGACGGTGGCCGAGTGCGGCCGGTAGCCGGCGGCCTCGATGACCACGTCGTACGTCTCGCCCGGCTCCAGCTTCTCGACCGCGAACTCGCCGTAGTTGTTGACCCGCCCCTCGGCCACCGGGATGCCGGCCTTGTTCACCGTGACCTCGGCCCCCTCGGCGCACTCGTCTGTGTCGGCAAAGGCCGCACTGCCGGCCACGAAGACCTTCGTCCAGCGGTGCAGGTTCTTGTACAGCACCCGGGGCTTGGTGCCCAGCTCGGGACGGAAGGCCTCCAGACCCTCGGCCGCCACCCTCTCGGCCATCTCGGCGTCATCGGCCAGGACGAACGTGAGGGCGCCTGTGGGGCAGACCTGGGAGCAGCGGGTCTCCTTCCACCCGTCTTCGAGCAGGTGCACGCAGCCGGTGCACTTCTGGGGCACCCGGGCCTCTTCGTTCCAGTAGATGGCGCCGTAGGGGCAGGTGTCTACTATGTCGTCGCGGCCCTTGGCCTTTTCGGGGTCGATGATGACCAGACCGTCGGCGCGCTTGTATACCGCCCCATCCGCGGTCAGACAAGGGGCATCATCGCAGTGCATACACGGGATCGGCAGGTAGGCCACCTGGACGATGGGGTACTGCCCCTTTTCCTTGCCCTCGATGTTCATCCAACGGTGGCCGGACCAGGGCTGAGCCAGGGAGTAAGGCGGAAAGTCGTTACCGACGAACTCATCCTTGTCGGCAAGAAAGCAGTTGTTGCAGTCGTGGCACAGCGCGACGTCGATGATCAGGTTCCACTTCTTCATTTGGAGTAGTCCTCTCGCCTTTGGAATAGCAATCCCGCGCCTCGGAATCGCCGTCCGGCAAAGGCTACCACAGAGGGCCCCGTGTATAGAAACCCCCCGCCGGCATCCGCCGGCGGGGGGCCCCAGACAACCTCCGGTACCGGACCGCCCCCTCGCCGATCGGCAGACGGGAGCGGGCCGCGGGCCGGCGGATATCCGGGCGACCTACTTCATCGGGTAGATTTGGTAACGCTCACGCTCTTTGTCAGCCACCGGGCCGTAGGCGGTGCCGCAGTAGGTATAGGTGCGGTCCGGAACGTCCTTGTGGACCTTCTCTTCATCGATCTCAGCCACGCAACGGACCATGGAGCCGTCGCCCATGTACCAGCGGATCGGGAAGCAGTAGAAGCGGAAGCGCTCGCCGGAGACCTTGTCCAGGTCTCCACCGAGGTTCTCGACGCCCACGATGCCGTGACCCAGCATGTACTTGTGGCACGGTTCCCAGGTGCCTTCCTGGCCGAGGGCCTCGAGTTCGCCGAACTTCGCGTCGTACGCTTCCCTGCCGTGGACCTGGATATAGACCTCTTTGTCGAACTCGGCGTAGGCCTCGATACCGAACTTCTCGATGTACTCGTCGGTGATCGGCCTGCCGGAGGCGCCGCGTAGGTTCATCATGGGCGGGCCGTTCTTACCCATGGCGGTGTGGAGCGGATGGTCGAGGGCCTGCGAGTCCATCGCCACGCACTTGACCTGCTGCTTCACGAACCACTTGCCGGCGTCGATGCCGGTGCCACAGGAATAGTGATAGTACTCTTTGGAGTCGTCAAATAGGCGGTGCATACCGGTGTTCAGGCATACGACCATGCCCTTGAGCTCAGAAGGCTTGATGTTCGCCCTTTCGCAGGCATCTTCGAGATGCTCGGGCAGGATCAGACCCCACGGGTGGATCTTGATCTCAAGGCAGACGGCGTCACCCGTGTAGGCGTCGACAGGCATCTCGTGAGTATAGCGGGCACGACGGCCGTCGAACTCCCGCTCCATGACGTGACGAGGCGCATCGGCATGAGTGCCCGTGTGCTGGACACAGTCGATCCTCTGCGTCAGAACGCCGCCCTTTGCCATGGTGTGCATCGAATCGATGACCGGCTTTACGAAGTACGGCCACCGAGGGATCTCCGCACTGAACGGATGTGTCAGGTCAACCCATACTTTCCCCATGATTCTTCTTCATCTCCTTCTTTCGTTGCATTCTTGACAAACGCGCCGTCGAGGCCCGGATTGTCCTGTGCCACGGAAATCCGCTCAACACGGAAGTCCGCGTGAACATAATACCTAATTCGCTTCCCTTTCTTTCATCTCTCGGACGGCCTTGCACAGGTAGGTGAGCATGTTGGCGCGGAGCGCCTTCTGCTGCTCGGGCGTCCAAGTCTGAAAGCCCACGCCTCCCGACTTGAAACCCAGTTCACCTTTCTCGACCTTCTCCTTGAGAAGCGGCGAAGGCTCGTGCGAATCCTCCAGGTGTCTGAGGACGTAACTGTGTATGGACAGGGTAAGGTCGAGGCCTACCATGTCCGCGTTCTCCAGCGGAGCCATCACCGGAAGACGCAGACCGGGGCCGTACTTGAGGCTCTCATCCACCGTGGCAGCGTCGGCGATGCCGCGCTCTACGATGGAGATGGCCTCCCGCCACAGAGCATGTTGCAGCCGGTTGGCGATGAACCCCGGCACATCCTTCTTGGCATGCACGGGGTGTTTGCCGATGGCCCGGTGTAGGCCCATGGTCAGGTCGATGACCCACGGCGGGCTTTCCTCGGTCTGCACCACCTCGACCAGCGGGATGAGGAACGGCGGGTTCCACCAGTGGGTCCCCAGGATCCTCTCCCGATGCCGCGACGTACTGGCGATCTCGGTAGGACTCATGACCGAGGTGTTGGTGGCTAGGACGACGTCCGGGTCGCACATCTGGTCCAGTTTCTGGAAGATGTCCTGTTTGAGCGCCATGTCCTCGGCCACGCACTCGAGCACGAAGTCGGCGCCGGCCACCGCTTGCGCCATGTCCTGGGTGGTCGATACGCGGGCCACGATCGGCTCGACGTCTTCGAGCCTGCCGAGTCCGTGCTCGGCAAGGAAGGTGAGGTCGCTCCGCATGCCCTGGACGGCCTTTTCCAGCGTCTCAGCCCTCCGGCTGTAGAGCCCGACCGGATAACCGGCGCCGGCGAACACCATGGCGCATCCATGCCCCATCGCGCCTCCGCCGATGATGGCGATCTTCTCGACGTCTTCCAGCTTTTTCATCCGGCCACCGCGCCGCCGTCGACGGAGAGGATGAGACCGGTGACGTAGTCGGACGCCGCGGAGGCAAGATACACGCATGCCCCGATGAAGTCGTCCAGCTCAGCCGCGCGACCCAAGGGGATGCGGGCCATGAAGATCTTGACCATCGCCGGGTCATCGCGTACCTGCTGCGTGAGCGGCGTCCAGAAGATGGAGGGGGCGATGGAGTTGACGTTGATCTTGTACTTGGCCCACTCGGTAGCCAGCTGCTTAGTGAGCATGTGGACGGCGCCCTTGGAGGTACCGTACGCCGCGTACCCGCCCGGATGACCGGCGAAACCGCGCACGGAACCGATGGTGATGATCTTGCCGCCGCCCCCCTGCTTGATGTATTCAGCCCCGGCGTACTTGCAGCAGATCATGGTGCCGCGAACGTTGACATCCATGACTCTCTGCCACTCGTCTATGTCGAAGGTCTCGGCGGGCTGACGGTTGCCGGAGATGCCGGCCGTGGTCACGAGGATGTTGACCTTACCGAAGTCCTTGACGACGTTTTCCATGGCGCCTTTGACGCTGGCGTCATCGGTGACGTTGACGGCGGTCGCAGTGGCCTTTCTACCCAGACCTTCGATGTCGGCCACGATGTCGTTCATGATGTCGGTCTTGATATCCCAGCAGGCGACATCGGCGCCGAAGACCGCGAGGCCCTTGGCGAGGGCGTGCCCGAGCGTGCCACCGGCCCCGGTGACCACCGCCACTCTGCCTGTCAGATCGAAGATGTTCCTCAACTCCTCGACCGTCTTCCTTGGTGTCTCCTCAGCCATCTCGAACCTCCATATCCGTTTGTTTATCCGTACCGGCGAAACCTCGTCCGCTCAGGCTGCGCCCAGAATCACGAGCATGCTGGCGGGATACTGCGTCTTGTTCTTGATCGCGCGCCCTTCGTTCGGCGCGATGTAGATGGAATCGTGCGGCTTCAAGGTGATCTCGCCGCCATCCTTGTCGATGATGGTCACTTCGCCTTCGATGACCATGTACACGGTGTCGAACGGCCGCTCGGGGCTGAAATCGGCTCCCCCGCCGGGCAGAAAATGCGTACAGCCCAGTGAGAACTGCGTGGTCCCCGTCTGGTCCTTCCCTTGCAACCTGAAGCAGGCACAGTCGTTGTGGGCCGGGGGGAAGTACTGCACCGCGTCGCTGATCGAGACCTTCTTCATTCCTTCACTCCCTGTGTCCGGCGACGTCGCGTCGCCTTGTCGGTGGACTGCCCGGCGCGCCGGACACGGCCCTTGTCACAACCGGCCGTGACTGCGCCGGGCACGATCAGTGTGGAACGGCCGGGCGGTCGACCGCCCGGCCGTCTGACACTCAGTTCCTTGGCGGCAGTCCCAGGATCTGCCGGGCCTCCGCCACGTTCGCCACCGGCCTACCGAACTCGGCGGCCAGACGCTGCACCTTCTCGACGAACTCGTAGTTGTGTTTGGCGAGCACGCCCTTGCTCAGGTAGACGTTGTCTTCCATGCCCACCCGCACGTGCCCACCCATGTTGATGGCCATCGCCATTATCAGGTTGGCCGTCGGGCCGCAACCGAACGCCGACCAGGTGGAGCCTTCAGGCAACGAGTCGACCAGGTGGACCAGGTTGCGTGCGGTGCCCTCCATCCCGCCGTGCACGTGCATGCAGCACTGCCAGTGGATGGGGGCCTGCAGGAAGCCGTCCTTGAGGAGGCGCTTCGCGTTCCACACCATGCCCGAGTCGAAGATCTCGACCTCGGGCTTGATGCCGTTCTCGATATAAGCCTTGCCGAGCTTCTCCAGGAACTCAGGGCTGTTCGTGAACACGCCTCTGTAGAAGTTCATAGTGCCGGCGTCGAAGGTCCCCATCTCAGGCTTAAGCACCGTATGGGGCAGGATACGCTCCTCGTCGCCGAAGCCCAGTCCTCCGGACGAGGTCATGTTGATGATGATGTCGGGGCATTTCTCCCGGATGAGGCCGACGGTCTTCTCGAACCTGTCGAGCGCCATGGTGGCTTTATGGTCCACGGTGCGCACGTGCACGTGGGCGATCACGGCGCCGGCCTGATAGGCCATGAGGACCTCTTCGGCTATCTCCTCAGGTTGGGTAGGTAGATACGGGGTGTTCTCCTTGGTGGTCATAGCCCCGGTGCATGCCACGGTGATGATGAGTTTCTCCATTCGCTTACCTCCATGTCTCTTGTCCACATGGACCGACCGGGCCGCAACGGGCGCATACCAGCGCCGGTGTCCTTGGTGGGCGGTACAAAAGCGATCCGGCGCCGCGAACCGCGACTTCACATGAGAAAACCCCGAAGTCCATTAATACTCTACACCATTATCCCGCCGAACATTATCCTGCCAAACACGACTCGACGCCGCGCCGCCGATGCCCCGTCGTCTACCGGGGGTCACGGTCGCCTATCGAGTGCCGGGCCCTCGCACCCCGCGTCCCGCATCCCGCCCGCCGCGCACCCCCGGCCCCGGACGCACGTCCCTCCCCGCCTACGAGCAGAGAAAGGCGACCGCGTGACAAGGATCGAATCCGGCGACATGCTGGAGCATGCGTCCATTATAATAGCGGGGGTCCGGGACCGTGCCGAAGTGGCGGAATTGGCAGACGCGCTGGACTCAAACTCCAGTGAGGCTCACCCCTCGTGCGGGTTCGACCCCCGCCTTCGGCACTACACATCACCGGGAGGAGGTGCGGGAGTAGGCCGGTCGTGCGTGCTCCGGGAAGGAATCCCTTGGGATCTTCCGAATCCCCACGTTGAAATATCGGGGCATGATGTTCTGTGGCAGTAGATTTTGCACATTCGAGGAGCTACACTTCATCCATGGACGAGAGACAAGAAGCGAGACAAGAGGACCGAGAGAAGCGGTATGCGGAACTGGTGGGCGAAAAACTGCGCCGCATCCGGCAGGAGCGCGGCCTCAGCCTACAGGAGGTGTGTTCCCGGTCGGGGGATTCCTTCGTCGTCTCCACTCTGAGCGCTTATGAGCGCGGCAAGAGGAGTCTGAGCCTCGAACGTCTGTGCGAGCTGGCTTCGGTCTACGGCCAATCCCCTATGTCCATACTGGACATCGAGGACGAGCCCGAGTTCCAGCGGACGCTGACCAGCAATACTCCTCTCCGCATCCGTCTGGAGGGCCTGGAGAGGCTCTCGCCTGAGGAACGGCGGCCCTTGGAGACCTACCTCTCGTTCCTCCGCCAACTGCGCAACGACCCGGCCCGTGACATGCTCACCATCCGCAGGGAGGATCTGACCTATCTGTCCGGGCTCTACGGCGTGCGTCCCCAGGCGCTCAAGGACTATTTGGAGAGGGAGGGCATCCTCCTCACCCGATAGAGGATGCGGCCGATCTCGGCCAGCGCCTCCTCGAGCCGTTCGTTCCGGGCGACCACGTCCACCAGAGCACTGCCGATGATGACCCCGTCGGCGAAACCGGTCACCTCTTCGGCCTGCTCCGGGGTGCTCACGCCGAAACCGACGGCCAAGGGCAGGTCGGTGTGCCGTCTTATCCTCGCGACGAACTCGGGAAGGTCGGCGCGGAGCGAAGCCCTGGCGCCCGTGACACCCGTGGTCGAAACGCAGTAGATGAAGCCGGACGCCGCCGCCGCGATGCGGGCCAAGCGCGCGTCGGTGCTTGTAGGCGCGGCGAGAAGGATGACGTCCACGTTCCGGGCCCGGGCCGCGGTCTGGAGGCCGGCGGCCTCTTCCACCGGGAGATCCGGGACCACCACGCCGAGCACCCCGCCCTCGCCGCAACGCTCGAAGAACCTCTCCGGCCCGAAAGCCAGGATGGTGTTGAGGTAGCTGAGTAGGACCACGCGGGCCCCCTCACCGGCGGCCGTAGCGGCCACGTCAAGCACGTCGACAGGACGCACCCCCCTCCGTAGCGCCGCCTGCGAGGCGCCCTGGATGACCGGTCCGTCGGCCAGGGGGTCGGAGAACGGGATGCCGATCTCGATGAGGTCCGCCCCGCCTTCACGATAGATGCGCAGGATCTCGAGGCAAGACCCCGGGTCGGGGTAACCTCCCACGGCGTACGGCATGAGTAGAGGCCGCCCGGCGTCAAGAAACAGCCGCGTGAGACGGCTCACGGCGGGGGCACTCACGGCCTCGCCCCTAAGGCCGCGGCCACGCTGTACACGTCCTTGTCTCCCCGGCCGGACAGGTTGACCACGACGACATCCTCGGTCGAGAAGCCGTGGGCGCCGGCTCCTCCGCGCAGGAGATAGGCGAGCGCGTGTGCGCTCTCGAGGGCGGGGATGATCCCCTCCAACCGGCAGAGCGTCTGGAACGCGTCCAAAGCTTCCGCGTCGGTGGCGCTCGTGTACTCGACGCGGCCCAGGTCCTTGAGATACGAATGCTCCGGTCCCACGGACGGATAGTCCAAGCCGGCCGCGACTGAGTGCGCCTCCTGTATCTGACCGTCTACGTCCTGAAGAACGTAGGAGAACGAGCCGTGAAGGATGCCCGCAGTCCCCCGGGCCAAGGAGGCTCCATGCTTTCCACTGTCGAGCCCTAGTCCGGCTGCCTCGACCCCGATGAGCCGCACCGCAGGGTCCTCCAGGAACTCGTGGAACATGCCGATGGCGTTACTGCCCGCGCCCACGCAGGCCACCAGCCCGTCGGGGAGCCTCCCTTCCTTCGCCAGCACCTGCTCGCGGGTCTCGCGGCCGATCACCGCCTGGAAGTCACGCACCAACGTCGGATAGGGCGCCGGGCCGACCACCGAGCCGATGATGTAGTGGGTGGTCTCCACGTTGGCCACCCAGTCACGGATGGCCTCGTTGGTGGCGTCCTTGAGGGTGCCGCTGCCGGAGCTGACCGGCAGGACTTCGGCCCCCAGCAGCCTCATCCGGAACACGTTCAGCTCTTGGCGGCGGATATCTTCCTCTCCCATGTACACGTGGCACTCCAGGCCGAACAGAGCGGCCACCGTCGCGGTGGCCACGCCGTGCTGCCCGGCCCCCGTCTCCGCGATGATGCGCTTCTTGCCCATGCGCACAGCCAAGAGGATCTGGCCCAGGGTGTTGTTGATCTTGTGGGCGCCGGTGTGGGCGAGATCCTCCCGCTTGAGGTACGTTCGGCACCCGACCTGTTCCGAGAGTCGCCGGGCCAGGAAGAGTGGAGTAGGCCGGCCGGCATAGTCGGTCTGCAGCGTCCGCAGCTCACTCACGAAGCCCGGGTCGTCGCGATAGGTCTCGTACGCCGCCTCCAGCTCTTCGAGCGCGGCCACCAGGGTCTCGGGTACATAGCGGCCTCCATAGGGACCGAAGCGTTGCGGTAGAGTCACGTGTGTCGTCCTTCCTGTCGTTCATCTGTGTCGGAACGGCCACCCCCGGCGACGCCGGGCTCCGGGCCGCCCGCCGCGCCGGAGCCCCGGCCGGCGGGCGCGCTGCAGCGGGCGACGTCCACCTGGTCGAAGAGCAGCCGCAGAAGCCCGGCGTCCTTGAGCCCGGGAGAGCTCTCCACCCCACTGGAGACATCCACCCCCCAGGCTCCCGATTCGCTGAGGGCCTTCCGTACATTCCCCGGGCCGATGCCCCCCGCTACCAGCAGCGGCAGGCCTTCGCCCACGTCTCGGGCCAGACGCCAAGGAAACGACGTCCCGCTCCCTCCAAAACGGCCGGCCGCCGTCGTGTCGAGCAGCACCAGGTCGGCCTCTTCGCGCGCCGCGCCGACTGCCGCCCGGAGACCGGCGGCGTCTCCCCCCTCGACAGATACGGGAACGGCCTGGATTATCACGAGCGGCCGGCGCCGACGGCCGACGGCCGCGCGCACCTCGAAGCCCTTCGGTCCGGCCGGACCGTGCAGCTGCACGCCGTCCAGGTCCGTCTCCGCCACGATCCAGGCGATCTCCTCGGCCGAGGCGTCTCCGAACACCCCGATCGCGAAGGGGAGCTGCGGCCGTGAGGACAAGTCCTCCAAGGGGCGGCCCACTCTGCCGGTCGCGGCGCTCGGCGCTCTCGCAGCCGCGACCAGCCCACGGGCCGCCGCCGGCGTCAGCCGGCGCGGGCTGGGGGCAAAGACGAAACCCAGGGCCCAGACCCCCAGGTCCCTGGCCAAGAGCACATCGTCCGGTCTGGTCAAGCCGCAGATCTTCACCACCGGTCCCGGCGGCGACTCTGCCGCGCGACCGTCCGGCACCAGGCGGCGGCGCGCCGCCTGGGCGCCGGCGACCAGGTCGCCGGCGGCCTCATCGTGGTCGAATGTCCGAAAGACGCGGCCGATGGCTCAGGTCCTCCACCGCGTGTACACGACCATGACGACCACCGAGATGAAGAGCAGGACGAACATGACCACGAACCAGGCAAGACTGGCGAACGGCATGTGGACGAAGTTGGTGCCGAACAGGCCTACGATGAACGAGAGCGGCATGAACGCCGTGGCCACCACGGTCAATTGTTTCATGACCCGGTTCAGCCGGTTGGAGACGCTCGAAAGGTGTAGGTCGAGGGCGGACGACAGGATGTCGCGGTACGTGTCGAGAAGCTCGATGACCCGCATGACGTCGTCATGGACGTCCCGGAAGTAGACCTCGGTCTCGGGATCGATGTAGAGCACCCCGTGCGAGCCCAGTCGCTGCATGACATCACGGAGGGGCGCCACCCGCCGGCGCAGCTCGACCATATCGCGCTTCAGGCTGAACAAGTCCTGCATAGGGGCCTGCCGGGTGGCCAGCACTACCTGGTCCTCCAAAGCGTCGATGCGGTCTTCAAGTCCATCGAGAGCCGGCTGCAGCGTCTCCACCAGCCATTCGCAGATGTGATATGCGATGAAGCTCGCCCCCCGGCCGCGCGAGAACACCTGCCGCCTTACCCGGTCGGCCAGGACCTCGTAGTCGGACTCATGGACCCGGCCCACAGAGATCACCCAAAGCGGGCCAAGGAAGAGTCGCAATTCTTGAAGGCGCGGCACCTCCTCCGGCGGCCCGTCCGGCTCCCCCATCACGCCGGCGGTCTCGCTCGTGGCGACGGTCTTCTCAGTCGAGAACAGCGAGACATAGAGATGGTCGGCGAACTCCTCCACGCGGGGGCGCTCCGGCCCGTCGCGCAGGCTCTTGACGGCTATCTCGTGGAGGCCCATGTCGTCGAGCGCCTGGACGACGGCTGCGTTCGGACCGCTGTGGATCCATGTGACGGGACCGGACGGAACCTTGAGACGCGCAAGCACCTCCGGGAGATCAGCGGCTGGAATCTCTTGAGACCCCTCCGGGGTCATCACCCGTATCGTGTCCTGCGTGCCGTTCATGGCACGAGCAAGACCGGTAGTCCCACCGAGCGCATGACCTGCTCGGTCGTACGCCCGAGGATGAGATGGTGAAGCGGGGATTGGCCGCGCATGCCCAAGATCACCAGGTCGGCAGGGTCCTCGGAGAGAGAGAACGCCACCGTACGTGCCGCTCTGCCGGGGAGCACCGAGTACGCGGCCTCCAACCCGAGGGGTTCGAGATAGGCCTTTGCCTCAGCCAGGGTCGCCCGTCCCCTCTCGGGTTCGTCATCGACCGTGAGTATCCGCAACTTCACAGCGCCCCGCTCCGCCAGGTCGGCCGCCATCTTGAGACCGCGGACGGCGGGATGGCTCCCATCGAATAGGACCAGAGCCTTCCTCACCGGCCGTGACTGCTCCTCCGCGAGCAGAACGGGCGTCGCCGAGCGCCGGACCACGCTCTCGGCGGTGGAGCCCAGCAGGTCACGCCCCCACTTGGCGTGTTCGCCCCGCTTGCCCATGACGACCAGATCGTGCGTCACACCCATGTCGGCGATCACGAGGCCGGGCACCCCTTCCTCCGTCCGGGTCTCGACCGGCAACCCGCTCTTCTCGACCGCCTGTCTGAGATCCTCGAGAATGCGCTCGCTCTTGCTCTTGAACTTCTCCATCACGTCCGCGGGCACCACCGTCGGGGGCACCGCTTCGAACGTATAGGAGTAGTCGAGCGAAGGAGGCATCTCCAGATAGCGGATGTCGAGGACATACAGGCCCGTCACCCGGGCTTGGTACAACCTGCCCATCTCGATCGCGTGCTCCAGCGCCGCCCGGGCATGCGCGGACGCGTCGACCGCCACCAGTATCGACCTGATCACCCGGCCTCCTTTCCCAGCGTGTCACTCCTATCACCAATGGGTCGTTGCGCTACCAAGGGGAGCGGATACATCAACGCGCGTATCGCCGCCTCTACGTCGGCGTTCCTCAGGATGCCCTCCCCCACCAGTACCGCGTCCACTCCGGAGGAAGCCAGTCTCTCGACATCTCCATGTCCCCGGATCCCGCTCTCCCCCACCAGTGGTCGTTCCCGTGGCACGGCGCCGGCCAGCCGCAGCGTCGTCTCGAGCGAAACCTCGAACGTATGGAGGTCACGGTTGTTGACACCGATGATCGCCCCTTCAATCTCGAGCGCCCGCGCCATGTCCCTCTGGTCGTGCACCTCTAACAGTACGTCGAGACCCAGGTCCTGCGCCAGCCCGGCGAGCAACCGTAGTAAGCGGTCATCAAGAAGAACCGCTATGAGAAGCACGGCAGACGCCCCCCATACCCGGGCCTCGTGCACCTGGTACGGGTCGACGATGAAATCCTTGCGGAGCAGCGGCAGCCCGGTGTATTCCGCGGCCACGCGCAAATCATCGAGACTTCCCAGGAAGTGGTCCTCTTCGGTGAGCACCGACACCGCCCGTGCGCCGGCGGCCTCGTAGGCCTGCACAAGGGCCCCGACCTGCAGACCGGGCCGGATGGGACCCTTGCTCGGTGAGGCCCGCTTCACCTCGGCTACGAGCGACATCCCGGGCGCCCGTACCGCCGCGCCGAAAGACGGCCGCCCGGCCGGCGCCGTCATCGCCTCCAGCCGGCTCAGGGGAAGGCGGCGCCTGCGTTCCTCCAAGCGGCCGAGCACGGCGGGGACGATGCGGCCCAGGTAGCCTGGCCGTTCCCCCGGGCCGAGTGCCGACGCACAGGAACCGCCGCCACCGGCGCCACCGGCGTCCGCCGCGCCCAACGCGCCCATCGGGGCCAAGGCGCCGGCGGGCCTGCCCAGTATGGGTCCGTCTCCGCTCACGGCCGTGCTTCGACCAGTTCGTTCGTCATCGCCGTCAGGTCGGCCAACCCCCGGGCGGCGCGCCCGGAAGCGATAGATTCGCGGGCGCGCCCCACTCCCTCGCGGATGGAAGAGACGGCGCCGGCCGCATAAACACCGGCTCCCGCGTTCAGCAGTACCACGTCGCGCGTCGCCCCGGGGCTCCCCGCGAGCACTCCGCGGAGGATGGCCGCGTTCTCCAGGGGGTCGCCTCCGTTCAGGGCGGCCTGGTCGCACCGCCCAAGCCCGCAATCCTCTGGGGCAAGGCGGTAGGGTTCGCCGACCACCCCCTTCTCCACTTCGATCACCGAGCTGGGCCCGGCGACCGACAGTTCGTCCATGCCTCCGTAGCCGCAGACCACCAGCGCGCGCTCGCAGCCTACGCGTGCGAGCGCACCCGCCAGCACCTCCAGGTACTCGGGAGCGCTCACTCCCAGCAGCTGCCTGCGCACGCCCGCGGGGTTAGTCAACGGTCCGAGGAAGTTGAACACCGTACGCACCCCGAGGGCGCGCCGCACACCTCCCACCTTGTTCATCGCCGGGTGGTGCAGCGGAGCGAGCATGAACCCGATGCCTACGCGCTCTAGGCAGATGGCGACTTCCGCCGGCGTGAGATCGAGCCGCACGCCGAGCGCCTCCATGACGTCGGCCGAGCCGCAGCTCGAACTGGCCGCCCGGTTGCCGTGTTTGGCCACTTTGATCCCTGCTCCGGCCACCACGAAGGCGGCTGTCGTAGAGATGTTGAAGGTGCCCAGCCGGTCCCCGCCTGTTCCGACTATGTCTACCAGGGCGCTTTGATAGGCAGTCTCGACCGGCACGGCCAGGCGGCGCATCGTCTCCATCAGGCCGGCGATCTCGTCCGCGGTCTCTCCCTTCACCCGGAGGCCCATCATGAACGCAGCCGCCTCTGCTTCCCCCGCGGTGCCGTCGACGATGCGCTCCAAGGCCGCCGCCGCCTCGGCGCGCTCGAGATCGCGTCCTTCTGCGAGACGCTGCAGAGTCTCAGTGAAAGAAGGCCGGCGCTCGGCGGTCGACGTCGCCCGTGCTCCCGGCGCGGTGCCGGCCCCGGTGGCCAGGGCGGCGGCCGGCGCCTCTTGTGTCGCGGCGCTCATCGTAGAGCCCTCCGGTGACTCAGGAAGTTGCGAAGCAGATCCTTCCCCACTACGGTCAGCAGACTCTCGGGGTGGAACTGAACCCCCTCCACCGCGAACTCCCGGTGCCGCAGACCCATGATGACGCCCTCCTGGGTCCAGGCCGACACCTCCAAGACCGGCGGCAGAGAACGGTCCACGACCAGAGAGTGATAACGAGTGGCCACGAACGGCTGCGGCAGTCCGGCGAAGATGGTGCGGCGGTCGTGATGGATGAGCGACGTCTTGCCGTGCACCGGCGCATCTCCCCGGACCACCCTGGCGCCGAAGGCCTGACCGATGGATTGATGGCCCAGGCAGACCCCCAGGACGGGGACCCGTCCTGCCAAGGCGCGTACGGCTTCAACGCTGACCCCGGCTTCGTCGGGCGTACAGGGTCCCGGCGACACCACCACGTGCGTTGGCTGTTCTTCCAAGATGCCGGTTACCGAGATCTGGTCGTTGCGGAACACCCTGACCTTCGTCCCCGAGATCTCCGCCAGATACTGCACCAGGTTGTAGGTGAACGAATCGTAGTTGTCTATCACCAGCACCCGGACGTCGC
Source organism: Actinomycetes bacterium (assembly GCA_021372435.1). Classification (GTDB taxonomy): domain Bacteria; phylum Actinomycetota; class Thermoleophilia; order RBG-16-64-13; family RBG-16-64-13; genus RBG-16-64-13. The sequence continues at coordinate 12,239 of JAJFUK010000077.1, read as the reverse complement.
TCAGCCCCGGTGCCGGATAGCCTACCGACTCCTGGGCATGAGCATACGTCTGGTCTGATCGGATCCTTTCCCGTGTCATAGTCATCATCATGACCTACTCCCATTCCTCTTGAGCGGTCGCCAGTTCGATAGCCCGGAACATGGCCCGCGCTTTGTTCTCGGTCTCCGCGAATTCGCGCTCAGGCTCCGAATCGGCCACGATGCCGGCCCCCGCCTGCACGTACGCATGACCCTCCCGGACCAGGATCGTCCGGATGTAGATGCAGCAGTCCAGATCGCCCGAGTAGCTCAGGTAGCCGATGGCCCCGGCGTACGGTCCGCGCCGGTTCGGCTCCAGCTCGTCGATGATCTCCATGGCCCGCACCTTCGGCGCCCCCGACACAGTCCCGGCGGGAAAGACGGCCCGCAGGGCGTCCGTCGCCCCCACCCCGTCCTCCAGATCGCCCACCACCGACGACACCATGTGCATGACGTGGCTGTAGCGCTCGACCTCCATGAACTCCTGGGTCTTGACGGTCCCGGGCCGGCACACGCGGCCCAGGTCGTTACGGCCCAGGTCGACCAGCATGAGATGTTCGGCCCTTTCTTTCTCGTCGCGGAGCATCTCTTCGGCCAGCCCGGCATCCTCGGCGGGGGTCGCTCCCCGGGGCCGCGTACCGGCGATCGGCCTGGTCTCAGCCCGCCCGCCGCCGACCGTCACCAGCGGTTCCGGGCTCGACCCCACCAACTCGAAGTCCCTGAAGGCGAGGTAGTACATGTACGGGCTCGGATTGACGGCGCGCAACCCCCGATAGATAGAGAAGCCGCTCACGTCCACCGGCCGCTCGAACCGCTGCGACAACACCACCTGGAACGCGTCGCCCGCGCGGATGTATTCCCGGATCCGTTCCACGGCCGCGAGGAACTTCTCCCGCTCGAAGTTGGACCGCACCGGTGTCGCCATCACATCCAGACCTCCGCCCGCCGGCGGCCGGCCCCTTGCCTCGCGTCGGCCATCAAGGCTCCACTTGGGAGGAGGGATCGGAGCGCGCAGACGGGCCTTGACCTCGGCCAGGCGCGTCGCCGCTGCCGCATAGGCCGCGTCGAGGTCCGGTTCGTCGTCACAGAAGATGTTGGTGAGGAGCGTGATCGTATGAGCCAGGTGGTCGAACACCATGATCACGTCGGTAAGGAGAAAGGCCATATCGGGAAGGCCCAGATCGTCGGGTGGACCCACGGGCAGACGCTCCACGTGGCGTATGCAGTCGTAGCCGAAGTACCCCACCGCGCCGCCCACGAAGGGTGGCAGTCCCTCCAGTGCCGGCCCTCGATACCGGCTCATGTGCTGCGCCATGAAGGCGAAAGGGTCTCCTCCGTGTGACGCCAGGTCCTGCACGGTGTCGACGCCGCCGCGCCGGATCGTCACGGCGCCGCCGGTGAGACGGACACTCTCCCAGGCCTTCACCCCCAGGAACGAGTAGCGCCCCAGCCGCAGGCCCTGCTCGGCGCTTTCGAGCAGGAAGCAGCCGGCCGCCTGGCGGAGTTTAAGGAACGCGGAGACCGGGGTCTCGGTGTCGTCGACGAACCGGTGCGCGATGGGGATGACGTTGTAGCGTGCGCTCAGCCCGCGCGCCTCTTCTCGCGAGGGCGTGGTGGTGATACCGCCGGATGTCATGGCCGCCTACCTTTCCCGGCGAGCGAGAAAAGGCGGCTTCTCTCCCGGCGGAGGGCTGAGCCATCGGCCGTCGAAGCAGCTGACGTCTCCGGTGTGACAGGCGGCCCCGGTCTGCTCCACGATGGCGAGGAGGGTGTCACCGTCGCAGTCGTAGCGGAGCTCGCGCACTTTCTGGAAATGACCCGAGGTCGCCCCTTTGTTCCAGTACTCGTTGCGTGAGCGACTGAAGAACCAGGTGGTGCCCGTCTCAAGGGTCCGGCGGAGCGATTCGGCATCCATGTAGGCGAGCATGAGGACCTCGCCCGTGGTCCATTCCTGTACGATGCACGGCACGAGGCCGCGGGAATCGTACTTGACACACGACGGATCGGAGACCACCGGGGTCGTGGAACCCGGTGCGGCCGTCTTGTCGTTCGGCTTGTCGGCTTGGTTGTGCATCTCTACCCTTTCGCGATCGTTCACCAGCCAGGTCGCGCATGTCTGCGCCGGGACCGGCCAAGATGACTCAACGTCATCCGGCCACTGGAGGCGCCCCTCGCTCGACGCGAGGGGCTAGATCCACGAAGGATGCCAGCCGCGGAGATAGCCGGCATGCTGATGAGGCCACCACAGGCCGGTCCCAGACGGGATCAGGGCGCTCGAACGCCGCTCGGCCTCATACGTGGTGTGTCGTTCCATCGCTTGCACTCCATCAGCATATCGGTGATTTATCGCTATGATACACGTTCGGCGAACGAGTGTGAACAGCGAAGGAGCAGACCCAGAGTGGGCGCAGCGACAGACACCGGACAGGCGGGCGCTTCAGCCGAGCTGATCTTCAGCGGCGACGAGCTGCTGAGGGGCGACACGCTCAACACCAACCAACTATACCTGGGCGAACGGCTGCTCGACCTAGGCATCTTCACCACCCACGCGCTGTGCGTCACCGACGACCTGCGCGCCCTGGTGGAAGCCATCCGCTCGAGCCTGGGCCGGCGCCCGGCAGTCCTGGTGCTCTCGGGTGGGTTGGGGCCGACCGAAGACGACCTCACCCGTGAAGCCGTCGCCGAGGCCCTCGACCGTCCTCTGGAGCACCGCGAGGAACTGCTCGAGATGATAAACGCCCGGTTCCTCGCCCGTGGCCTTCCTATGGGCGAGAGCAATCGCAAGCAGGCGTTCATCCCCCGCGGAGCCACCGCGATCCCCCTCACCGGGACGGCGCCCGGTTTCTACACGCAACATGGGGAGACCCTGCTGGTAGCCTTACCCGGCGTGCCCTGGGAGCTCAAGCAGATGTGGGAAGAGACGGTCGAGCCGCTCATGCATACCGCCCTCGAGCGGCAGGGGGAGCAGCACACCCAGTCGGTCAGACGCATCCGCACCTTCGGTATCGGCGAGTCGATGCTGGCAGAGATGCTGGCCGGATTCGATTGGCACGACCCCCAGGCCACCATCGGTACGAGGGCCCATCTGGACGGCGTCACCATCATCGTCCGGGGTCAGGCTGCGCCTCAGGGCCAAAGGAAGCTGGATACCGTCCAGACCCGCATCCTCGAGATAGTGGGCGAGCATGCCTACAGCACCCACGGAGAAGACCTGGAGTGGCTGGTCGGCGGGATGTTGCGCCGGGCAGGCCTGACGGTCGGAGTGGCCGAGTCATGCACAGGAGGGCTCGTGGGCAAGCACCTGACCGACGTCCCCGGCAGCAGTGACTACTTCCTCGGAGGCGTCACGGCTTACGACAACCGGGTCAAGACCGCGGTACTGGGCGTCCCCGCGCAGATGCTCGTCGAACACGGTGCCGTGAGCCGCGAGGTGGCGGCCGCCATGGCCGAGGGGGCCTGCCGGCTACTCGGAGCCGACTGCGCTCTGTCCACCACCGGCGTCGCCGGGCCGGCGGGCGGCACCGACAAGAAACCCGTCGGACTGGTCTACATCGGCAGCGTGGTAAGAGGTGTCACCCAGGTGGAACGGCATCAGTTCCCCGGGGAGCGGGAGCATGTCAGGGAGCGGGCCGCGTTCGCGGCGCTCGACCTGCTCCGCCGCCGCCTGCTACGCGAGGTGCCGGCCTAGGCGGCTGCCGGTTCCGCCGCAGCACGGCCCGTGGTCGCGCGGGAACGCTGGTTCTTCATAGAGGGATGTTCCTGCGAGGCAGTCCGCCTTCACTCCAACAATCTCTTCAGCTCCCGCGCGTTCTGGACCGCGTAGCCGTGCTCGTCGTTGTTGAAGAAACACCACACGTCCCTACCCTCCCTGTCCCAGGTCGAGATGGCCCCGGCCCACCTTCCCAAGTCCTCGGTGCCGTACGAGCCGGCGTAGACGTCGTCGGGGCCGTGCAGACGGACGTAGACGACATCGGAGGTCACCGCACAAGGCGACTTCTTTCCCCCCAGATCGTAGATGCAGAAAGCGGCACGGCGCCGCCGTAATCTCTCGTAGACGTCGTCGGTGAACCAGGACGCATCGCGGAACTCGAAGGCGATCGCCAGGTCCGCGGGAAACTCGCTCAGGAAGGCTTCCAGACGCCGGGTATCGACGCGCCAACGGGGAGGCAGTTGAAGAAGCACCGGGCCCAGTTTATCTCCAAGGACGCGCGCGCCCGTAATCATCTTGTCCAAAGCTTCACCCACGTCCTTCAGTTTCTTCATATGAGTGATGTAGCGATTGGCTTTGAACGCGAACCGGAATCGGTCGGGGGTGGCCTCGCGCCAATCCGCCAGCGTCCTTTCGTCAGGTTGCCCGTAGAACGAGCTGTTGATCTCAACGGCTCCGAACTCCCTCGAGTAGAAGCCGAGCATGTCCTGGGCCGGGAGGGCCTTCGGGTAGAAAGGCCCCACCCAGTGTCGATAATGCCATCCCGATGTGCCGATGTAGACGCTCATGCACAGGCCAGCGGGCCGGGGGTCAAGCGGTGACGTGGATCAAGATCCTGAAGATGCACCCGCGCTCGACTCGGGTCTCGATTGTTCTTCGATAGACCGGGGTAAGGTTCTCTTGATCGTGTTGGAAGAGACCTTCCCGGCTCGGGGATCAGGTAAACGGAGACCGGCCGGGGCCGTAGAGCGGTCGAAGATGCGATGAGACCCGCACTGCGCGGCATACGTCCTCGGAGCCTGACCATGCGCAGTCGCACGGTGCCGCGCCGCCGGAAGAAGACAGACGTGGACGACGAGCTTCACTGGTAGAAAGGAGCAGAAAGGAGCGCGCCATGACCAGAAAACTCGAAGGAGCGAGGATCGCGGCCGTAGTCGAAGAAGGATTCGAAGAAATCGAACTCGTCGAGCCGATGAAGGCGCTCATCGAGGCGGGGGCCACAGTGGACGTGGTTTCACCCAGCGCACGGACGGTACGCTCGTGGAGCCACGGCGATTGGGGAAAAGACTTCCAGGTCGACGTCCCCCTGTTCGCCGCGGATCCTCACCGGTACGACGGCCTTCTCCTACCCGGCGGAGTGCGCAACCCCGATCGACTTCGCCGCAACGAGGACGCATGGCGATTCGTGCAGGCCTTCGTAGCGGAGCGAAAGCCGGTGGCCGCGATTTGCCACGCGCCCTGGACCCTCATCGACGCCGGAGTGATCGACGGACGGACGATGACCTCCTACCCCAGTCTCCAAATGGACCTCAAGAACGCGGGAGCCGTATGGGTCGATGAGGAAGTGGTGGTGGATAGGGGCGTGATAACAAGCAGGAATCCCAAGGACCTGCCCGCGTTCAACCGAGCGCTGATCGCTGAGATAGCCAGGGCGAGGGCCGAGAGAGCGGCCACCGGGTGACCGGCCGGAGCCGGCCGGCGCTTACAACTCGTTTTAAAATGAAGCCGCGGCCGCCGAGTGCGCGCCGGACGGCACGATAGCGCATCCTCGGTCGCGCAAACAGCGCCGCCGTTCACGCTTCGTGCGTCCTCTCGCATCCGCCCAACTCGTCCCTTGCGGCGGAGTTTCATTTTGAAACAAGTTATTAGGTCCCGGCCAACGCGTGCACCATCGCCCTGATGTGAGCGGGGGACGTACCACAACAGCCGCCCACGAACCTGGCTCCCGCCTGGGCGCATTCTTGGATGCCGGCGGCGAAATCGGCAGGGGACATGTCGTAGGTCGACCCGCCCTCGACCAGTCGGGCCTTGCCCGCGTTCGGCTGAGCGATGACGGGGACTAAGGTCGCCGCCCGCATCGTCGACACCACCTCGGCCATCTCCGAGGGATCGAGGCTCCCGCAGTTGGCGCCTACCACGCAGGCTCCGGCTTGGGTCAGCGCCTGCGCGCAATCGTGGGCGGTGTCACCCATCACGGTGCGGCCGCCATTGTTGGCAGTATTGAAGGCTATGGAGGCCATGATGGGAAGATCGCCGGCCTCTTTAGCCGCCCGTACGGCAAGAAGGGCCTCGCGAAGGTCGAACATGGTCTCGATGATGAACCCGTCCACTCCGCCCTCTGCCAGGAGGGCGGCCTGCTCCCTGAAGGCGGCGCCGGCCTGATCCGCTGAGAGTTGGCCGTAGGGCTTGAGCATCTTCCCGGTGGAACCGATATCGCCGAGCACGAACCGGTCGCGGCCGGCCGCGGCCTTGGCGAGTCTGGCTCCGGCCAGATTGACCTCGCGTACGTCCACGCCGACGTTGTGGGACTCGATGTTGACCCTGTTCATGGTCAGGGTGTTCGTGATCAACAGATCGACGCCGCAGTCGGCATAGAGGAGGTGGATCCCCGCCACGGCGTCAGGATGGGTCACGTTGTTCTGGCCGCCCATCTCCAGGCCCGCCGCCCCCAGTTGCGTCCCCATCGCCCCGTCGAGAAAGATGAGCGGCCGGTCGCTTTCGATGAGTTCTCGCAGGTTCATGTGGCCAGCTTACACCCAACCGCGGCCAAGTCGTGTGATTCCCCGAAGACCTCCAAGCCGGCCCCGGGGTCGCCGACGGCCCTCCTGCGCCTTCACTCCTCTTCGCGCCAGTGCCAATCCCGGTTCCCCTTGAACACGTTGGCGTTCATCTCGTTGCTCAGATGGTTGAGGTGGGCCAAGGGGAACCGCTCGCTCATCGCATAGTAGAAGCCGGCGACGTCGTCGTGCCGCGCCAACTCCTCCTCGTTGGCCACGAGGTACTCGCGGGTGAAGTCGAGCGAGCTCCTGTCGAACTGCATCCCCGGCCTCTGATGGCCCGGGATGATCACCTCGGCGCCCATCTTCTCGATCTTGTCGATCTCGGCGATCCACTGTTTGCGCTCGTCGGCCGTGATCTCGCAGGTGAACGGGTGCGCTTGGTTGAAGAGCACGTCGCTCGCGTACAGCGTCTTGATCGCCGGGATCCACACCATGGTGTTGTAGCGCATGTCGCCGATGACCTTTGAGATGATCTCGAGACGGTGGCCCTCCAGTTCGATGAAGTCCTGCTCGAGCGACTCCACGTTCGTCGTCGTCCGGCACACGTTGTGGCTCCCGATCGTCGCCTCCCAGATCTCGATCTTGCCGAAGAACTGCTTGTTGATGATGTCGGCTTCGGACGGTACCGCGACCACCCGCGCCGTCGGAAAGGCCTCGGCTATGATCCCCGCCCCGAAGTAGTGGTCGGGATGGGCGTGGGTCAGGTAGATGGTCGTAAGATTCTTGCCCGTGTCGACGATCTCCGCGATCACCCGATGGGTGCTCGACAAGGTCCACTGCGCGTCGATGAGAACCGCATCCTTCTTGCCCATGACGATGACGGAAGCGACCTCGAACGCTTCTTCGTCACTGAAAAAGACCTTGGTCGCCGGTGAATTGGTGCCGCTCGCGTTGAGTCTGATCTCCATGGAATCGCACCCCGATGGTCGGTTTTTCCTGAGCTTACCATTCCCCGGGCGGTCGCCGCTCGACCGCGCCGCCGGGCCACCCGTTCACGTCAGCGCCCCCTCCGTCGCTTCCCTGCAGCGTCTCGCGGAGCGGCCGGTCGACGATCAGACCGCCTCTATGGTCGACGGCGGCTTGCAGGCGATGTTGTAGGTGACACTGACCACACCCGGCACCGCGGCGATAATCTCCTGGGCCAACTGCTCCAGGACGTCGAACGGCACCCTGGTAGGTGTGGCCGTACGGGCGTCGACGCTGTCCCAGCAGCGGACTTCGATCTGATGGCCGAAATCGCGCCGGCCGTCACGGATGCCCGTCACCCGGTCTTCGTGCAGGATGGCCAGATACTGGAAGGCCCCCCAGCCCGCCAGCTTCGCCTCGACCACCTGGGTAGCCTGCCTTACCTTCTCGATGCGTTCGGGCGTCGCTTCGCCGATGACCCGGGCGGCCAGCGCCGGCCCAGGGAAGGGGATGCGTTGGAACAGCTCGCCCGGCAGTCCGAGCGCCTCCCCCAGCTTCCGCACCCCGTCCTTGCGCAGCTGGATGAGCGGCTCCAGGATCTTGTAGCCGAAGGCCTCCTGCGGATCGATCCCCAACTGCTCGAAGACGTTGTGCTGCCGCTTGATGCCGGCCACGGTCTCATCGACATCGGTCAGTATCGTCCCCTGCAGCAGGTGCTTCGCCCCGCTCTCCCGCACGAGACGGCCGAAGACCTGGCGATAGAAGGTCTGGGTGATGGCCTCGCGCTTCGCCTCCGGATCGGTCACACCCTTCAGGGCCGCGAAGAACTCGTCGCGGGCATCCACGATCTGTACCGGGACGCCCAGGGCGCGGAAGAACCCGGTGACCTGCTCGGCTTCGCCGGCCCGCATGAGGCCGTTCTCCACGAAAACCGTCTTCAGCCGGTCGCCCAGGGCCCGATGCCCAAGCATGGTGACTGTGGAGGAATCGACACCGCCGGAAAGGGCATTGATCGCCCACCCGTCTCCCACCGTGCTCCTGATCTCCGCCACTTTTTCCGCGATGAAGCTCTCGGGGTCGAGCGCTTGTGCGGTGATCTCCTCGATCATGGAGGCTACTCCTTGTAGGTCTGACGATACCGGTACTACCCTAGGCCATCGGCGCCCGCTTAGGAAGACCCTCGCGCCGTCTACGCGCCCGCCTCGCGCCGGCCACACGCCGGCCATGCGCCGTCTACGGCGCGACCGCGGGCGGCCCCGCTTCACGCTGTGGGGTCCCCACAATCGATGCGAGCCACCAGCGCTGCTTCTTCTGCCTGGTGCGCGCCTGCCGGTCGAAGTAGATCTCCATCTCCGTGCCGTCAGTCGTCTCGATGCGGAACCAGTGCTTGCGGACGTACTTCTCTCCGCTCCCGCTCCAACAAGGGCCGGTCGTCTTGGCCGTGTCGAGAACCCGAGCAACCTCGTATTCGGCGCCGCGCCAGCGGAATCTCCGGGGGAGCCCGGGCTCGCCCGCCGCCATGGCCGAGGTGGCGAACGACCCCTCCACCGGGGTGATGATCTCAGCTACGAACTCCTTGTGACGCAGAGGAGCCGGCCCGTTCATCCTCGGCCCCCTGGATCCGCCGGTCCCCGGGAGCCTCCCGGCTCCGCCTGCGTCTCCACCCGTCCGTCGTCCTCATCGGCGCACAGCGCCCGCCAGGCTTCCTCGCTGAAAGGAGCCCTTCTGCTGGGGCAATGCTCACGGTGACAGACTTGGCAGGTCTCGAAGTCGGCCTCGGTGGGGAAGAAGACGCCGGAGACCGAGATCTCCGGTATGAGCAGCCAGGACTCCGTCAGTCTCACGCCGATCCGTCCCTCGACATCGCCCAGGAGCGAGAATAGCTCCTTCTGCTGAGTGAGAGGCCAGACAGAGGCATCGCCCGACCCCGGGTTCATGCTGGAAAGCTTGGCGATCTGCTGGTGCCTTCCGATGTGGTCCTGCACGTGCGCCACTGCGATCTCGAGAAGTTCGCCTTTGAGCAGATAGAGCCACGCCTTGCGGCGGATGTCGTCGCCTGCGGCACCAAGTCCGTCGGCCTCCACACCGCAGGTAGCCACATACGGGAAGAGCTTCTCAGCCTCCTCGAGGTTCTTCCTGAGGACACGGCTCGTCAGTCTGACCCCTCCGACCGAGACCCAGTCTTCTCCCTTGTCATCGATGTAGGCGACCTCGTACAGGGCCTTCGGCCTGCCGGCCTCCTGCACCTCCGCCACGAGTTCCTCGAACTGCCTCACCTGGTCCGAGCCCGGCCTGATCCTGTATTTCTCGGCCAGGGCCTTCGCATCCAAGGCGACCGGTATGTCTTTCAATGTCGTCAATCGCTACTCCCTCGCTCACAAGCCTTCAAGGGACTCACCCGTGATGGGACGCCCACGGACCGCATACTACTCCGTACCACGACCACGCGCTCCGTACCGCGACCACGCGCCCGGCCGTCGCGCCGGATGGTCCGACGTGTCTCCTGCCGCAGCGCGGCCCCCGGCGAAGAGCAGCACCGCGGCCTCTGCCGGGGCAGACGTACATGCCCAGTCCGCATCCGCCGGAGCCGGACGCCGCATCCCATCTAGTAGTACACGTCGACCGACATGTCGTCGATGATCTGATCGTAGAGGTGCTCCGCGATCCACACCGGCGTCCGCACACACCCATGGCTGGCAGGCCACGGCGGGACGCTCGAAGAGCCGTGTATGGCTATGCGGGGCCAGAAATACGATGGGAAGTACATCCACCCGACCGAGCACTCCACCCACCCTCTCTGCTTGAGCCAGACGTTCCCGTGGCCGGTCGGGGTACCCAGCTTGCCCGTGGACACGTGGACGATCTCCGCCACCTCGCCGGCCTTAATCATGAAAAGCACCTGCCGCCTCAGGTCGACCTCCACCCGGTCCCCACCGAGCAAGAGACGCGGAGCCGGGGTCTGCGCGCTGAAGACGCGCTGCCAGACCTGAGGCCCCGCCGTTCCGTCGCGTGGGAGACCTTCGACCTTCTCGAAGGCCATCACCGCGTCGCGGGTACGCTCGTCGTAGACGCCGTCCACGTCGCCGCAGGGATAGCGGAGCGAGCTGAGCCGGGCCTCCAGGAACGACACGAGGGCTCCTTCGGATCCCTTCGTCTGTGTGGGATACGTCGCGACTGCGGGCAATTCGACCGGATACACGGAGCCGGCCTGTAGGGGCTGCAGAAACGCTCGATAGAGCATGGCCGCCATCTGTGCGCGGGTGAGTGTCAGGGCCGGATAGAACCAGCCGTCGGACGCCCCCTGGACGATCCCCCAACGGTAGGCGTTGGCTACGAAAGCCGCGTGCCCGGGCATGATGAGCGTGCGGTCGCGGAACCCCCTCAGCCACAGCTCGACCTGGTCGTCCGGCAGCGTCAGGTCTACCTCCGGCCGCGGTTCCTGCGCACAGGAGTAGGCGAGGGACCGCATCACGAAAGTCACTGCCTGCTGCCGGCTCACCGGCATCTCCGGAGAATAGGTGGTCGGACTCGTCCCAGAGGTGATCCCAGCCTCGTACAGAGCCGCCACGGCCCCCGCGTACCAGTCGAAGCGGGTGACGTCGGTGAACGGCAGGGCGGTCGAGCCTCGTAGCCCAAGGATCCGGTCGAGATACGCGGCCAGTTCGCCGCGGGTGATCAGGTCGTCAGGGCTAAAAGCGCCCTCGCCGTCAGGGAACACGACCCCCTCGTCCGCGAGAGCGTAGACGGCCTCTGCATACCATGCATCGCCGCGCACATCGGAGAACGCCTGGGCCGAGACGTCGGCCGGCAACGCGCCGAGTGTGGCCACGGTGAGCGCCGCGGCCGTCGCCAAGACCTTTAGAAAACGGGGCCGACGACCATCTACACGACCGACCACGCTACGGTTCATACGCAATCCCTCCGGTAGACAGGATCGACAGCCGGGAGCCATGTCGATAGAGCAGGTTTCACGTGCCAGCCTACCCCAGACCGTGTACGCATAATCCCCGCCGAGTTGGGGTATGGTTGCGGCAATGCCCGCGACCCGGGACCAACGAGGCCGGTGACATCCGAAAGGTGAGAACATGGACCAACCCAAGGTATTCCTTTACGCGCTCAGCACGTGCGGCCACTGCCGGAACGCCAAGAGGTTGCTCGATTCGAACAACGTGAAGTACGACTTCGTCGACGTCGACCTTCTCCCCAGGGAAGAGATGAAGAAGGTGCTCGAAGAAGTCCGCAAGGTGAACCCGCAGGCCGCGTTCCCTACCATCCTGATCGGTGACAAAGTCATAGTCGGCTACCGTGAACTGGACATCCTGGAGGCGCTGGGACTATGAGCAATATCGACGAGATGTACGAGCGCCTGAAGAGCGTGAACGAGCCCAAGGGCTACTATTTCAACAAGAACGAGAAGCTCGTCAAGGAACTCATCGCCGGTCTTCTGACCAACAAGGAGCGGTATGGGTATATGTCCTGCCCATGCCGGCTCGCATCGGGAGTCCGTGAGAACGACAAGGACATCATCTGCCCCTGCGACTACCGGGAGGCGGATGTCAAGGAGTACGGCAGCTGCTACTGCAACCTTTACGTCTCCAAGGAGTGGAACGAAGGGACCATCCCCAACGTGCCGGTACCTGAGCGTCGTCCGGTGGAGAAGGCCGGCTGGATGACGTGGCCTGACTTCGACGCCTGATCGGGGCCGCCCGCGGATGCCGGGCGCTGCCGGCGGAGCACGGTGCCCGCGACGCCCGGCGGTCCCGGCCCGGCCTCCAGAGGGGCTGTGCTCTCCGCGACAGTATCGTGAGTACTCGAACGTGAACTGG
>JAJFUK010000069.1 GCA_021372435.1 Actinomycetes bacterium | reverse complement strand
TGGCCGGCCTTGTAGAGGTTGGCGGACAGGCCGGCCTGGAAGGCGAAGTTGCCCATCATTATGAACAGGGGTATCACGATCAAGGCGTAGGTGCTGGCCTGGGTGGCCGGTACCTTCCGCAACATACCGATCGCGGCGCTGGGGTCGAGGATCACGGCATATCCGACGAAACCGACGATGAGCAACGCGAGACCGATGTTCATGCCAAGGAAGATCAGCACCAAGAAGACGATGATGCCGATGATGCCTATGAGTGTGGCAGACATGGGATCCTGTTCCTCCTCGATTGCCCTAACAACTCGTTTCAAAATGAAGCCGCGGCCACCGAGTGCGCGCCGGCCGGCGCGATAGCGCGTCCTCGGTCGCGCCAATGGCGTCGCTGTTCGCGCTCCTTGCGTCCTCTCGCATCCGCCTTGCTCGACCCTTGCGGCGGAGCTTCATTTTGAAACGAGTTCCAAGAGCCGGTTGTCTATGCTCAAGCGGTCCTGCGCACAAAGGTGGATCCAGACCGGGCGGCGCAGCGCCCGGTCTGGATCCACCGTCAAACCCATCTCAGATCATTTATACGTCTCGAGGATCGATAAAGCATCGGCCATGTATGCCGCGGCGTCGAACCCGGCTATGTCCACGGTCGCGGGCCACGTCCCGGCCACCTTGTCGGCCACGGCCGCGAACGCCGCTTGGGCCTCACTGGTGGGGGTGACGAACTCGCAGCCGGCCTCTTTAAAGAGCTCACGGTTCTTATCCGCCGCGGACTGCATGTCAGCAGAAGCGGCGAGTGAGCCCTCTCTACCCGAGAGGCCCTCGATGACGGCCTGATATTCGGGGGGAAGCGAGTTCCACTTGTCCCAGTTCATGACCAGACCGAAGACACCGATGTAGATCGGGAGCTCGGTGAAGTAGTCGGTGACTTCCTGAAGCTTGAAGTTGCCGATCCCCGCCGGCTCGAAGACGTAGCCGCTGATGTTCTTCTTCTCCAGGGCCTCATAGATGTCGGGCGGAGCCATCATGACCGGGCTGCCACCCAGTGCGCTCACCAGGTCGGTGACCAGGCCGGCCGGGCAACGCAGGACCCGGCCCTTCACATCGTCCGGGGTGAGAATGGGCTTTTCGATGGTGCCGAAGACCGAGGCGGGGATCCCATACATGTTGAGGAGCTTGTATTTGCTCCACTCCTCCTGCAACTCGGGATACTTGCCGTATAGATCCCACAATACGTTCGTGGCAAGGGAGCCGTTGTCGAAGCCGACCATCGGTATGCTGACCACCTCCGTCAGCGGGAACTGGCCGGGGTAGAAGGGGGTGAACAGCCAACCGATGTCCACACCGCCGGTCTCCACCATCTCGCCCACGTCGGCGGCTGCCGCCAACTGGCTGCTCGGATAGATGACTATCTTCACGTGGCCGTCGGTGGCCTGGCTGATCTGGTCCCCCCACCAGACCCAGTGCTGCGTGTTGTTGGATTCCATGGGATCGTGGACCGACAGCGAGAACTCGAAATCGCCCAGATCCGCCGACGGCGCGGCCGTGGTCTCGGTCGGGGCCGCGGTGGTCTCGGTGGGCGCAGCGGTGGTCTCGGTCGGCGCAGCGGTGGTCACGGTCGGCGCGGCGCCGGTCGTGGTGGTCTCCTCTGCCGGCCCGCCGCAGGCGGTGACCGCTATGGTCAAAGCCAGGCAGGCAGCCGGAAGGATCGAGAGATGCAGCATCCGATGTTTCACGATAGTGTCCTCCTCTGTGAACTTGCCCCCATTACCCGCCGCCCCCGAGGGGGCGGTTTTGCCCGCGGGCAATTCTCCCTGATAGGTTCGCTCAAGTCAATCTCACGAGCCGCCGTGAAGCGGCCGATGGCCGCTGAAGATGACGCCGTTGCCACTGAAGCGGACGGCTCCCGCCGGGCCGACGCACAACCCGCTTTCGTACTAGTATTAGAGGAGGCGCTCCCCGGGGAGCGCCTCTGCGTGGGCCGGCATGGGTCTGACTGTTCTGTCGCAGGAGGCGGACAATGGGATACTTCAGCATTCTTGGGGCGATACCCGGCTTCTTTCTCAGCTCGCTCTTCTTCATGCTCTTGTGGGGTCCTATCTCCGGAAAGCTGGGTCTCCCCGACATCGGCTATGTCGACTCCATGCTGATAACAATCACCCTCTGGATAGCCGTGGCGCCTCTGGCGGCCGTGCGCAAGGCTAAGAAGAAGTAGCGCGCCGCCCGGCCGGCGCTGCCGGCCACGGCCTGCCCGGCCGCCCCGAGCGGACCGCAGCGGCCGGTCGCCTGCGGGCCGGCGTCAAAGGTCACGAGCCACGGCGAACGCCATCCGGGTGGCCTGGTGTATGTTCCTGGGGACCAGGCAGTCGCCGATCTGGTAGAACTCGGGTGCGCAGAACCTGAGCGCATCTGCCTCCGTATGCAGTGGTTGCATGCCCGTAGCATAGACGACGGTGTCCGCTTCGTAGAGCTTCCTGCTTCCCACCTCGGCGCCGGCCCTGAACGTCTTGCTGAAGGTGTTCGATTGCAGTACGGCGGCCTGGACCGTCGGGCAGGGCGGTAGGGTATACGTGCTCCCTAAATACTCGCCGATGACTCCCGCCTCGACGATCTCCACGGCTTTGGTGGAGGTGGTCACGCGGATCTGATATCTGTCTATCTCGCTCATGAGAGCAAGACCGTGGACGGGATTCCCGCCGTCGCTGAGGGTCTCCATCATCTCCATGATGGTGACCTCCCGTCCCAGCTCTGCGAGGTAGATGGCGAGTTCTATGCCCGCCGGTCCGCCGCCGAGGATGATGACCCTGCGGCCCGTCCTCTCCGGATCCCGGTAGGCCTGCTCGGCTCCGAGGACGTTCGCGGCCTCGACCCCTGGGATATCCGGGATGCACGGCCGGGCGCCCAGCGCTGCGATGACGACGTCCGCGCCGGCCGCCGCCGCGTACTCCGGTGTGACGGCGGTGCCGAGCCGCACCTCGATGGACGCTCGGGAGACCATTCGGGCCTGATAGTCGAGGTAGCGGGTCAGAAGTCTCTTGAACGGCACCTTCTCCTCACATCTGAGCACGCCGCCGAGACGGTCCTGCTGTTCGCAGAGAACGACCGCGTGTCCGCGTTCCGCGGCGGTCAACGCCGCCTGCATCCCGGCCACGCCGCCGCCGACCACGAGCACGTTCTTGGGCCTGCCTGCCGGGAGCGCATGCCGGCAGTCCTGCTCGAAGCCTATCTCGGGATTGACGGCACACCGGTTCTGCCGCTTGGTAGTGATGCCGGCAAAACACTCGAAGCAGCGGATGCAGGGTCTGATCTCGTCAGTTCTTCGCGCGCGCGCCTTCTTGGGCAGGTCGGGATCGGCGAACAGCGCCCGGGCGACCTGCACCACATCGGCCTGTCCGGAGGCGATGATCTCTTCCATCATCCCGGGATCGTTCAAGGCGCCGACGGTCGCCACCGGCGTGGTGACATGCCTCTTGATCTCGGCGGCGTAGCCTACGTTGACGCCGTCCGGAAGGAACATGCTCGGATGGGTGACGGTGAAGACCTCGGCCACTTCGTGACTACCGGCGGAGACATGGATAAGGTCGACCTTGCCGTCGAACTGCTTGGCGATCGCCACGCCTTCGTCGATGTCGTAGCCGCCCTCGTAGCCTTCCGAGCCGCTGATGCGGATCTCGACCGGGAACCCACGCCCGCATTTCTGCTTGATCCTCTCCACGACGGCCAGCGCGAAGCGGCAACGGTTCTCAAGGCTGCCGCCCCATCCATCCTTGCGCTTGTTGATCTTGGAGGAGAGGAACTGGGCGAGGAGCCAGCCGTGCCCGGCGTGGACGGTCACCAGGCCGAAACCGCAGAACTTGGCGAAGGCGGCGGCGTTGCCAAAAGCCTCGATCGTTTCCTCGATCACCTCTTCGGGCATCGCAGGGACGGACTGTCCTAGGGCGTTCTCCCCATCCACGGCTCCGTAGATCTGGTTGCCCCGCGCCGCGGAGATGTAGGCGTTCGCCCCGCAGTGCTGCAGTTCGACGGCCGCGATCGCACCGTGCCGGCTTATGGCCGACGCGAGCCGGTAGATGGGAGGGAGAGCCGTCGGGTCGTCGAGATAGAGATTGCTCAGTCCGATGGGACCGCGCCTGCTGTCGGGGACGGCAGATCCGACGTTCACCGTCGCTGCTCCGCCGACGGCCTTGCGCTCATAGAACGCGATGGTCTCGTCGAGCGGGTAGTTCCGGGAAGATAGGTACTCGTAGCCCACCGGCGCGGCGAAGAGGCGATTACGGAAGACCGTATCACCCAGTCTGATCGGCGCGATAAGGCGCGGGTACTTGCATTCATACATCCTTGGCACCTACCTCTCGTATACCCGCCGCCCGGGCGACGTGGTCTCCGCCGTCATCTCCGCCTTGTTCTGCCTCATCTCTGCCGGGCGAGCCACCCCGCCAGCGAGACACCGGTGGCCGGGTCGTAGCACAGCCCGCGGTCGAAGGCCTCCGGGTAGTCGCGGCGCCAACCGGCCATCTCCTCATCGGTCACCTTGGCCACCTCGACCAGGAAGCCGCTCACCGCCATGCCGGTCGCCCGTTTCGAGGTGAGGTTGTGCGGCGTGATGGTGTTGATGGCGCCGCCCCGGTCGAGTACGCCGGGGATGATGGGGTCCCAGCGGGACCCGTGATCCATGTACGCGACTCGCGTGCGCAGCCGCTCGGTCACGTAGGCGCCGCCTAAGACCGTGCCTCGTTCGTTGTATACCTTCACGATGTCACCGGATTGGATGCCTCTGGCTGCGGCGTCCGCCGGGTTGAGCCATACCGGCTCGTACAGATAGCCGTCCCGGCCCTTGACCTTCATGGTGCCGATCTCTCGGGTCCAAGGGATGTCGTCGGCCTGGGCATGCATCCGCCAACGCGGGTGGTTGGACATGCACAGCAGGGGATAATCCCGGGCCCGCTCGCTCGAGAGGCGCTCGTCGTGGCTCTCTCCCTTCTCGATCCAGGCCGGTACCGGCGGACGCTCGGGGTCGTCGGGGAAGTGCTGCTCCAAAGCACTGGAGGAGTACTCCAGTAGGCCGGTGGGGGTGGTGAGGGGACTACGCTTTGGATCATCCGCGAACTCGCTCAGTCCGGGAGGAACGTCGTTCACCCGCGGATCGCAGGGGATGACGAAGTACTGCTTCTCCTTGAGCTCTTCCCAGCCGATCAGATCCTCCATACCGGAGGCTTCAAAGGACAGCTTCTGCTTCTCCTCCATGGTCTTGCCCTGGGTGTACTCCTCATAGAGCCCCAGCTTCTCGGCGATCTTGGCCACCACCTCGAAGTCGGAGAGGGACTCGCCTACCGGGTCGATGCAGGGCTCTTCCAGAAAGAGCGAGGTGACCACCCCGCTGCCCAGGTCGTTGCCGATGTCGAGCATCTCGAAGCGGGTGGTCACCGGCAGGATGATGTCGGCCATCAGGCAGTCGTTCTCCAGCCAGGGATGCTGAGCCACAATGCATTCGATGGAGGGCTGCTGCAGGGCCCGGATGTAGCTGTTGGAGTCGTTCCAGCAGGTGATCCAACAGGGAGAGTCCGTCCAGATCATGTGGACTTCGGAACAGCCGGGGGCCGGATAGGGGTGTTCCACGAACTGCTCCCGGGTGTGTTCCAGGAACCCGTGCAGGCCCCACCAGCTTACCGGCGGCTTGAGCAAGGCGTCATGCATCAGGCACTTGGGGATGGCCTGCCGGGGAGGATTCGCAGCCAGTCGGGTGAGCTTCAGCAGCTCCGGATGGTCACCGGAGTAGATGGGTGGAGTGAGATCCCCCGGGTCCATGCAGCCGGCAGGACGGACCTGCTCCGAGAAGTTGGCGAGGTCGGGCCTGACCGTGCCCTGATAGGGCAGCGGCAACCACCGGCGCCAGATCCACCATTCGAGCATCTTGGCCTGATGCCGGCCGGGCCTGCCCAAGCCCTGCATGCCGAGCAGCATGACTTCCAGGCGGGCCGGTTCGGTGGCGTACGGTCCCCGGATGCCCGGTCCCCCGTTGCCGTGTAGGACGCTGGTCGCCTTATGGGCCCAGTCGCGCGCGAGCGCCTTGATGGTCCACACCGGGACGCCGCACTTCTCGGCCGCCCAGGCCGGGGTCTTGGGTATCCCGTCGGTCCTTCCCAGCACGTA
>JAJFUK010000046.1 GCA_021372435.1 Actinomycetes bacterium | reverse complement strand
GGCGGGCTTGTCGCCGTCGGTGAGGGTGAAAGAGAAGGAGGCCGTTTCTCCGGAGCGAAGGACGCTGGGGACCAGAGCGACGTACCCGTCGACCTCGCTCCCCAGGCTCGTACTGGTGGTACCGGCGCTGCCGCCGGTCGTCGGTGGGGACGATTCGGAACAACCGACCACCAAGATCGCCAATAGGACCGTCAAAGCGAGCGGGACAAGGAACCTGCAACGAAACGCCGGACGACTCATGGTCCACCTCCCCTGTCTTGATGTCGACTCAGACGGCCCGAGAGGCGGTTCAGTTTCCCGGAGATGCTCAGTGGCTCTTGTTGCGCGCCTCCCGGGACAGGGTATGAGCCACCGACAGCGGCTCAGGCACGCGGTGCCGTCCGCTCGACCAGACCAATGCCAGAGCGAGCGCGCTGGGGAGGTCCACCAGATGCCCCGGTGACACATACACCGGCTTCACCCCGCCCTTTAGACGGACCGAGGCCCCCTGGGCTCCCCATTCTTTAGCGAGCACATAGTGGTCGCCCCGCTTGGGCCCCGGATCGTGGTCGATGGCGTGGAAAGGCGTCTTGGGGACACCGATGGTGGGCAGCCCCAGCAACACCCCCACGTGGGACGCCAGTCCGAGCCCTCGTTCGTGCACCACACCGTGCCCGTCCAGGAAGACCAGGTCGGGCGTCACCGAGAGCCGGGCCAGCGCTTCGAGGGTAAGCCGTCCTTCTCGGAAGGCCAGGTAGCCCGGCGCGTACGGAAGGTCCGGCTCTCCTTCGGCCACCCCGGTCGCAAGAAGTCGGAAGCGCCGGTCCATGACCACAGCGACGGCCCACGCGCGGGAACCATCTTTGGTATATGCGAGGTCGACGCCGGCCGCGAAACAGGGGCTGCCTGGGCCCTCGGCAGGCAGCGACCGAAGCACCACCCGGCAGGCCAGCTGCTCCTGGATCGCGGCGGCTTCCTCGCGCGTCACCCGCCAGACAGGCGCTTCCGCGTCTCCTTTTCTGTCAGAAGCCGTTCTGCTCGTCATACTGCCGGCGTTTGACCGGGTCGCGTAGGACCTCGTAGGCCTCATTGAGGAGTCGCGCCCGGCCGGGGTCGCCACCTTGATCAGGGTGGTCCTCCCGGATGAGGGCGCGGTACGCCTTGTCGATCACCGACTGCCTGGCTCTACTGCTGACCTCGAGGACTTCGTAGTAGTCGCAGACGACCTTGCCGTTGAAGTGGTAGACACGAGGACCGTGCCCCGCAGACCATGCACCGGTTCCTTCCGCGTGCTGCGCTTTTTCATCACCCGCGCCGTCCCTCAGCCCGGTGAACATCCTCTGCGCCGCGTCGCCGACGATGCCGCCCAACTCCGCGCCCACTATCACTGCGATCTTTCCGGCCGGCGTCTTCGCCCGTATGCCCCTGACGGCGCGGCGTACGGCCCGGCCCGTCGCGGTCTGCGCCCGCGTGACTCTGCCGGTGGTCGTCATTTCCCCTCCGGTCTGGACCGGACGCCTCCTGCGTCCGTCCCGGCAACGATATCAGAACCTTCGAACGGCGCCGCCCTTCCCCCGGGTTACGTAGCGCCGCGTTTAGCCCTGGGTAACCTATCCTCGAAAAGCCTACTCCACCGGGGGCAGCCATGGATGCTTACGAGATCATGCGCGAGTGGGACCGCGCCGTCGGCAACGAACCGCGTCCAGACGAGGAACTCGACAAAGCCGTGCCGGCTCTGCTGACCGGATATGAGTACGAGGACTGGAAGGCCCGCATCGAGGCGGGCAACGTCAAGGCCATCAAAGCCGGCATGAAGGCATGGGGCCTAACGATCGGACCGCTGGAACCGTTCGAGATCGACGATGCCATCGAGACCCACGA
Organism: Actinomycetes bacterium; assembly: GCA_021372435.1. GTDB lineage: Bacteria > Actinomycetota > Thermoleophilia > RBG-16-64-13 > RBG-16-64-13 > RBG-16-64-13. Next base: position 9,346 of record JAJFUK010000046.1, on the reverse strand, counting down.
GAGGACCTACCGGCCTCACTCCTCCGCCTGAGCGGCCGTCCCGCTGCAAAGAGCCTGCAGGCGGCTGAAAAAGCCCTTGCGCCCGACCATGAAGTACGCGAGCGGCCCGACCCAGTTGATAAACACCAGGCCGGCCCACATACGCCGGTCTCCTCGTACTTCGTCGGCCCTGCGATGGGCCAGATCCCAGAGGGCGGCTACCAGTAGCCCTATCTGGACCGTTGCAAGGATGATGAGACCCACTTGCCGGCCGCCGCTGAGATCGTTCCACTGTGTCTTCTTGGCCATGTGCACCTCCTTTTGTCCTCGTTTCGTTCCCCGCGCGAGATTCGCTACGTCGGGAGCGTGTGCTCTGCGATGAACTCCAGAGTCTTAGTGAACACCAGCTCCTTGTCGTTGTCCATGGTAGCCACGTGGTAGGAGTCGTGTAGCGGGACGATCTGCTTGTCCGTGGAGCCGATCTTCATGTAGATCTCGCGCTGGTTCTCCGGTCTCACCACGTGGTCCACATCAGACGAGAAGATGAGAACCGGACACCGGACAAGGGGAAGATCCCGGCGGACTCGTGCCAGAAGCTGGGCGAACTGCCAAGTGGCCCGCATGGGCAGCCGAGGATAGGCCTTTTCGTCCACGCCCTCCAGCTTCGTGTCGTTCGCTATCCCCTTGGCCCAGCGCGGAAGGCCGAGGCGGCCGAACGTGCGCATGAGCAGTTCCTGCGGGTGTCGCACCGCCGCGTTCACCGTGATCAGCCCCGCTATCTCGGGATGGTGTGCCGCCAACCACAGAGCCAGGGTACCGCCCATCGACAGCCCGGCGACAAAGACCTGGTCCGTCCGCCCGCTGAGCCACACGAAGGCCTTTTCGACATCAGTCGTCCACTCGGTCCACTGCGAGCCCTCCATGACCTCCGGGGTGCGACCGTGGCCGCTCAGCAGGGGCAGTGCCACGGTGCAGCCGGCCTTCAGCAGCCGGAGCGCGAGTTCCTGCACAGAGCGGGGTGAGCCGCCGAAACCGTGGCTCACCAACACCCCCACCCGGCTGTTCTCGCCGGCCCCGACCTCGAAGAGAGGTTCATTCCATCCCACTTCATTCCATTCCATCCGTCGCCGCCACTCCGGCCCCGGGCCTGGGCTTGCTTGATGTGTACCTACCGGCCTATTGTACGTGGAGTGACGCGGTCGAGCCACATCGACCGGCCGCACGCGCAAGGAGTAAAGGAGGTTCAACGCCGCACACCCCCACAGCAGTGGTGGCCCTCGACCAAGGGACCACCAGTTCTCGAGCCATCGTGTTCGGCCGGGACGGCGCTATTCTCGGAGCCGCCCAGGAGGCGTTGCCACAGCACTATCCCCGGCCGGGATGGGTGGAGCACGATCCGGAGGACATCTGGCGGACCCAGCTACGCTGCGTCCAGGTCGCCCTGGCACAGGCGGGGAAGGAAGCCGGCGATCTGGCAGCCATCGGCATCGCCAACCAGCGGGAAACCGTGCTTCTGTGGGATGCGGACACCGGCACCTCTCTGGGCAATGCCGTCGCCTGGCAGTGCCGGCGGACGGCGGACCGCTGCGAAGAGCTCAAGAGGGCCGGGCTCGAACCGGCCGTTCAGGCGCGGACGGGACTGCGACTCGATCCCTACTTCAGCGCCACCAAGATCGCGTGGCTGCTGGCAAATCGGGAGGGCGCCGCAGGCCTGCTGGCCAAGGGGCGTCTGCGGGCCGGCACCATCGATAGCTTCTTGATCTGGCGGCTCACCGGAGGTCGCGCCCACGTCACCGACTTCAGCAATGCCTCGCGCACGATGCTGCTCGATCTCAAGACCCTGGACTGGGCGGACGACATGCTCGAGCTGTTCGAAGTCCCCCGGTCCGTCCTGCCCAGCCTCCGCCCCTCGTCCGCGGTGATCGCCATGACGGACCCGGGACTGCTGGGGACGGCGGTGCCGGTCGCAGGCGTGGCGGGAGACCAGCAGGCCGCCCTTTTCGGCCAAGGTGGGCTGCGCCCGGGGGACTGCAAGAACACCTACGGCACCGGCTGCTTTCTACTGCTGAACGTGGGACCCCATCCCGCGCCTCCGCACAACGGGTTGCTTTCGACTGTGGCCTGGGTGTTGGGCCCGGACGGCTCCAGCACCGCTGAGCCGGCTCCGCGTCATGACGCGGCCGTGGGTGGGGCGGCCCCTGTACGCACGTCGTTCCTGCCGGGAGGCCCCGCTACTATCCCCGCGGCGACCTACGCTCTGGAAGGCTCGGTCTTCATGGGCGGCGGAGCCGTCCAGTGGCTCCAGGAGGGGTTGGGCATCATCGAGGCGCCGGCCGGTGTCGGTCCCCTGGCCGCCCTGGCCCCCGACAATGGAGGCGTGTACTTCGTCCCCGCCCTGACGGGGCTCGGCGCCCCCTACTGGGACCCCTATGCCCGCGGTCTGCTGATCGGCCTCACTCGCGGCACCAAGCCGGAGCATCTCGCCCGCGCGACCGAGGAAGCCATCTGTTTCCAGACCCGCGCGGTACTGGACGCGATGCGCCGGACCGCGGGAGTCGAGGTCGCCGGTCTGCGGGCGGACGGAGGAGCGGCCCGGGACGACTTCCTGCTGCAACTGCAGGCCGACCTGCTTGGTATTCCGGTGATCCGGCCTCGCCTTCAGGAGACCACGGCATTGGGTGCCGCGGCATTGGCCGGTCTCGCGGTCGGGTTCTGGTCGGAGGCTGACATGGCGGACCTGATAGGAACCGAACGCGTCTTCACTCCCCGCATGGAGGCCAAGGAGCGGGAACGCCTTTTCGGCGAGTGGGAGAGGGCCGTCGGGCGCGCCCAAGCCTGGGCCCGCTGACGGCCGCTCCGGTCGTCTCCGTCACAGCCCGGCGCCCGCAACGAAGGCCCGGCACAAGGGGACAACCAAGACCTGCCGCCTCAAGACCTGCCGCCTCAGCACCTGCCGCCTCAAGACCTGCCGCGCTATTCCGCCCTGCGCACTCTGCAGAGAAACCCTCTCATCTTGGGGGAGCCCATCTCCGGACTGTACGGCGGGCCGTCGTCGGTGAGGATGTTGAGGTTGGCCTCATCCCACCCGAACATCTGCGCTTCGCCGCGTTCCGGGAACCACCAGCCATAGCCCACGCTCACCACTCGGGGGTCGATGCCCGCGTCCAAGGTAGCCCTCTGCTTGATGCGGCCGCGCTTGTTCTCGATGAACACCGGGTCGCCCTGTGCGATCCCGAGGCGGGCGGCGGTCTCCGGGTGGATGATCACCAAAGGCTCGGACTTGTTCCTACGGATCTCTTCCAGATAGCGGTCCTGCGAATGCACGTAGTCGACCTCGTGCGCGCTGGTCAGCACCAGCGGGTACTCGGCAAGCATCTCGGGTGCGCTGACCGGGGTCTCGTCCGGCTCGTGGTAGACGGGGAGGGGTTCGTATCCCCACCGCTCGCACAGACTGGAGTAGAGCTCCACTTTGCCGGAGGGGGTCCGGAAGCCCTTCTCCAAGTACGTGCGGTACCGCGATGTCGAAGAGACCAGTCCCGGATGGCGGCGCAGTTCCTCGAAGGTCAGCCCCATGGGCGCCAGGTAGTCGTCGAGCAGGCCGGGCAGGTCCGCGGCGAAATACTCCCCCAGGCCTAATCGGTGAGCCAGCATGCTGATGATCTCCAGATCGGAGCGGCACTCCCCGACCTGGACGACCTTCTGCTGCGGCTCCAGACAGACTGCTCCGGAGTCGGTACGGGTGACCACCACCCCGTCGGTCTCCAGATAGGAGGCGGCCGGCAGAACGATGTCGGCCAGCGCGGCCGTCGGCGTCTTGACCAAGTCGGCCACGAACAGGAAATCGACCCGCAGAAGAGCTTCGCGCACCCGCCGCGAGTCGCTCCAAGTGAGTAGCGGGTTGCTACCGAACACTCCCAGCGCCCGTACCGGGTAGGGCGTCTCCTCGAGGATGGCCGAGACTACGTGCTGGGGACGCACCTCCACCGGCTTCCAGACTATGTCGTCCCAGAGATCGTAGGCCGGGAAGTACCCCGCGCCGGCTCCGAGCTTCTTCCGATCCTGCTCGGCAGGCAGCAGATGGCGCACGATGTCACGGCCGGTGCCCTCCCCGAGGATCCTTCCCTCGACATGGGCGGTGCCTCCCGGCACGTCCAGCCCTCCGCACAACGCCTGGATGATGGCGAAGGCCCGGGCGCACTGAGTGCTGTTGTACGTGTCCTCGCCGGCGTTGCCGTTCCACAGGCAGGCCGGGCGGCTGCGCGCAAAAAGGCGCGCAGCCGCCACGACCTTCTCCGCCGGGACCCAGGTGATGTCCGCCACTTTGTCCACCGGGTAGGCCTGGAGGTGCTGTTTCAGCCGGTCGAAACCCACCGTCCACCGATCGACGAAGTCTTCGTCGTAGAGCTTCTCGTTCACGATCACGTTGAGCACGCCCAAGGCCAAGGCGAGGTCGCTGGCGGGACGGGGCCGCAGCCAGAGGTCGGCGCGCCGGGCCGCGGCCGTCTCCAGCGTGTTGACGACGATGAGCGAGCCACCCGGTCTGACCGGGGGATCGGCGCTGTGTCCCCACAGAAGGAGGCACTGCGGTTCGCCGGCGATGTCGGGTATACCGTCGAACCCATAGGTCATCAACCTGGCCGTCGCGCTGGGTATGTAGCAGGTATTGTCGATACTGGTCACGTTGGGCGTCCCGAACACGTTGCCCAGTCGGGACACGTAGTCGGCACTTCGGCTGTAGATGCCCTTGGCCAGGCATACCGATTCGGCACCCTGCTCGTCCTTGGCGGCCGTGAGCCTATCGGCGATGACATCGAGCGCCTCATCCCACGAGATCCGTCCCCACCTACCGCCGCCTCTTTCCCCTATCCGTTTCAGCGGGTAAAGGAGGCGGCTCGACGAATACAGGCGCTCGATACCGGCCGAAGCACGCACGCACGCCGGCTCCGCGGCCCCGGGAAGACCGGCGGCCTTCTCCACACCGACGGCCCGTCCTGCCTCGACACGCACCAACACCGGGCAGTCGCGGCCGCACTCGCGGCAGATCGTCCTCACCACTCTGTCATCGGAAACGTCAGACATCCTGCACAGTCCTCCTCATGCGGGATCGATTACCCCGTCGAGCCGGTCACTTTCGCGATCTCTCCTTGTCTTGCTGTGCGCCAAGGCGCCCGCTACATACTTGCACAGCCTGGTGTCGGGGTGGTAACCCGTGGGACTTCCCTCCCCGGCCGGCAGACCTCGTCCCGGCCCGGCCGGCAGGTCTCGTCCCGCCCGGCTGGCGAGACTCGTCCCGCCCGGCCGGCGAGACTGCCGGCGCATTACTCGAACAGGCGCTTCATGGCAGGGTCAACTCCCGGCCGCATACTGCCGATAGATGCCCTGGAAACCGTAGATCCCACGGAGACGCGACGATGCTGCTCGAAGGGTCCCTACAGAGATTCAAGCTGGCCCATGTGCTCCAACTCCTGGCCCACACCGGGGCCACCGGGGTGCTCGAGGTCCGCGGCTTCGAGGAACATGGGGTCATCTATCTCATGAACGGCCGGATCGAGGGCATCTCGTTGCCGCTCACCGAGCTCAAGCTGGGGACGAGACTCCTCCAAGCCGGATACCTGACCGAGCAACAGCTCGCCGAAGCTTTGGCCGATGATGCAGCGTTCACTCACAAAGAGAAAGACGGGATACCCATCGGGCAACGGCTGATCGAGAAAGGATTCACGACCGAGGCCAGGATCCGCGAGACCGTACGACGGCAGGCCTCGGATTGGCTCTTCCAACTGGTGCAGTGGCAGACCGGCGTCTTCATCTATGACGAGCCCGATGAGATGCCCGACTTCCGGGTTCAGATCCAAGCCGAATTGAAAGACCTGCTGCTCGAAGCCTCCCAGCGCATCGCCGAGAGCAGGCGGGCCGGCAAGACGACAAACGGAGCAGAGCACGAGTTGTGCGCGGTGTGCCCGGTCGCCGGCGAGTGCTCAGTAGAGATCAAGACAAGGTACCTCAAGCGCGATGTCTGTCTCTGGCGGAGTATGAGCGGCCTCATGGAGGAGAGCCGGCTACCCGTCCGTGACATCCGCGAGTTCTACCGGCCTGAGGAAAGAGAAGACCAGGCCGCGCTCGACCCGTCACTGCACTGGTAGCGCCGCGGTCCCGCCCGTACGCTCAGGCTCGCCCTCGTCATCACCGCTACGGGATGAGCAACTCCTGGACGCTGTAGCGCCATTTTGGCAGCGGCACGTCATCGGCATATCCAAGCGGACACAGGATCGCCGGCACCAGATGGCCGGGTAGTCCGAGTATGCGGGCGTATTCGTCGGACTTGAAGTGGCTCATCATGCAGGAGTCAAAACCGAGGTCTTTCGCTACCAGTTGCGCAAGAAATGCCGGGAGATACGTATTGGCGACGGCGTAGGCCGCCCAGGCTTCGGAGGGCATGTTCCCCATGTCGGCCGCTATGCTCCCCACGATGGCCCGGACTTCCGGGGGGACGCCCTCCGCTTCCATGCGGGTCATTAGGCGCTCAGAGAGCCTCCGGAAGTCGGTGTCGGCGCAGAAGACCAGCAGGTGCGAGCACGACATGATCTGGGGCTCATCGTAGGTCGCGACGGAAAGCTCGCGCTTCAGGGCCTCGGCGGAGACCACCTTCACCCGCCACGGCTGTATGTTAAGCCCCGATGGAGCCCAGCGGATCTGCTCCAGCAGTTCGAGTACCTTCTCCTCCGGGATGGGCCTGCCGTCAAAATGCTTGGCCGCGTAGCGCTGGGCGATGGCCTGCCGCAACTCCATGGTGTCTCTCCTCCCTCTACGTCCTCAACCGCACAGACAACAGACATGCATGCGCTGATGCATCCACTATAGCGTCCGCCACGCCATCCAGACGCACAGTCCCCGGACCGCAGGGGTAGCCACCCGACTCACCCCCGCTCAGCCATCCGGAGGCCGTCCGACAGGGATCACCGGCGGCGCCGTTCCTGGGGGCACCGCCCTTCGCTCGGAAGCGACCTGGCGCAGGGCCAAAGCGACCAGCCCGGCGATGATCAGCACCATGCCCACTGCCTCATAAGAGTCGGGACGCTCTCCGAGTTGGATCCAGGATGCGGTCACTCCGATCACGGGGGCAAGGAGTCTCCCCAACCCGGCAGTGCCGGCAGGCAGGTGGCGGAGCGTGTAGAACCAGAGGAGGAGGGCCACAGCGGAGGCCAGTACAGCATTGTAGAAAAGCGTCACTACGAACCAGCCCGTCCAACTCGGCCCGGCGTCCGCAGTCACCAGGGCGATCACCACGAGCGGAACGGACCCGAAGAGCATCTGCCAGGCATTCAGAGTAAGCAGGTCGACCCGCCGGTCCCGGCACAGGATCTTGGCCGTGACGGAGCTCGCGGCCGAGCAGACGCCGGCCGCCAGCCCGAGCAGGTTGCTGAGCGTGCTGCCCTCTGCTTTCCACGGCGAGATGACAAAGACCAGGCCGCCCAGCGCGACCGCCACAAAAAGCCACTGCGACCCGCGGATCCTCTCCCCCAGGATGACCCGCGACATGAGCAGCAACCATACCGGCATCGTGTAGACGAGCACCGAGGTCTTGCCGGCTCCACCGTTCTCCAGCGCCCAGATGGTAAGACCGGTCGAACCGGTCATGCCGAAGAGCCCGACCAGCAGGGTCAACGGCCAGTTCCTCGGTCGAAGCGGCCTGCGCAGCACCGCAAGCAAGAGGAAGAGAAAGACCGCCCCCAGCAACACGCGCAGGGCGGCAAACGTGGCCGGATCCGAATAGCGTAGGGCCGACTTCATCACGACCCAGTTGTAGCCGTAAAGCACGCCCGCCAAGGCCAAGGCGCCCCAGGCCAGGTAGGAAGAGCGGACCCGCGGTCCAGTGGGAGCTCCACCCGACCCAAAGCCTCGCGGCGCCCGGCCCCGCACCGCCCCACGCCCCGGCGACTCGCTCCCCGGCATCCGCCCCTGCGGCGACTCGCTCCCCGGCGCCCGGTTCTCCGTCGTCATGCCCTCCCCCGTCCTATCTCGGCCGCCTCCGGCGCGGACGCTGCCTCGCGGCTCTTCAAATCAGCCAAGGTCCGGCGGAAGGCCTCTTCTTTGGAGACGATGGGACGATAGCCGAAGTCGCGCTCGGCGCGATCATGGCGGTAGGTGTGGTCAACGCAGGTCTGGATCACGGCGAAGCGGTTGAAGTTCGAACGGGGAGCCACTCGTTCGGCAGCCCAGGCAAGCACGTACGCCACGGGGTACGGGATGCTACGCTGGGGGACCGGCAGTTCGAGGGCCCGCAGGTAAGGCTCCATGAAATCGAAGAAGTTCTCAGCCGGGTAGTGATCACCGATGAAATACACCCGGCCCGCCACCGTCGAGCCTGGGAACAAGTGGGCGGCCGCGCAGACATGCGCGTGAGCGACATTCTCCGAATACGCATGGCTGAAGCGGGCTCTGCCGCTGCCGAGCCGGATGTTGTTTCCCCCGCGGGCCATGGCGACCACGTTGCCGAGGTGATAACGGTCGCGGGGACCGTACATGCCCACCGGCCGCAGCGCACAGACGGCCAGGTCGGGCCCATTCGCCGCAAGCATGAGCCGCTCGGCCTCGATCTTGGTACGGCAATAGGGGTCTTTCGGCGGCCGTTTTGGGTACGGCAACGACTCGTCTTCGTCGACGATCGGGCGGCGCCCGTCGACCACCACGTCGATGGTGCTCGTGTACACCAGGCGCTCGATGCCCAGTCGCCGACACGCCTCGACCACCAAGCGGTTACCGTCGACGTTGACTTCTCGGTAGACGTGAGCCGGCGTGTTCACGTCCCAGACTGCAGCCGCGGTCTGGAAGACCACGTCGACGCCCGTGCAGGCCGAGAGAACGTCATCCCAAGAGCGGATGTCCCCCGGCCGCGCTTCGCAAACCGGCTCGGGTGGAGGCTGTAAGTCGAGGATACGCACCTGCTTGCCGGCGGCTACCAGTTGCCGCACGATCTCGAAGCCGAGCATCCCGGAGCCACCGATGACCACGCAGCGTTGGAAGTCACGGGTATCGCCCGCGCCTGCGGGCGCCGCAGATGGGGAGACCCCCCCTCCCGCAGACGCTCGACGACCCGCGCAGGACGACGCCCTCTCCTGTTCCGGCGGTAGCGCCTGCTCTGTCCCAGGTGCCGCCCCTTCCTCCGACGGCCTCATCCGCAGTTCACAAGGTCCCGTCATCGCCGCGGCTTCACAGTGATCGCCCCCTCCGGACACACGGTCACGCATCGGCCGCATCGCGTGCACAGCGACGGCCACAGCGGGGTGACGCGCCATTTCTGCGGATCGAAGGGATCCTCTTCCCGAGCTCCCAGCGTCTGGTGAAGCAGGAAGATGGCCGGTTCACACAC
>JAJFUK010000044.1 GCA_021372435.1 Actinomycetes bacterium | reverse complement strand
ACGACCGAGGAGATCCTGGCCGCCTATATGGAGGGGTGGAAGCTCGGTCTCAAGGCCGTCGCGATCTACCGGGACGGCTCCAAGCGGCTCCAGCCCGTCTCGACCGACAAGCACAAGGACGAGAAAGCCAAGAAGGGCGCCGAAGCCGCCCCTGCCGGCCGGCCGTTCCGCAGGAGGCTGCCCGACACGCGGCACAGCATCACGCACAAGTTTTCCGTAGCCGGCCATGAAGGCTACCTGACGGTGGGGCTATACGAGGATGGTCAGCCTGGTGAGTTGTTCATCACTATGGCCAAGGAGGGCAGCACCGTCGGGGGCCTTATGGATGTCATCGGCACGTGCACGTCGATGGCCCTGCAATACGGCGTACCACTCATCACCCTGGTGGACAAGTTCCGCCACGCCCGGTTCGAGCCCTCCGGCATGACCAGCAACCGGGAAATCCCGTTCGCCAAGAGCCTGATCGACTACATCTTCTGTTGGCTGGGCTGCCAGTTCATCCCGGGCTACGCCGACAAGAACCTGCCCAACCGGACCGGCGCCGTCACCGGCAACAAGACCGTGACGACTGCCCGCGAGTTGGTGGAAAAGACCCAGGACCTCGCCCACAAGATCGCGGAGGCCAAGGCAGCCGGCAATACCGGCGCCAACAGCGGCAACGGCAGAAAGACCCTCAAGCCCGCGGAAGCCAAGCCCAGGGAGACAAGCGCCCCTGCCAAAGAGAAGACCGCCTCCCCCTTGGACCGTATCGGCGGCAAGCCGAGCAGGATCGGGTCCTTCGTCCCTGCGACCGCCGGCGTAGCCCCGGAGGGTGAGACGCAGATGGAGGCCGCCATCATGCAGCAGTTCAACGCCCAGTTCGAGCACTTCGGCGACGACGCCCCGGCCTGTGACATCTGCGGCTCAATCACCGTCCGAAACGGCACCTGCTACAAGTGCTTCAACTGCGGCAACTCCATGGGATGCTCTTAGGATTGATGATTTACGATTGACCATTGATGATTGATTGCTCTGGGCGGACGACTCATCCTCGTCCGCCCGCTTCTTTTGGTGCGTGGCCGGGAAGGAGTTTCCAATACCGAGACTGCGTCGGTCGTGCAGGGGCAAGGTGGGTCCGGCGATCAAGCTCCCTTGAGAAGCATGACCCGAACGAAGCCCCTCCCGGCGGACCTACGTACCGCACCCAACCTCATGTCCCCGCCGACAGCGGTCCATGCTACTAACTCGCAACAACTGAGAACCTCTTCCGGATGATTCTGTGGTCGGTCCATAAACCGTTTGCAGGCTGAACTTTATGTGCATCTGAAGGAACGCGTTTTTCGCATTTGGGGTACCAGCGGACAGCGGAGGGCTCAGGCTAATCCAGAACATCTCCGCTGGCACCCTGCAAAGCGATAAACGCTCTTGGTTCCGGCCGAAGGCCGGGCTGAGTGCATCTGCGGTAGTCTCCGGGGCGAATGCCGCGTGGACATCTACGCCAGCTTTGGCGGCCTGGTATTTGAATATCCGACCAACTACAGCATATACGGCATCGACATCTCGGGCACGAGCGTTGCGTGGTCAGGCTGGGACGGCACAGACTGGGAGACATACATGGCGACCTGCAATGACGGCAGTTCCGGCACAATCCCCGCTCCTGGTGCGGCTGTGCTCGCCAGCCTCGGCGCTGGTCTGGTCGGTTGGCTTCGTCGTCGCAGGACTGTCTGAGGCCCCCTTCGGTCAGAACATGGGCAGATCATAACGTAAGTGGGACGCAGAGGAGTCCCGGGACAAGGCAGCAAGAACCAGTCCGGGGATTCCTCTGCGTTTTCTCGCTGGCGCAAGTTCATAGGGTCTGAATGCCCAGCCGGCGGACAAACCAATCGGCAGTTCACTTCAGCCGGACGGCGGGCAGACGCTTCAGTCGCTGGTTCTGCGGGTCCACCTCGATGCCTACGGATTCCAGGGCGGTAACACCGAGGATGGGCTCAGCGTCGTCGGGGCCGAAGATAACGGTGGAACCGACGATCTCGCCCATGAATTCTATCTGCGCAGTGGCGATGTCCAGCCTCACCTCAGTCCCGTCGGCCAGTTCATAGGTACGCTTTGCCCCCGGTTCCAGTGCGATCGCCCGAAGCCGATTGCCGGGCACTAAGCAATCAACCGCCCCGGTATCCACAAGGAAAAGCCCCTCCCAGGTCTTCTCTGGCTGTGCCGGATTGCGGACTGTGACAGTTACGTGCGTCGTTCCCATACGTTCGACCTCGCTTGCATCATTCTTTAACACCTGCCAGAACCTCCATCCAGTATACCACGCGCTGGGGTGGGGTGAAAGATCGTGCCACTCTGACGGGCGGAAATCTGGAAAATTCGTGGCAAAATCGTTTGACATCGCTTTTTCTGATGCTAAAATGCAGGGTTTCTATACCATAGAGAAAGAAGAGAGTACGCTTATGAAGAGCTTTATGGCTAAGGCAGGTCAGGTGGAGCAGAAGTGGCTGCTGGTCGACGCAGATGGGGCCGTCCTCGGTCGCATCGCCTCCAAGCTGGCCATGGTGCTGATGGGCAAGACGAAGCCGACATATACCCCCCATGTAGACATGGGGGACTTCGTCGTGGTGGTCAACGCCGAGAAGGTCCAGCTCACCGGAACTAAG
>JAJFUK010000034.1 GCA_021372435.1 Actinomycetes bacterium | reverse complement strand
TCTTCGCCTCCCGCGCCTTCCTTAACGTATTCCTCGCCCTCTTCTTCGGCTTCCTCGGCCAGGACATCCTCATGGATGCGATATTCCGGCTCAAGACGCTTCAGGCTCAGAGAGAGACGGCGGCGGTCCGAATCGATCTCGATGATCTTGACGTTGACTTCCTGCCCCGGTCGCACGATCTCCGAGGGATCCTCGACGTGGTGCTGAGCAAGTTCGGAGATATGTATGAGGCCCTCGACGCCTTCCTCGATCTCGACGAAGGCGCCGAACGAGACCAACTTGGTGACCTTTCCGTGGACGATCTCGTTGACCTGGCGGTTCTCGAACACCTGCTGCCATGGATCCTTCTGGGTCTGCTTGAGACCCAGCGAGATGCGCTGCCGCTCACGGTCGATGTCGAGGACGCGCACTTCGACCTTTTGCCCGATGTTCAGGACCTCCGACGGGTGGTTCACGTGGCTCCACGACAGCTCGGAGATATGGATGAGGCCATCGATGCCGTCCAGGTCGACGAACGCTCCGAAATCGACGATGTTGGAGATGGTCCCGGTCACCAGGTCGCCCACGTTCATGCGGTCGAGGATCTGCTCGCGGGCTCCGCGGCGCTCCTCTTCGAGCACGGCCCGGCGGCTGAGGACCACGTTGTTCCGGAACCGGTTGAGCTCGATCACCCGGCATTCCAGGGTCTGGCCGAGGAACTCGTCGAGCTCGGCCACCCGGCGAATGTCGACCAGCGACGCAGGCAAAAAGCCGCGCACGCCCAAGTCAAGGATGAGGCCGCCCTTGACCACTTCGATGACGTTGCCGCTGACGGGAGTGCCGTCTCCGAAGGCCTTCTCGATGCGTTGCCAGGCCCGCTCGAACCGGGCGCGTTTGCGCGAGAGGATAAGACGGCCGTCGGCGTCTTCCTTGGTCAGCACCAGCGCGTCGACCACATCGCCCACCGACACTTCTTCTGAGGGATCCACGGATTTCCGGATGGACAGCTCGTTCGCGGGCACCACACCCTCACTCTTGTAGCCGATGTCGACAAGAACCTCATCCTTGTCGACCCGGACCACCGTGCCGGTGACGATGTCGCCCTCTTCGAAGCTCATGATCGTGGCGTCGTAATTGGGAATCATCTTCCCATCGACCTCGATCATCAGCTCGTGACCGCCCTGTAGTTTCTGTGCCTCGTCGATGTTGGAAGTAGTGCCGTCCGTCTGTTGGTCTGACATGTAGTTTTGTTTCCTTCCCAAAGGAACGCCCGAGCCCCGCCCTCGCGCGGCGCATGTGCCGGTAGTATAGCGAGACATCGACGAAAAGCAAACGGTCGGCGAGAGGCCGGCGAGGGCCCGCCGCCGTTACTTGGCCGCCGCCCAGTCGGGCCCGATACCGGCGTCGACTCCCAGAGGAGGCGCCATGGGAAAGGCCGCGACCATCTCCTCCACCACGGCGTCCCGCACGCTCGGAGCCTGATCCTCCGGCACCTCGAAGACCAGCTCGTCGTGCACCTGCAGCACCAGGCGCGACCCCGGGAATCCCTGCGAGAGGCGCCGGTGACACCCGACCATGGCCACCTTGATGATGTCGGCGGCGCTGCCTTGGATCACCGAGTTCACCGCCAGCCTCTCCCCCAGCGAGCGCTCCTGGAAGTTGCCCGAGGCCAGCTCGGGGATAGGTCGCCTGCGCCCGAACACAGTGGCTACGTACCCCTGGCGCTTCGCCGACTCGATCGTCTGCTCGATGAAGGCTTTGACCCGGGGAAGACGCTCGAAGTAGCGCTCGATGTAGGCCGCCGCTTCCTCCCGCTCGATCCCGAGGTTCTGGCTCAGGCCGAACGCGGAAATGCCGTACATGATGCCGAAGTTCACGGCTTTGGCGTAGCGCCGGTGGGTGGAGTCGACCTGGTCCTCGGCAAGTCCGAAGACCTCCGCGGCAGTGCGGGCGTGGATGTCCTCCCCGCGGGCGAAAGACTCCAAAAGGGCGGGTTCGCCCGAGAGATGGGCCATGATGCGCAGTTCGATCTGCGAGTAGTCGGCCACGACCAGGAGGTTGCCCGGCTCCGCCATGAAACACTGCCGGATCTGGGCGCCCAGCGCCGTACGCACCGGGATGTTCTGCAGATTGGGATCGCTCGAGGACAGCCGCCCGGTCGCTGCGACCGTCTGGTTGAACGTCGTGTGCAGTCTGCCGGTCACCGGATCGACCACCTCGGGCAGAGCCAGCAGATAGGTGGACATGAGTTTCGACAACTCGCGGTGAGCGAGCAGGTGGCCCACGATAGGATGGCTGTCCCGCAGCGCCTCCAGCGTCTTGGCATCGGTCGAGTAGCCGGTCTTGGTCTTTCGCTGCCGGGGCAGCCCGAGGCGGTCGAAGAGTACGCGGCCCAACTGCTGAGACGAGCCCAGGTTGAACTCCTCGCCGGCGAGCTCATAGATGCGCGATTCCAATTCTTCCATCTGGTCGCGAACCTTACCGGCGATCTCCTCGAGCCGGTAGCAGTCCAGGTGGATCCCGGCCTCCTCCATGGCGATCAGCACCCTGGTGGTCGGCAGCTCGATGTCGCGGAAGAGATCCCACATGCCCTGCTCGCGAAGGGCCTGTTCCTGCCGGACCGCCAGTGGGACCACCGCGGCCGCGGCGCGCGCCCCGGGCGGCGCCGCGCCGCCCCCCGCGCCACGACTCCCCGCGCCCTCGTCTGACGCGGCCGGAGGAGCGAGTCCCACCTCGCGCATGATGTCCTCGAGGCCATATTCCCTGCGCCCCGGAGCCAACAGATAGGCGGCCAGGTACGTGTCGTGCCCCGCCGACTCCACGAGGTGGTGCAGCCCGCGGGCCGATTTGAAGTCGTGACAGACGCGGTGGCCTCTGTAGAGCAGAGGCCGCAGGAGGGCGACCTCCGCGACGGCATCATCGA
>JAJFUK010000012.1 GCA_021372435.1 Actinomycetes bacterium | reverse complement strand
TCGGGCTGACCCCGACGGACATGCTGCACGCCGAAGGCTCCTACGTGGAGTACGACGCTGAGGCCTCCAAGCTCGGCGTCAGGATACAGGCGGAGATCCTCGGGGCGTCTATCCCCGAGTTCATCGCTACGGTGAAGACGGTGGCCATTGAGAAGATCACCTTCGAGGTGCTGAAGAAGCTGGTGTTCGAGGAGGTCGGCGAGGCCAAGCTCGACGAGGTGGCGATGTCCCTCATGAACAACATGGTGCGGGGCACCGGCCGCCGAGACTTCGCCTGCCACCTGCAGCTGAACAAGCCGATCATCGGCATCGGGGCGCCGGTCGGCGCCTACCTTCCGGCGGTCGCCAAGCTGTTCGACACCGGCCTGGTGCTGCCGGAGCACTCCGAGATCGGCAACGCTGCCGGCGCCATCTCCGGGAACGTGATGGAATCGGTGGAACTGCTCATCCGCCCCAAGAAGGGCCTGGCAGAGATGGAGAACCCTCCGTGCACGCTGTACTGGATGCAAGAGAAGAAGGACTTCGAGCACATGGACGATGCCATCGAGTACGCCCGGGCGGAGGGCAGCCGCCTGGTGACGGAGAAGGCCCTGGCGTCCGGGGCGGACACAGTCGAGGTCATCGTCGACGCCCATCGCCGGGAGGCCAAGCTCGGCGGCGGCTGGGGAGGGAACATTCTCCTGGAGATGGTCCTCACGGTGACCGGCGTGGGCAAGCCCCGGCTGTTCTACGAGGGATGAACATGGCGCAGATCAACGTCCTGATGTGCGCCGGCTTCTCGCCCTCGGCCCGGGTGGTCCGACGTGCGCTCCGCCGCGTGGCCGAGAAGAAGGACATCCGGGTTCTCTCTCCCTGCCCCGCCGGGGCCGGGCTGGCCAAGTACATCGACGAGCTGAAGGCGCTCGATCCCGACCGCACTGTCGTGGTGGAGGGGTGCGACGGCTGCTGCGGCACGCAGACGATGCTGCTGTACGGGGTAACGCCGACCAGGACGGTCATCATCGACAAGACCGCCGTGGTCGACGAGCGGTCGGTGGCCGCGGCCGAGGCCAAGATACTGGCGAGCCTGCAGGAGGTGGGCGAGTGAGGGTTATGGTCGTCATCTGCGGAGCGAACGGCGAGCGGGCGCTCCTAATCGAGAAGGCGGTGGAGCAGTTCGCGCCGAAGTACTTCGACCGGATCCTCCAGTTCAGCGCCTGCACCGTCGCCGCGTCGCCGATCCTGGTGCAGATGAGCGGCGGGGACCCCCAGCACCTGGTGGCGGTGAACGGCTGCAAGAACCGCTGCGCCGACCTCATACTGAAGAAGGCGCAGATGGCCCCCAAGGTGAGCATCGTACTCGACGATGCGGTCGACCGGGATCTGGCGAGGTGCGAGAGCTGCACTCGCTTCGAGTTCCCGGACATCAAGGAAGAGGAGTGGACCAAGTTCGCCCAGATGATGGGCGAGGCGGTAGAGGCGGCCCAGTGATCAGCCGAGGGCCCCTATGGTCTCTCCCCTGACCGACCGCCTGAAGGCCAGGCTCTGCCGGGTGAGGGACTTCATGTTGTGCGGGGTGATCCTCGCCAACGTGGGGGGCTTATCGGGGAACACCTTCTCGAACTCACGCATAAGGTAGGAGTTCACCAGGCCGGAGGACCTCAGGTTGTCGATGTTCCAGTCCTCCACCAGGGAGCTTATGCCTTCCATGCCCGCC
>JAJFUK010000010.1 GCA_021372435.1 Actinomycetes bacterium | reverse complement strand
TCGGGCTGCCCGGCGAAGGATTCCCGGAGCCGCTCCAGCGCCTGCTCTTTGCTCACATACACGACCTTCGCCACCTCGGGCATGGCCACCAGCTCGGCCTGGAGAGCCCGTAGAGCGGCTGCGGAGGCGCCCTCGTCCGTCAGATATGCGACGACGGCTCCCGGCGCCGCGATAAGCAGTGATTGCTGCAGAGAGGCCAACAGGTCCAGCCAGGATCCGAGGTCCTGATGTGCCCCCTCCGCGGCACGATAGAGCGCAGTGGGATAGATGGAGTCGATCGCCTCCCAGACCTTCTGGATATCCGCCCAAGCGAGATCCCCCGTCTCAGACTGCGTTTTCACACGGTCGATCTCGGCCCACAGCTCAGCCTCGACCCCGGTCAAGGTCTCAGGCATGGAGTCGGCAAGCATGACCGCGGGAGCCTGTCTCCATTCCTGCCACAGATAATGACCGCCATACCCCGCTACCGCGACAACAACGGCGGTCCCGATGGCGCCGACCGATCGTCTTCGCCTGCGCTTGTACCGGACCCGGCGCTGGACGTCGTGCCACGTACCGGCAAGGGGCGGGGGCGGCACCAGACGCTCGAGGGCCATCTTCAGCTCTTCGTCGCACTCGTATTCATCGCTCATGGTTCACCTCTAACCTTGTGCGTAGGGTTTCGCGGGCCCTGTCCAGGTGACGTTTCACAGCCCCCTCGGAGATACCCATGGCGCCGGCCACTTCGGCCACCTTCAGGTCGGCCAGATAGTAGAGGGCAACAGCGGTCTTCTGCCGTCCGGGCAGCGCCCGGACGGCTGCCCACAGGACCGGGTCTCGGTCGATGACCGGCGCCTGCGCCTGCCTGCCCCCGGACTCTCCGCCCAAGCGGGCCACCAGCCGAGCACGGCGCGCCAGGTTACGGCGATGGTCCCGTACCAGGTTGAGACCAACCCGGTAGACCCAAGCTGCGGGATCATCATATTCACTGATGCGTTTCCACTTGAGACATAGGCGGGCGAAGGCTTCCTGTACACTGTCCTCGGCAAGCGCAGGATCGCCGCACACCAGGGTGAGGGCCCGGACGAGAGGGCGTCGCTGGTCAATGAACAAGGCCTCGGGAGAGGAGTACCGCGGGCGCCCTCTGCACGCCTCCCCCGCGGCGGAGACAGGCGACGAGGCCACCTCATCTCCCCATTCGCCCGCCGGCGCTGAGATTTCTCCGACGGCCTTTCCAGCCATAGGTCCCGTTCCTGCCTTCGTTCGCACGGTCACACCGGCCATTACACGCCCGAGGTCCGTCCCGGGTTGACAGCCGCCGGCAGGGCGCCGGTGGGGTCATCACCGGCGCAGGGGCTGCGGCGCCCATGGTACCCTCTAGCAGGTGCAGACACAGCAAAGGCTGCGGCCTTTTTCGAGGGGCATCACCAGTCGTGAGCAATGGGACTCCTTCAGACAGCATGCGTTTTGGGGCCGAGGTCACCGCCGGCCTCGGCCCCCCCCATACGGCCGACCCCAGCGTCCCATACCCCGTTGGCCTCACCTCGGAGGAGGTGCGCGCCCGGGTCGAGGCGGGGCAGACCAACGTCACGCCCAGACCCGGGGGCCGCACCACCTGGGACATCATCCGCGGCAATGTCTTCACCTGGTTCAACCTCATACTGGGCGTCCTCTTTGTGGCGGTGGTGGTCTTCGGGTCGTGGAAGGACGGCCTGTTCGGCGCCATCATCGTCATCAACGCGCTGATCGGTATCGTTCAAGAGATGCGGGCCAAGATCGCCCTCGACCGCCTCTCGGTCCTTACCACCCCGGCGGCCAAGGTCATCCGAGACGGACGGGAGCAGGAGGTCCCCGTGGCCGAGGTGGTGCTGGACGATGTCCTACGCGTCTCAGCCGGTGACCAGATCGTAGCCGACGGCGAGACCCTGGAGTCACGCAGCCTGGAGGTTGACGAGTCGCTTCTTACCGGCGAGTCCGCGCCCGTGGCCAAGGAACCCGGTGACCCTCTACTATCGGGGACCTTCGTCGTCGCGGGGAGCGGCGCGTTCCGAGCCACCGCCGTCGGCTCCGAGGCCTACGCCCAACGGCTGACGGGGGAGGGCAAGCGCTACGTGCGCCTGCGCTCCGATCTCGTCACGGGGATCAACAACATCCTGAGGGTCATCGGCACCGGCATCATCCCGGTGGGTGCTTTCCTGGTCTGGGCCCAGTTCCGCATGGGAGCGAACTTGGAGCACGGCGTTAACAACACCGTGGCGGCCTTGGTGGCCATGATCCCGCAGGGCCTGGTGCTCTTGACGAGTATCGCCTTCGCCGTGTCGGCGGTGACGCTGGCGAGACGCAAAGTCCTTACGCGCGAGTTGCCGGCCGTGGAGGGTTTGGCGCGAGTAGATGTGCTTTGTATCGATAAGACCGGCACCATCACCGAGCCGCATCCGGCCTTCGAACGGTTCGAAGCGCTGACAGGTGGGTCGCCGGCTGCATTCGGCGGCGGACCGGACGCGGGCGGCGGCGAAAACCCGGCCTGCGACAGTCTTGCCCTGCGGGTCCTCGGCCTGATGGCCGCCACGGCTTCGGGACGCAATTCCACGTTCGACGCCATCGGGACGGCGCTGCCCGCCCCTGCCGGCTGGACGGTCGAAGATTCGGTACCGTTCTCCTCGGCCCGCAAGTGGAGCGCCACACGCATCGCGGGACGCGGTTCCTGGGTCCTAGGGGCTCCGGAGATCGTGGCCAACGGCGACCGCGCCGGCGTCAAGGCCCGTGCGCGCGCCGCCGAACTGGCCGGCGAAGGTTTGCGGGTGCTGCTCCTTTCTCACACACAGGCATCCTTGGACGGAGAAACCCTACCCGGCGGTCTCACGCCTGTAGGGTTGGTCATCTTAAGTGAACGGGTTCGGCCCGACGCGGCACAGACCCTCGCCTACTTCCAGGAGCAAGACGTGGAGATAAAGGTCATCTCCGGCGACAATCCGGCCACGGTGGCCACGATCGCCGCTATAGCGGGCGTTCCCGGCGCAGATAAGGCCTTGGACGCCCGGATGTTACCCGATGGTGACGCACTCGCCGACATCATGGAGACGACCACCGTCTTCGGCCGGGTGGATCCCGACCAAAAACGTGCGATGGTCGAGGCCCTGCAGAGCCGGGGACACACCGTAGCGATGACCGGCGATGGCGTCAACGACGTGCTGGCTCTCAAGAAGGCCGACATGGGCATAGCCATGGGTACCGGGACCGCCGCGGCTCAAGCGGTGTCCCAGCTGGTGCTGGTCGATTCCCGCTTCTCCACCCTTCCGGGGGTGGTAGCGGAGGGACGGCGGGTGACCGCCAACATCGAGCGCGTCTCGAAGATGTTCACGACCAAGAGTGTCTGGGCGGCCATCCTGGCGATCGCGGTGGCGGCGCTCACCATCTCCTATCCCATCCTGCCCCGACATCTGACCCTCATCGACGCCCTGGTGATCGGGATACCCGGCTTCTTCCTGGCGCTGGCTCCCAACCCGCGTAGATTCATCCCGGGCTTTGTGTTCCGGATGGCCCGCTTCGTGATACCCACCGGCATCCTCGCGGGTCTCACCATCCTCCTCTCCTACCTGTTGCTCCGCGAGATGGGGGCCTCGGTCGCCGAAGCCCAGACGATGGAGACCATCATCTTCTCCATTATCGGCTGGCGGGTGATCGCGGCCATCGAGCATCCACTTAGCGGGTGGCGGCTGGGGCTGGTGCTGGCCATGGTTATGCTGCTCATCCTGGCCTTCGCCGTACCTCTCACGCAGGACTTCTTCGCCCTCGACCTGCCGCCGTGGCCGGTCGCCGCGGCGACGGCCGGCGTCTGCGTGTTCGCCTGGTTCTTCGTAGGGTTGGGGGGGCCCATCGGCGCCCGGCTCCCGTTCTGGCGGGAGGCGGCAGCCCGGGTGGAGCAGGCCGTCTAATGCGCGCCGGCCCGCACCACGCGGCGTCTCTAGGCAGGCCGCTGATCCTTACGTAAGGTTCTCGGGATTCAGACCTTCCAGGGCGGGCAGGACGAACCGGCCGTCCTTTCGCACGAGCACATCGTCGAAGTAGATCTCGCCCCCGCCCCACTCGGGGGTCTGGATCAGGACCAGATCCCAGTGGATGCTCGACCGGTTGCCGTTGTCGGCTTCTTCATAGGCGCGCCCCAGGGCCACGTGTATGCTGCCGCCGATCTTCTCGTCATAGAGCGTGTCCTTCATGGGCCGCTCGATGCGCGGGTTCACGCCCAAGGCGAACTCGCCCAGATAGCGGGAGCCCTCATCGGTGTCGAGCATCATCCGAAGCCGTTCGGGCTCGCCGGCGTCGCTCTCCACCACCCGGCCGTCCTTGAAGGTGAGCCTCATGCGCTCGTACGTCACTCCGTCCTCGAGAGAGGGAGTGTTGAACGAGATCGTACCGTTCACCGACTCGCGCACAGGAGCCGTGTAGATCTCGCCGTCAGGGATGTTGTTCTTGCCGGCGGCTTTGAGGATGGGGATCCCCTTGATAGAGAAGGAGAGATCCGTCCCCGGGGCGGTCACCCGGACCCTGTCGGTACGCGACATCAGGTCCACCAGCGGATCCATGGCCCTATCCATACGGGCGTAGTCCAGCGTGGAGACATCCAGGCAGAAGTCCTCGAAGGCCTTGGTCGACATCCCCGCCGCCTGGGCGGCGGAGGGAGTGGGATAGCGAAGTAGGACCCACTTCTTCTTCAAGTGCAGTTCCATGAGCGGCTCGGCGGCCAGGTGAGAGGCTTCCAGAACGCTCCCCGGCACATCGGCCAACTCCGAAGCGTTGGCCCCTGCCAATACGGAGAGGGTCGCCTCCACATCCTTCACCCGGTTCATCTCCCACGAGACCCTGAGGTCCATCTGCTCCCGGGTGGCGCCCAAGAGCCAGGCACGCTGCAGCCGTTCGTCGGCGATCTCCACGAAGGGCACGGCGCCGCGGGCATATGCCGCTTCGACCAAGGCGATCATCAGGTCTATCGACCCGGACTCCCCCTCGATGCTCACCCTCTCGCCGGGCTGCAGGTCGAGGGAGTAGTCGAGCAGACTAGCGGCCAGCTTGTCCAGCCGGGGGTCCTTCATCGTTCGGTCCTTTCTCGTACGAGCCTTTGCGCCTGCGGACGGCCTCTCTCAAAAGGTACTCGATCTGACCGTTGACGCTGCGCAGCTCGTCGGCGGCCCAGGCTTCCAGATCGGCCCACAGTCGGGGATCGATGCGGAGCAGGAACTGTTTGCGCTCGGCCATCAGCCCGTATCCCCGCCGTCATCCCTCGCAAATGAGGCCCGCTCCGCAGCCATCGAGAGTCCCAAGCATACCCTACGCATAGAAACTATGTATAAAGGGTCCCGGTATTCACCACCGGATGCACCTCGGATTCCCCGCACAGCACCACCATGAGGTTGCTCACCATCGCGGCCTTCCGCTCGTCGTCCAATTCGACCACCCCTTTCTCGGTCAGACCGCGGAGGGCCATCTCCACCATGCTCACCGCGCCGTGGACGATCTTCTGCCGCGCATCGATGATGGCCTCAGCCTGCTGTCGCCGGAGCATGGCCTGGGCGATCTCGGGGGCGTAGGCCAAGTGGGTCAAACGGGCCTCTTCGACCACCACGCCGGCGCGGGCGAAACGTTGTTCGAGCTCGGTCTTGAGCGCCTGGGAGACCTCATCGACGTTGCTGCGTAGCGTGATCTCGTTCTCCTCGCCGTGGTCGTAGGCGTACGAACTGGCCAGGTGGCGGAGGGCCGTCTCGCTCTGCGTCTCCACGTACTGCTCGAAGTCGTCGACGTCGAACACCGCTTGGGCCGTGTCCTTGACGCGCCAGACCACGACGTTGGCGATCTCCACCGGGTTACCGCGTCTGTCATTGACCTTGAGCTTCGGACCATTGAGGGTGCGGGCCCGCACCGAGATCTTGTACCGGGGGTACTTCTTGGGCATCTTGGCGGTCTGACCCTTCTTGGCAGCCGTCGCGGCCGCGGCCAAAGTGGCGTCTCGGGCGGCGTCTCCCACCGGCCTGGCCGCCGGGCCGTTCGAGTAGAACGGGTTGGCCCAACGGAAGCCGCCCCGGCGCACCGTCCCTTTGTACGCTCCGAAGAGCACGCACACCCGGGTCTCATTGGGTTCCAACGTGAAGAAACCCGGACACAGGAACGCTCCCAGAATGAGAAGGGCGATCCCCGGCCCTACCAACGCCCAGGTCTCCCCGGTACTCAGCCCCCCGTCGCCTCCCAGTACCGCGGCGACCACCAACAGCGCGATGCCCGCCGCGAAGATGACGATCACGGCCGCGAGCATCGGCCAGCCGCTTATCGCCTTCATCTCCTTCTCGTGATTCAGTGATACCTGCTGTCCATCCATCGGGTCCTCCTATCCATCACGACCTCCCGCCTGCGCGGTGCGGCGGTCATACCGGCCGCGCGCACACACGCGGGTTCTTCCTGTTTATATTATTATGATATCGCTAAGCAATCAATGGGTCGCAACGATAAGGGGCGACAAAGGCCACGCCCGCGCTCCCCTCGACCGCCAACTATGGCCCGGCGGCCGCCGCCGGGTTACAATCCTTCGCGACTGGGCTCGAGCAGCGGGGAGACGGCATGCTGAAAGACTATCCGGTGATCGTGGATATCGTCGTGCGCTGGGGAGATCAGGACTATCTCGGGCACGTCAACAACATCGTGTATCTGCAGTATTTCGAGACGGCCCGCATCGAGTATCTCATGCGGCTCGGGATGGAGCCCCCCGGGCCCGGCTGGCAGGAGTCGGGCCTCATCATCAGGTCGGTGAGCTGCCACTATCTCGCGCCGGTGACCTTTCCCGACACCCTCTCCGTGGCGGCGCGGGTCTCCTCTGTCGGCGACAACCGCATCGTAATGGAGCACGCGGCCGTCAGCCAGAAGCTGGGGAAGCTCGCCGCAGAGGGCGACGCCGTCATCGTCTCCTACGATTACGTAGCCGGCCGGCGCACGCCGTTGCCCGCGAGCACGCTCCAAGCCATCACGGCGCTCGAAGGCCGGGAGCCGCCCCGGGTGTCCAAGCCGGGCAGACCGGCAAACGACCCCTGACCGGTCTCTCAGCATGACAGCGCCTGGCCCCAGTCGACCCGGCCCAGGCCCACCCCGCCACCGCTCAAGACGCGTCCCAGGCCGTAGCCGCGGCGACTCACGACCCGCCCAGGGCTCCCCGGGTCTCGCCGCCACCGGCCGCCGCCTCGCCGCCACCGGTCTCGGCCTCGCCGCCGTCCGCCGCCTCGCTGCCACTGCCCTCCGCCTCGCCGCCGGCGGCCGGGAGGGCCGGGAGTTCGTCGCCGCCGTAGAGCCAGGCGTCGAACAGGTCGGCCAGCACCCCGGGAGCTACGTTTCCCGCCTGTTCCTGGGCCAGAGCGATGAAGTCCTGGGTGGTCGCATTCCCGTACCGGTAGCGGGCGGTCCACTCCTGCAGTATCCCGAAGAACACGTCGTCTCCGACAGTCAACCTCAGGGCATGGAGGGTGAGCGCCCCTCGCCGGTAGGTGTTCGCGCCGAACAGCTGCTCCGGCCCCGGGTCGCCTGCCGGCCGGCCGCTTGATCCACGCAGGTCATCCACAGTCTGCTGCACCATCGCGGCGAGGGCAGCGGGGCCACGGTCGTGCTCCAACCAGAGCCAGCTGGCGTAGGTAGCAAACCCTTCGTTCAGCCAGATATCCTGCCAACGGTTGATGCTCACGCTGTCGCCGAACCACTGGTGCGCCAACTCGTGGGACAGGTATGCGGCCCCCCCCGTGGGATCCGCCATCCCACTTTCAAGAACGTCCCGGCCGAAGAGCGACAGGGTCTGGTTCTCCATGGCCGCGCCCGTCTCCACAGACGGCACTACCACGCCGTACTCCTCGAACGGATAGGGCCCAAACCGGTCGGCGTAGTAGGCCAACACCTCGCCGGTGCGCGAGAACACCGCCCCCGCCCGGTCTGCCAGCTCTACCGCGAAGAAGTCGCGGATGGGCACCCCATTCGGCGCGGTGCTCCTGACCATCACGTATTCGTCTACACTGACCGCCGCCAGATAGCTGGCCAGCGGCCGGCGCATCTCCCAGGTGAAGATCTCGTCGGCTCCCTGGACCTCCCTATCGACCAACACCCCGTTGGCCGCGGCCACATAAGGTCGCGGGACGGTGAGGCGGAACGTGTAGGTGGCCTTGTCGGACGGGTGATCGTTCGCAGGGAACCAGGTGGCCGCCCCCAGAGGCTCGTCGAGCGTGTAGATAGTGTCCCCTACCTGCTGCCAACCCATGGCGAAGGCCTGGGTATGCTCGAGCTTCCCCGGAGCGCCGGAGTAGGAGACCTCGACCGCGAAGTCTTCGCCCGCGCTCAGCCGAGCCGGGCATAAGATGATCAGCTCGTCGTCCTTGCGTCGATACTCTGCGGTTGTGCCGTCGACGGTGACCGCTCCGATCTCCGGTCCGGCATAGTCGAGGCTGAACGACTCGAGCTGCTGCAGGGCCTGCGCCTCAAGGGTGGTGCTCCCGGCGATGGTCCCCAGGGCGGGGTCGATCGCCAGTGCGATGTCGTAAGAGGTGACGTCGTACCCGCCGTTGCCGGCGTGAGGCAGATAAGGATCGCCCGCGCCGCTCGCACCTGCCAGGGGATCGTCGCAACCCGCGCCGCTGAGTCCGAAGGCCAACAGGATGACCAGGGCCGACACCCTCAGGGTCATCCGCGCAAGACCGGTACCACCTAGACGGCGCACGGCCCCTCCCGCGCGGTCTGCCCGCCGGTGCCGGCCCGCCGGTTCACTCCGCCTCACCGGGAGTCTCCGCATATTCCCCGGTCTCGACCGGCGGGCCCCCGCCCGCCCGGCGATGGTAAAGAAGCCCCGCCACCAGGCCGGCCGCGCACAGACCGGCCATGCAGAGGACGGTCCCCCGCACCCCCACCACCGAATCCGACGACAAATGCTCCGCGAGAAAACCGATGAGGTAGCTTCCGATAGGGGTGGTGCCGATGAAGAGCAGCACGTATATCCCCATCACCCGGCCGCGCAGATGGTCAGGCACGTCCAGCTGCAGCCGGGTGTTCGCGGTGGTCATGAACAGGACCCCCACAATGCCCGAGACGAACAGCAACACGGCCGTTACCACGGTCCACCGGGAGAGGGCCACAAAGACGAGAAGCACCACGAACGCGCCCGCGGAGCCCAAGAGTAGCCGGAGGGTCGGCCGGCCTTGATAGGCGACGAACAGCCCCGCGACGACCGACCCGGCCCCCATGGTCGTGGTCAGCAGGGCCAATCCGGACGCTCCCTCTCCGAGGAGGTACTTGGCCACGAGAGGCAGGAGGGTCTGGAAGTTGTAGCCGAAGGCCCCCAGCATGCCCATCACGATGAAGATCACCACCACTTCGGGGGTCGACCGCGCGTACCGGAAGCCTTCGCTCAGCTGGCGCCACGAGCTGTCCCTGGACGCCCGAGGGACCAGGCGGAGCTCGCCGGTCCTCATGGCCAGAAGGGCGCCGATCGTCGCCATGAAGCTTGCGGCGTTGATGTAGAAGCAGGCCGCCATGCCCAGAGTGCTGATCACAACCGCTCCTATCGCCGGCCCGACGATGCGGGCCCCGTTGAACAGCATGGAGTTGAGGGCGACCGCGTTCGGTAGGTCGGCCGTCCCGACCATCTCGGGGACGAAGCTCTGACGGGCGGGGCCTTCCACGGAATCGACCAGTCCGCGGATCGCGGCAAGCACGTAGATGAGACCGACCGTGACGAGTTCCGTCGAGGTCAGGACCGCCAAAGTCAGGGCCACCATGAGCTGGATCGCCTGAGTCACCAAGATGGTGCGCCGTTTGGGTAGCCTGTCGGCCAGAACGCCGCTGTACAGCGAGAAAAGCAGGGCGGGAAGAAACCGGATGGTCATGGTCAGGCCGAGAGCCGCCGGGGAGTCCGTCAGGCTGAGCACCAGCCAGCTGAGAGCCACGTCCTGCATCCACGTCCCGGCGAGAGACACCAGCTGGCCCGACCAGAACAGGCGGTAGTTGCGATTCCGAAGAGAACGGAACGCGTGAGTGACCGCTCTGAAGGTAGAGAGCGGAGGTCTCATCCCTGCGGGACCGCGCTGATCATAGAAGAACCGCCGAGGCGCGAGACCTCGTCGCGCGAAAAGGACGGCCACGCGGCCGGGACTCCGTCCCGGAACGCCTCGATGCCGTCACCTTCCTCCAACACCTCTCCGATGTCGGCCACCTCGATGCCGGCGGCGGAGATCGCCTTGGCCAGAAGACCCGCCTCTCCGGGCGAACAGGTGATGAGAAGGCTGCCCGACCCGATCAGCCCCAGCGGATCCAGGGCGAAAACGGCGCATATGCGCCGGGTCTGCGGGTAGACCGGGATTCTGTCCAGGTGGAGGCGCAGCCGGCGGCCGCCGGCTGCGCCCAGCTCCCTCACGGCGATCGCCAGACCGCCCTCGGTGACGTCGTGCATAGCGGTCACCCCGGCGAACGAACGGGCGATCCGGGCCTCTTCCAGAATGCCGATCCTCTCCAGAAACCCGGCGGCTTCGGCGATGTCCGCCTCGGTCCACTCCGCCTCGCGTAGGCGCGCCGCCTGCTCCCGGGCAAGAAGGCCGGTACCCTCGACCGATACCCCCTTGGTGAGCAGGACCCGGTCGCCCTTTCGCATGTTGCGCTTGTCCACCAGGCCGGATGCGGAGACCGTGCCCGCCATCGTGCCCATCACCAGGGGTCGCGACACCGCGTCGGAGATCTCCGTGTGCCCCCCGAGCAGCACGAGGCCATAGCCGGCGCAGACCTCTTGGATATCGCGTATCAGGGCCAGGACCTCCGAAGCGGTCGAGCCCGGCGGGAACAACACGGTGGTAAACAGCCAGCGGGGAGTGGCGCCGGCGGCGGCGACATCGTTCGCGTTGACGAGCACGGCGTACCGGGCCATGGAATCGGCGGCCAGGGTGACCGGGTCCGAGGCTACCACCAGTACCTCGTCGCTCTGGATGTCCACGGCGGCGGCATCCTCGCCGATCGCGGCGCTTACAAGCACGGCCGCGTCGCCCGGGATGCCGGCCAGAGCACGCTCCAGCATGTCCGCGGGAAGCTTGCCCACCGGCAACGGCAGCCCGTAGCGGATCACCTCGAGCGCTTCCGGCAGGGTTCCCACCACGAGATCGGCCCCGCCATCCGCCTGAGCTTCCGTCGGGTCGTTGCGCAGAAACATGGTGGGCGCTCCGGCCCGCTTCCCCGCTTCCACGTCCAAAGCGTGGTCCCCGATCATCAACAGATGGCCGGCATCCACTCCCAGGTGGGCGGCCACGAACCGGACCCCGTCGGGCAGCGGTTTGGGATCGAAAGGGAGGTCGCGGGTCACCACGACCGCAAAATCCGCCGGGTCGATCCCCGGGAGGTTGGCGAACGCCCGGTCCACCGCTTCGCGGCTGTTGCGGGTGATGATCCCCATCGGGATCCCGCGGTCGCGCAAGAAGGCTACCAGCTCCCCCGCTCCTTCGTTTGTCCGGCACCGCCCGGCCGCCTCCATCTCGGCGGCGCGAAGGATCCCCTCCTTGCGGCTTCGCTCCGCCGGGTCTGGGATCTGAGCCAGGTACTCGAGTAGACCGCTGTCGCGCGGACAACCCACCGCCTCGTGGATCGCGGCGAAGTCGAGCGCCCCGGGCCGGGTCAGTGTCCCATCGAAGTCGAAGAGCACGGCGTCCACGCGGAGCGGGCTGCCGTCCCGCAGGTAGGGCCTGATCACCACCCGTTGCGGCTCCCCGTCTCTCAAGACCCGTCGACCTCCCTACTACTCGATCCAAATGAAGCCGCGCGCCGGTCATGGACGCGTGGCACCGCGCCTGCAGGCTCCGCAAACAAGGGTGATTCCATCTCCGCTACGTCAGATAGTAAAGCAGGGCGGGGATCACGCCCATCGCCATGATCGTCGTGGTGAGCACGATCGACGACACCAGCTCGGCCTGGTTGTCGTACTTGATGCACAGAGCCGCGGTCACGACGGCGCTGGGCATCGCCGCCTCAAAAAGCACCACCGCCCTCGGTATACCCGTCATACCCAACAGCCACACGCAGAACAGCCCCAGGGCAAAACCGCCGCCCATGCGGATCACAGCGGCCGTCAGGGTCACAGGTATCTGGGCAAAGCGGTAGCGGCCGAAGTTCATGCCCAGCACCAGCAGCATCAGCGGCACCGCCGCCCGGCCCACGAACTCCAGCGAATCGATCACCACCTCCGGCAGAGGGACACCTGTGAGATTGAGGACCAGGCCCAGCACGGCGGCATAGATGAGGGGGGTGCTGAACACGGCCTTGATCCCCTGTCTGACCTCTTTGCGGCCCGACGCCATATATACGCCCAGCGAGTAGATAAGGAGACCGTTGGGGATGTAGAAGAGCACCGCGTTGGCCACCCCTTCGTCGCCGAAGGCCAGGTAGATGATGGGCAGGGGGATGTTTATGGTGTTCGCGAAGATGATGGGCAGGTAGAGGGCCGAACTTCCCTTCCCGCGGAGGCCGAACACCAACCAGGCGATGATGAAGCCGCCTGCCATGATGATGAGACAGGACGCCCAACCGTCGAGGGCATCGCCGATGACGATGGCGCTTGTGTACAGAGAATAGAAGACCAGGCAGGGAGTGGCGATGAACATCGCGATATCGATGAGGGTCCCCACGCCTGCGCCCCGGCTCACGCGGCCGTAGAGGTACCCGAGGGCGATGGCGAACAGAGTGGGGCCGATGATGTTGATGATTTGCGTCACGCGGTGAAAGTATACTAGGGCGCCGTTCCGTCCCGGCAGCCTGCCGTCCCATCCCGGCCGGGCGCCGTCCCGTCCGGCCAGGCCGTCCCGCCGCGCAGCCCCGAAGACCGCCGTGCCTTCCCGGCGCACAGCTCCGAAGAACCTCTACACTCCCCACACCGCGCGCGGCTGACCGTCGGGTGATATAAGTACTGAAATGGACGAAGCTACTTTCTACCACTGGCTCGTGATGGCCTGGATGGTCCTGGCGGCCGCCACCTTCGTGGCGCTCTTTTTCGTGACGGCCCCCTACGGACGTTTCACGCGCAGCGGCTGGGGTCCGCGGATCACCGCCCGCTGGGGCTGGATCCTCATGGAGACCCCCGTGCTCATCACCTTTCTCGTTCTCTACGGGCTGAGCGACCGGAAGGCAAACCTGGTATGCCTGGTGCTTCTCTTCTTCTGGGTGGCGCATTATGTCCACCGCTCGCTGGTCTATCCTTTTCGCCTGCGCACCAGCCGTCCGAGCATGACGGTATCGGTCGTCGCTCTGGGGGCGGCGTTCAACGTCGGCAACGGCTACCTGAACGGCCGGTATCTCTTCACCCTGGGGCCCGAGCTGCAGGTATCGTGGCTCTATGACCCGCGCTTCATCGTGGGGGCCATCTTGTTCTGGTGTGGCTACGCCCTCAACCGGCACTCCGACCACATCCTCATCGGATTGCGCGCGCCCGGGGAGAACGGCTATAGGATCCCGCGCGGCGGAGGGTACCGGTTCGTCAGCTGCCCGAACTACCTGGGCGAGATGATGGAGTGGGGAGGCTGGGCACTCAGTTGCTGGAACTTGGGCGCGTTGGCCTTCTTCGTGTGGACGGTCGCGAATCTCGCCCCGCGGGCCATCAAGACCCACCGCTGGTACAAAGAGAGCTTTCCGGACTATCCCCCGGACCGCAAGGCCCTCCTTCCCTTCATCGTCTGAGCCGGCCGGCGCCGGCGGCGGCCTACCCTGTCGCCGTCGTCGATGGCCGGCACCGGTCCGCCGCGATAGAATGGCCACGGCGATGTGGCTCTCGATCAGCGATCACGAGCGGCTGGAGACGCGGTGACAGCAAGCACGAGCCAGGTGAAGGCGACGGCTCCCGTCGCCCGGAGCGTCTTTTGGGTGATGATCTCCCTGGTGGCCTGGGAGGTCTATCAAGGTCTCAGGTCGGGCGCGGCGGTCCCGGAGGGTTCGTGGGCGCTGCCGCCGGTCGACCTGGTCTTTCTGGTCGTCTTCCCGGCCTTATCTGCCTTCGCGTTCACCAGGCTCTTTCTGGTGCTCAACCAGTCGGCGCGGGGCACACTCAACGTCTATTCGGTCATCTCCAGCCCGTTGGCCTGGTTGTTCTGGATCGGTCTCGCCGTCGGCATGGTCGGGCACGGCGTCTATGTAGCCGCTCACGCGATACACCGGGTGATGCCTGAGATGTTCGCCCAGGGTGAGTTCGCGGCCAAGATCGCCTTCCTCGACACGAGGGTCGGGTACCTGCTGGTGGGCGTGGGCTTCTTCCTCGCCAGTCTCGTGATCCTCCTGATCGGACAGGGCGCGGGGCAGCAGATGATCGGACCCCAGAGGCTCCTCTACGTGCTGGGTTCGCTGGCCACCTATGGCGTGGTGATCGTCTACATGGGCGTGAGCGGCAGGCAGATAATCCTGGCCATCGTCATCAGTGTGATACTCAGCGCCGTCAGCCTCTGGACCTTGCATCCCTCCGAGATCACTCGAGACCCGGTCGGCGCTTTGATCGTGCCAGGGACGTTCCTGGCCGGTGTGATCCTGGTAGTCTGGACGGTCATCGTGGGCGGGCAGCCCACGTGGCCCTGATGACTCCATTCAAGAAGAAGCGACGCCAAGCAGGCTGCGCCGGATGAGCGCAAGGCAAGGTCGGCCTCTGCGATGCCGCGGCAGCGCCAGCGTGGGCAGCGCCGGCGGCGGCAGCCCCGGCGGCTGACTACGCACGGGCAGCCGCGGCCGCGGCTCCATTCCCACCGGGTAGTGAGACTCTTGGGCTATAATCGCGCCTTGCTTGAAGCCGAACACCTCGCGCGGAGTGGTGTCCGAGTTGGCTTAAGGAGCACGACTGGAAATCGTGTAGGCGGGGGTAACTCGTCTCGAGGGTTCGAATCCCTCCCACTCCGCCATCTACCTGCAAGGAGACTGCCTTGACGAAGCCTCTGTCGAGAGCCCGCTGCCTGGCGGCCTGCATGTTGCTGTTCGGCCTATCGTGCCTCGTCCTTTGCGGGTGTTCCTCTACAGGCGATGGGGAGACGACGACGGTGAGCCCAGGCAATAGCGCCGCTACGAGCACGACCACCGGACAAGGCGCCCCTATCACCGGCGAAGCCGGGACCACCACGACCACCGGGCACGGCGCCGCCACTACCGGCGAAGCTGCGACTACTACCAGCGAGCCCGGATTGATGTCGGAGACCGACAGGGCGCTGGGAGATGCCTCCGCCTTGCAGCACGCCTATGCCGTCTACCTCAACGGCGCCGGTGCGACCGACGATGATCCGCGCCTGGCGGTCTTCTACGGTCTGCGGGCCCGCACCCAGGCGCTCAGTTGCCTCTCCGCTCTGGAGAAGGAGCAGATGGACGTCGCCGATTTCGCGATGCGGGAGGTCTACCGGGCGATGAACCAGGCCGAAGCGCTCGCCACCGGAGCAACCGCCCAGGTCCTGGCCGAGGCCCGCGCGACCATAGCGACCCTTGGATCGCCCTCGGACGCACCCGATCGGGCCGCAGAGCTTCTTAAGGGGTTCCTCGAAGCACTGACCCCACTGCTGGACGAGGTGACCATGACGCTCTCATCCACGACCACGACGCTTCCCTCGACCACCGGCCGCTAGGCCGCCGATGCGCGGCGGCCGGCGCGCGAACCGTGGACCCCTGAAGAAGTCGGGAGAGCACCTCCGGGCCGCGGGCTGCTGTATACTCCTCGGCGACCGTGCTAGGTGGGGAGCCAGCGGTGCCCTGTACCCGCAATCCGCTTCAGCGGGGCTGAATCCCCACCCGAGGAGCGGGCCTGTGAGGTCTGACGCCGGTGTGTGGTGTTGACGGCCAGGTCCTGCGCAATGGAAATCCGTGAACCGGGTCAGGACCGGGAGGTAGCAGCCCTAAGCGGACTCTTCCATGTGCCGCGGGGTGGCTTGGCCTGAGCCGGCTGCCGGCGGGCGCTTGGAGGTCCGTCTTCGAAGGTGGGTGCACGGTCCTTTTTGTCTGCTGCAACCCATCGTGACGCAGTGTGGTCGTGACCGGCACCCTTACCGACATACTCATCGTCATGGCCGTGGCCGTGGTCGTGACCCTGCTTTTCAGCAGACTGCGGCTGCCCACCCTCGTCGGTCTCTTTGTAGCCGGGGTGCTTATCGGTCCCAATGCCTTCGCGCTGATCGAGAGTCCCGAGAGCGTCGAGCAATTGGCCGACATAGGCGTGATATTCCTCTTGTTCACTCTGGGGCTTGAACTATCGTTCAGAAGGATGGCGCGCCTTGCCCGGGTGCTGCTCATCGCCGGGCCTCTGCAGGTGGTACTCACGGGAGCGGCCGGCGCCGGGGCGGGCTTCGCCCTGGGACTCTCCGCCCCTCAGGCCGTGGTGCTGGGGATGTTGGCGGCCTTGAGCAGCACCGCGGTCGTGCTGAAGACCATGACCGAACGGGCTCAGGTCGATACTCCCTTGGGTCGAAACGTCCTCGGGATTCTCATCTTTCAGGATATCTTGGTCGTACCCCTGATGCTGGTGCTCCCTTTGCTTGGCGGGGACGCGCCCCAGATCTCCATGAGTGCTCCTCTTCTCGTGGCTGTGGCGATAGGCGTGGTGGCGCTGATTATCGTCTTGGCCAAATGGATAGTGCCCTGGGTGCTGTATGAAGCGGCCCGGAGCCGCAGCGCCGACGTCTTCCTCATGGTCGTCGTGGCGATCTGTTTCGCAGTGGCCGCTTTGTCTGCCCGGTTGGGACTGTCTCTCGCCTTGGGCGCCTTCCTGGCCGGCCTCATCATCTCCGAGTCAGAGTACGCCCACCACTCCCTGGGTCTCGTCATGCCGTTCCGCAACCTCCTCGTGAGCTTCTTCTTCGTTTCGATAGGCATGCTGCTCGATCCCCGCTTTCTCGCCGGCCACTGGTGGATAGTGCTTCTGGGAGCCGTCGGGCTGATGGTCGTCAAGACCGTGACCGGCGCCGTCGCCGTGCTGGCGCTTCGCTACCCTCTGCGCATATCACTGGGTGCGGGGCTGGCCCTCAGCCAGGTGGGCGAATTCTCCTTCGTGCTCGCCGCCGTGGCCACCGCTCACTCGCTGCTCCCTGATGACGTGCGTCAGGCTTTCCTGGCCGTGGCGGTCCTCACGATGGCGGTCACCCCCGTGCTGATAGGCCAGAGCGATCGCGTCTACCGGCTGGTGGAGCGGTTGCGCCTCCCGCGGTCGATCACCGCCGGAAGGGAGATCGGGATACCGGAGGAGCCATCCTATTCAGACCACCTGCTCATCATCGGGTACGGCATCAACGGACGGAATCTCGCGCGCGCCGCCCGCGAGTTCGACTTCCCTTACGTCGTCGTAGAGATGAACCCTCAGACCGTGCGCGAAGAGGTGGCCCGGAACGAGCCGATCCACTTTGGAGACGCGACCAACGAGGCGGTCTTGACACTCGCGGGCGCCCAACACGCCCGGGCGGCGGCGGTCGTCGTCGGCGACCCGGTCGCGACTCGCAGTATCGTGGCGCAGCTCCGGCGCATGTGCCCCGCCCTCTACATCATCGCCCGCACCCGTTTTCTTACGGAGGTCCAGCCGCTGTACGCCCTCGGCGCGAGCGACGTGGTGCCGGAGGAGTTCGAGACCTCCATCGAGATCTTCCACCGGGTGGCCCACTACTTCGGCCTTCCTGAAGAAGCGGTCCGGTCCCTCGAGGAGGCCATCCGCGTGGATCACTACGCGGTTCTGCGCCGCGCCCAGGATGATCAGACGTGCGAGCACGACGCCACAGATCAAGGGGAACAAGGCGCAGAAGGCTGCCAGGCCGACCGGGGCGACCAGACCGGCTGATATAATCGCCCTACTTCTTTCGAGCTAGCGCGGAGGAGTCACCCGGCGCATGGCAGTCTCTCTCTACCGCAAGTACCGGCCGGCACGCTTCGAGGACATCATCGGGCAGGAACACGTGGCCCGCACCCTCGTGAACGCCATCAAGCACGATAGAGTCAGCCATGCGTATCTCTTCACCGGCCCCCGCGGCACCGGGAAGACCTCCACCGCCAAGATCCTGGCCATGGCCCTCAACTGCGACGCCGGGCAGGGCAAGGCTACGCCGGCGCCGGACGGCACCTGCCCTCACTGTGTGGCCATCCGCCGGGGCAGCTCCCTCGATGTGGTCGAGATGGACGCGGCCTCGAACCGGGG